>JABFXA010000115.1 GCA_013361955.1 Nocardioidaceae bacterium
TGGGCCACCCCCGCCGAAGCCCTCGACAAGCTACTGTCCGAACACGACAACAAACCCGGTGTTGCAAACACAGGTTGAATCCGCCGGCTACCCCTCGCCTCGAAACCAGGTCTCGCGACCAGCGGGACGGGTCAGCCGCCGAGCAGCTCGTCGAACGGCGTCGGGTTCTCGAACGGGTCCACCGGCCGGCTGCGCTCGCGGCCCAGCACGAGGTCGGCGAGCTCCCGGCCGGACCGGTCGGCGCGAGCCGTCAGGCCCTGGCCGGCGCCGCCGGCGCCGAAGTCCTCGCTGGCCGCGAACACAGCGGTCGGCACCACGTCGGCGCGCAGGTAGGCGAACAGCGGCCGCATCGCGAACTCCAGCACCAGCGAGTGCCGCGCGGTGCCGGCCGTCGCGCCGATCAGCACCGGCTTGCCGTCCAGGGTGCCGTCCTCCAGGACGTCGAAGAACGTCTTGAACAGCCCGCTGTACGACGCGCTGAACACCGGCGTCACCGCGATCACCGCGTCGGCCTCCGCGACCGCGCGGACGGCGTCGGCCAGCGCGCCCGAGGGGAACCCGGTCAGCAGGTTGTCGGTCAGCGCGTGCGCGAGGTCGCGCAGCTCGATGACGACCACCTCGGCCCGCTCGTCGCGCAGCCGCAGCGCGCGGTCGGTGGCGGCCGCGAGCTGGTCGGCCAGCAGCCGCGACGTCGAGGGCTGGCTCAGCCCGGCAGTCACCACCGCGATGGTCCGGCTCACTGCTCCACCTCCTGCTCCTTCTGCGCCGCGGCGAGCAGCGACTCGTGCGTCGGCGCGTCGGGGACGTGCTCGGGCTTCTTCGCCGCGAACTCCTTGCGCAGCACCGGCACGACCTCCTCGCCGAGCAGGTCGAGCTGCTCCAGCACCGTCTTCAACGGCAGGCCGGCGTGGTCCATGAGGAACAGCTGGCGCTGGTAGTCGCCGACGTAGTCGCGGAACCCGAGCGTGCGCTCGATCACCTGCTGCGGGCTGCCGACGGTCAGCGGCGTCTGCGCCGTGAAGTCCTCCAGCGACGGGCCGTGCCCGTAGACCGGCGCGTTGTCGAAGTACGGACGGAACTCCCGCACCGCGTCCTGGCTGTTCTTGCGCATGAACGCCTGGCCGCCGAGCCCGACGATCGCCTGGTCGGCCGAGCCGTGGCCGTAGTGCTCGAAGCGGCGGCGGTACAGGCCGACCATCTGCTGGGTGTGCGTGGACGGCCAGAAGATGTGGTTCGCGAAGAACCCGTCGCCGTAGTACGCCGCCTGCTCGGCGATCTCGGGGGACCGGATCGAGCCGTGCCACACGAACGGCGGGACGCCGTCCAGCGGCCGCGGCGTCGAGGTGAAGCCCTGCAACGGCGTGCGGAACTTCCCCTCCCAGCTGACCACGTCCTCGCGCCACAGCCGGTGCAGCAGGTGGTAGTTCTCGATCGCCAGCGGGATGCCCTCGCGGATGTCCTTGCCGAACCACGGGTAGACGGGGCCGGTGTTGCCGCGACCCATCATCAGGTCGACGCGGCCGTCGGCGAGGTGCTGCAGCTTCGCGGAGTTCTCCGCGATCAGCACCGGGTCGGTGGTGGTGATCAGCGTCGTCGACGTGGACAGGATGATCCGGCTGGTCTGCGCGGCGATGAACGCCAGCGTCGTGGTCGGCGCGGAGGCGATGAACGGCGGGTTGTGGTGCTCGCCGGTGGCGAACACGTCGAGCCCGACCTCCTCGGCCTTCTTCGCGATCTCGACCGTGGCCTTGATGCGCTCGTTCTCGGTCGGCGTGCGACCGGTGGTGGGGTCGGTGGTGACGTCGCCGACGGTGAAGATGCCGAACTGCATGGGGTGGCTCCCGGTTGTAGTTGCGAATTCAACTATACGAACCCGCGCGCACCGGCGTCTATTCCGGCTCGTTCCCGGGCGCACCGCCGACCCGGTACGGCGTCCGCACGCCGTCGTACATGAGGTGCGCGACGAGGCCGTCCCGGGCGTGCTCGAGGTTGTGGCAGTGGTCCATCCAGACGCCCGGGTTGTCGGCCACGAACGCGACCTCGTAGGTCTCGCCGTCCTCGACGTCCAGCGAGTCGAACCACCACGGGCTCCCGGTCGCCCTCCGGCCGTCGCGGGAGACCACCACCGCGTGGTGGCCGTGCAGGTGCATCGGGTGCACGTCGCCGCTGGAGTTGGAGATCGTCATCCGGACCACGTCACCCTCGCGGACCACGAACATCGGCACGTCGGGGAACAGGTGGCCGTTCACGGTCCAGAACAGTCCCGGCCGGCCCTTCACGAAGCCCGGCCGTCGGCCCACGGCGTACCGGAAGCTGCGGTCGGCGTCGGCCGGGTCGAACCCCAGCGGGGCCGGGGCGCCGTACGACAGCAGGTCGACCTCGGCGCCGGGTGCGTCCGGCTCCGGTACCTCGGCGCCCTCGCGGCCGACCACGACCGCGGCCGCCGAGCCGAGCTGCACCCGCAGCCCGTCGGCGGGCACGGTCAGGCTGAGGTCGACCCGGCCGCCGGCGGTCACCGTCACCGCCTCGTCCTCGACCGGTGTCGGGCCGTGCACGTCGGTGCCGTCGACCGCGAGCACCCGGTACGGCGCGCTCGCCCAGGCCTGGAACGGGCCGTTGTCGGTGTTCACCACCCGGACCCGCACCCGCTGACCCGGCCGGGCGGTGACGTGGTCGGTGCGGGTGCCGTTGACGGTGGTCAGCGAGTCGTAGGTGTGCATCACGGCCGGCACGTCCACGACTCCGGCGGGAGCGCGCCGCGGCTGCACCACGAGCGTCCCGAACAACCCCCCGCGGACCTGCTCGTGGGAGACCTGGTGCGAGTGGTACCAGTACGTCCCGGCGTCGCGGGCCACGAACCGGTAGACGTGCTCCTCGCCGCGCTGCACCGCGTCCTGGGTGACCCCGGCGACACCGTCCTCCGCGTTGGGCACGTCGACGCCGTGCCAGTGCAGGGTGATGCCCTCCTCGACGTCGCGGTTGTGCAGCCGCACCTCGAGCAGCCGGCCCTGGGTGACCTCGATCGTGGGCCCGGGGGTGCGGCCGTTCAGGGAGTAGCCGTCGATCTCCCGGCCGGCGACGGTGACCGTCCCCTGGCGGGCGACCAGGTCGACCGTGACGTCCGCGGCCCGGTCCGACCGCTCGGTGAGGTCGGCGACGCTGGTCGCGCCGGCTCTGTCGTGCATGTCGTGCCCGTCGTGCCCGTCGTGCCCGTCGTCACCGCTGCGGCGGGGCCCGCCGCCGTAGTCGACGTACCCCATGTCCATCACGGAGTACGTCGACGGCATCAGGCTCTGCTGCCAGAGGTACCCGATCGGGAGCACGACGACGAGGGTGGCGACGGAGGCCAGCAGCAGCCGCAGCCGCTCCTTGCTCACCGGGCCGCCGCCCTCGTCGTACCGCGGACGACGCTCAGGCCGGCGCCGTGGCCGGGGCTTCCGCCTCGACCGCCTTCGCGTGCTGCATCGCGGTCATCGCGGTGCCGAAGATGAAGAACGCGTTGATGCCGTGCAGGATCCCGACGACCGGCGCGCTGAACGCCACGATCGCGAACACCCACTGCAGCACCACGGTCAGGAACACGATGCCGGCCCACTTCACTCCGCCGTCGATCCTCGCGAAGAAGGAGACGACCAGCAGGATGATCGCGACCAGCGCGATCGCCATCGCCCCGAAGCTGTGGATGTTCTGACCGAGGCCGCCCGCGTCGGCGCTGCGGTCCTCGGCGATCGACTTCGTGTAGTCGTCGCCGCCCGAGACGAAGTCCAGGATGCCGAACGTGCCGAACGCGATGGCCGCCGACTGGACGAGCACCAGCAGCATCGTCAGCCCGCACAGGACCCGGTAGGTCGCTCTCATGTCTGGGGACCCCTTCGAGGGACGCGGACGCCCGCCCTCCAGGCGCCCTGGACGAGGCCCGCCGGGGCCTCCCGTTCAGCATGGCGGGTCGGCCGGACGATGTCGTGACAATTTCGGACCCTTCATCGCCCGTGCCCCGGATGCTCACCCGCGCCGGGTGACCAGCAGCGCCTGCGCCGACCGGGGAACCGGTCCGTGCTCGTCGTGGACGGTCGAGGTGGCGACGCCGACGTGGCCGCTACCGAGGACGGTGACCGCGTCGAGGCACACCCACTCTCCGGCCGGCGGGCGCAGCACGTGGACGGTGAGCTCGGTGTTCAGGAACGCCCACTCCGCGATGTCGAGCTCGGCGGAGACCCCCGACGCGGAGTCCACGCAGGTCATCAGCCGCTGGACCGGCGACATCTCCTCGCCCTCGACCAGCGCCACCCGCGGCCGCATCCACACAGTGCCCGGCCCGGTCTCGTGCACGGCACCGCGCAGCCAGCGCCACTCGATCGCGTCGAGGTAGCCGCGTGACCAGGACGCCGGCGGCTCCTTCTCGATCCCGTCCGCCGGGCCGTGCGGCAGCGGGTCCTCGCCCGGTCGCGGGCCGTCGGAGCCCTCCGGGAACAGCCACGCGCTCGCGCGGGCGCAGGCCCGCTCCCGCCCCACGTCGTACGCCGTGGCTTCGACGAGCTCGACCGACCGGCCCGGCCGGACCACGGCCGCCTCGACCCGCAGCGGACCCACCGGCACCGGCCCGAGGAGCTCCATCGTGAACCGGCCGACCACCCGCCCCGCCCCGGCGAGCCGCTCGACCTCCCGGACCAGCAGCGCGGCCGGCGGGCCGCCGTGCTGCGCGTCGCTGCTCCACGGCCCCGCGGTCGAGCCGGTCGAGGTGAACGAGCCGGGGCCGTCCGGGAGGTAGAAGGGCTGCACGGCCGCCATCATCGCGGGTGCCGGACGGGGGCGCCGTGACCTGGGTCTCGCCGGCTGGGAGGGTCGCGCGGACGGCTCGGACCGCGATTTCATGAACCGCTCCGGCCGTGTGTATCCTTCGTTGCTGCTTGCCCCTTTAGCTCAGTCGGCAGAGCGTCTCCATGGTAAGGAGAAGGTCTACGGTTCGATTCCGTAAAGGGGCTCTGGACGGTGGTCGTCACCTCCGCGGTGACATCCGTGTTCCACGAGGCGGGGTAGCTCAGGCGGTTAGAGCGCACGACTCATAATCGTGAGGTCGCGGGTTCGATCCCCGCCCCCGCTACCGGCGCTCCCGTTTGCGCGGGATGACAGACTTGGACGGCTGCTCGCCGGGGCAGCACCCATCCGTACGACCGCAGCATTCGAAAGTAGAGGCAGTTCCGTGGCCAGCAAGAGCTCTGACGTTCGCCCCAAGATCACTCTGGCCTGCACGGAGTGCAAGGAGCGCAACTACATCACCAAGAAGAACCGTCGCAACGACCCGGACCGCCTGGAGCTGAAGAAGTTCTGCCCGCGCTGCCGCAAGCACACCGAGCACCGCGAGACCCGCTGACGCTCCGCGTCCCACGACAGCCCCGGGAGACCGGGGCTGTTTGCTTGTCCCGGGTGGTCGAGCCCCTCGTGCGCCCGGATCGGTAGGTTGCTGACCATGGCCGTCGACCCCTCCCTCGCCGGGCGGACCTTCCCGCCGACCCCGCCGTACCCCGTCAGCGACGAGCGGCTCCGCGAGTTCGCCCGCGCCACCGGCTCGACGTACGACGGGGAGTCGGCGCCGGCGACGTTCCCGATCGTGGTGGCCTTCCAGGCGATGACCGGGCTGATGCAGGACCCGGCGGTCGGCATCGCGCTGCACCGGGTGGTGCACGGCGACCAGCGGTTCACCTACACCCGGCCGGTCCGTCCGGGCGACGTGCTCACCGCCACCCTGACCGTCGACAGCCTCCGGCAGATCGGCGGCGCCGACATCATCGGCACCCGCAGCGAGATCGCCGACGCCGACGGCGCGCCGGTCTGCACCGCCTTCGCGACCCTGGTGCACAAGGGGGAGGACGCATGAGCCTGTCCGCCGGCGACGTGCTGCCCGAGCAGACCTACACGGTCACCCGCGCCGACCTGGTCCGCTACGCGGGTGCCAGCGGCGACTTCAACCCGATCCACTGGTCCGACCGGGTGGCCACCTCGGTCGGGCTGCCGGGCGTGATCGCGCACGGCATGTACACCCTCGCGCTCGCCGCCCGGGCCCTCGACACCTGGGCGGGTGGGCCGGGCCGGGTGGTCGAGCTCGGCTGCAAGTTCACCAAGCCGGTCGTGGTCCCCGACGACGACACCGGCGTCGACGTGGTGGTGCGCGGCACCGTCAAGGAGGTCACCGACGCGGGTGCCCAGGTCGCCCTCGAGGTGACCTGCGGTGACCAGAAGGTGCTCGGCATGCCCCGGGCGGTGCTGCGTGCCTGAGCGGCTCGCCGACCTCACCACGCTCCGTCTCGGCGGCCCGGCCCGCGAGCTGGTGCACGCGACCACCGAGGCCGATCTGCTCGACGCGGTGGGCACCGCCGACGCGGCCGGCACCCCGGTGCTGCTGGTCGCCGGCGGCAGCAACCTGGTGGTCGCCGACGAGGGCTTCGACGGCACCGTGGTCCGGATCGCCACCACGGGAGTCCGGGTCGAGCAGGACAGCTGCGGCGGCGCGATGGTGACCGTGGCCGCCGGCGAGACCTGGGACGACCTGGTCGCGCGCGCGGTCGACGAGGGCTGGATCGGAGTCGAGGCGCTGTCCGGCATCCCCGGCAGCGTCGGCGCCACCCCGATCCAGAACGTCGGTGCCTACGGCCAGGAGGTCGCGCAGACCGTCGCGTCCGTGCGCTGCTGGGACCGGGTGCTGCGGGGCCAACGCACCTTCTTCGCGGCGGACTGCCGGTTCGGCTACCGCACCAGCCGTTTCAAGCAGGACCCCGGCCGGCACATCGTCCTCGACGTGACCTTCCAGCTCCGTCTCGGCGACCTCGGCGCGCCGGTGCGCTACGCCGAGCTGGCCCGCACCCTCGGCGTCGACGTCGGCGAGCGGGCACCGTCCCGCGACGTACGCCGGGCGGTGCTGGGTCTCCGGGCCGGCAAGGGCATGGTCCTCGATCCCGACGACCACGACACCTGGAGCGCCGGGTCGTTCTTCACCAACCCGATGCTCGACGCCGAGGCCGCCGCACGGCTCCCCGACGACGCGCCGCGGTGGGACCAGCCCGACGGCACCGTGAAGACGAGTGCCGCGTGGCTGATCGAGCACGCCGGCTTCGGCAAGGGCTTCGGCACCGATCGGGTGGCGCTGTCCGGCAAGCACACGCTGGCGCTGACCAACCGCGGCGGGGCCAGCACGGCCGACCTGCTCGAGCTCGCCGGCGAGGTCCGCCGCGGCGTGTGGGACCGCTACGGCGTGCTGCTGGTCAACGAGCCGGTGCTGGTCGGCTGCGAGCTCCCCGAGCCGGTCGCGCCGTAGCGCTCAGAAGGTCGACGAGTCGGTCGTCGCGGTCAGCAGCGCGATCAGCACGAAGCCGACGAGGAAGACCAGGTACAGCGCCAGCAGCGCGGTGCCGATGATGCCCATCACGTAGCCGGCCTGCGCCGAGCCGCGCCCGCCGAGCCGCCCCTGCGACGCGTCGATCTCGTCGACCGCGCGCTTGCCGATGCGCCACGCGAACGGCGCCAGCACCTGGCACAGCACGATGCCGAGGATGCCCAGGATCATCGCGGTGGTGGCCTGCGGGTGGTCCGGCGCGTAGGCGACGGGCGGCGGCTGCTGCCCGTAGTACGGCTGCTGCGCTCCGTAGGGCTGCTGCGCGTACGGCTGCTGTCCGTAGGGACCCGGCTGCTGCTGTCCGTAGGGCTGCTGGGGAGGCTGCTGCGGTTCGTCCGGCTGCGGTCCGTCCCCCGGTGTGCTCGTCATGGCACGCACCCTAGTCGTCGGGCTCGTCGGCCAGCCACGCATCGATGTCGGACAGCGACTGTTTCTTGACGTCGTCCGGGGCGGACGACGCATACAGGGACATCCGGGCCAGATCGGCGAGCTGCGTGTCGCTGAGGGCGTGCGCCGCGCGCATCGTGGCGTACTGCGAGGCCAGCCGCGACCCGAACAGCAGCGGGTCGTCGGCGCCGAGCGCCACGGTCGCGCCGGCCTCCAGCAGCTGCGGCAGCGGGACGGAGGTCAGGTCGCTGTAGACGCCGAGCGCGACGTTCGAGGTCGGGCACACCTCGAGCGGCACGCCCTCCTCGGCCACCCGGGCCAGCAGCGCCGGGTCCTCGGCCACCCGGACCCCGTGCCCGAGGCGGTCGGCGTGCAGCACGTCGAGGCTGGTGCGCACCGATGCTGGGCCGAGCAGCTCGCCGGCGTGCGGCGCCAGCAGCAGCCCGGCCCGCTCGGCGATCGCGAACGCGGCCGCGAACTCGCTCGTGGTGCCGCGGCGCTCGTCGTTGGAGAGCCCGAAGCCCACCACGCCGCGGCCGGCGTACTGTGCGGCCAGCCGGGCGAGGACGCGGGCGTCGAGGGGGTGCCGGGTGCGGTTCGCCGCGACCACCACGGCCATCCCGAGGCCGGTCGCCTCGGAGGTCTCCCGCACCGCGTCCAGCACCAGGTCGGTGAACGCGGTGATGCCGTCGAAGCGGGCGCCGTAGCCGCTCGGGTCGACCTGGATCTCCAGCCAGCGGCCGCCGTCGGCGACGTCGTCCTCGGCGGCCTCGCGGACCAGCCGGCGGACGTCCTCCTCGGTGCGCAGCACCGACCGGGCGACGTCGTACAGGCGCTGGAACCGGAACCAGCCCTTCTCGTCGGCCGCCGACAGCTGCGGCGGCCAGTCCTCGACCAGGGCGTCCGGCAGCACGATCCCGTCGCGCTCAGCGAGCTCGACCAGGGTGGCGTGCCGCATCGAGCCGGTGAAGTGCAGGTGCAGGTGCGCCTTGGGCAGTCGGCGCAGGTCACGCCGCTCGTGCGAGGGCCCGTCGGGGGAGACCACTCAGCCGAAGAGCTTCTGCAGCCGGGTGATCCCCTCGACCAGGTCGTCGTCCCCGAGGGCGTAGGAGAACCGCAGGTATCCCGGCGACCCGAACGCCTCGCCCGGCACCGCGGCCACCTCCACCTTGTCGAGGATCACCTCGGCGAGCTCGGTCGACGTGGTCGGCGTGACCCCGTCCACCTCGCGGCCGAGCAGCCCCTTGACCGAGGGATAGGCGTAGAACGCCCCCTTCGGCTCCGGGCAGACCACGCCGTCGATCTCGTTGAGCATCGACACGATCGTGCGGCGGCGCCGGTCGAACGCCGCCTTCATCTCGGCCACCGCGGACAGGTCGCCGGCCACCGCCGCGACCGCCGCGCGCTGGGCGACGTTGGAGACGTTCGAGGTGGCGTGCGACTGCAGGTTGGTGGCCGCCTTGACGACGTCCTTCGGGCCGATCACCCAGCCGACCCGCCAGCCGGTCATCGCGTAGGTCTTCGCGACCCCGTTGACCACGATGCAGCGGTCGGCGAGCTCGGGCACCACCACCGGCAGCGAGGCGGTCTCCAGGGCGTCGTACACGAGGTGCTCGTAGATCTCGTCGGTCAGCACCCACAGGTCGTGCTCGACGGCCCAGCGGCCGATCGCCTCGACCTCGTCGCGGGAGTACACCGCGCCGGTGGGGTTCGAGGGGGAGTTGAACAGCAGCACCTTGGTGCGGTCGGTGCGCGCCGCCTCGAGCTGCTCGACGCTCACCTTGTAGTCCTGGGTCTCGTCGGCGAGCACCTCGACGGGCACCCCGCCGGCGAGCCGGATCGACTCCGGGTAGGTGGTCCAGTACGGCGCCGGCAGCAGCACCTCGTCGCCGGGGTCGAGGATCGTCGCGAAGGCCTCGTAGATCGCCTGCTTGCCGCCGTTGGTGACCAGCACCTGGGCCGGCTCCACGTCGTACCCGGAGTCGCGGCGGGTCTTCTCGACGATCGCCTGCTTGAGCTCGGGCAGCCCGCCGGCCGGGGTGTAGCGGTGGTTGCGGGGGTCGCGGCAGGCCTCGACGGCCGCGTCGACGATGTATCCCGGGGTCGCGAAGTCCGGTTCGCCCGCCCCGAACCCGATCACCGGCCGGCCCGCGGCCTTCAGCGCCTTCGCCTTCGCATCGACGGCCAGCGTCGCGGACTCGGCGATGCCGCCGATCCGGACGGAGATGCGGGTGCTCGAGGGGGAGTCGCTCATGGGGCCTATGCTCGCACCCTCGCGGGACCTCGCCCAGCGGGGTCCGGCGCTCGGTTCGACTTCACTTCGGGCTTCCCCGTACACTTGACCCTTGGTGGATCTCACCCTTGGTTGTCATGCCCGCAATCCCGTCTGATGATGAGGTGGACGGGCGCGCCCGACGGCGAGGGAGAACCCGCCGGAGGGCACTAGCTCAACTGGCAGAGCATCGGTCTCCAAAACCGAAGGTTGGGGGTTCAAGTCCCTCGTGCCCTGCGAGACAGCACGACCGGTAGGACCGGACAGGAGAGTGGAGGAACCGTGACCCAGAGCCGCCCCGTACGCTCGTCGGGCTCGTCGAGCTCGGCGCGTGACAAGCGGACCAGTCCGGCGACCTTCTACCGCCAGGTCGTCGCCGAGCTCCGGAAGGTGGTCTGGCCGAGCCAGCAGCAGCTCATCACGTACTTCGTCGTGGTGCTGGTGTTCGTGCTCGTGGTCATGACGATCGTGTCGCTGCTCGACCTGGGCTTCGGTCGGCTGGTCTTCAAGGTGTTCGGCTGAGCCGGACCGTCCACGGGCTCCCGGGCCCGCGCAACCGAGACAACGAAGGTGACTGAGTAACCGTGTCGCAGCAGTACGACCAAGAGCTCCAGGGCGCGTCCCCCGTGACCGACGGGGACACCGCCGAGCAGCCGCTCGTCGACGCCCCGGACGCGTCCGGCGAGGAGGCCCCGGTGGCCGAGGACGCCACTGCTGCCGAGACCGGCGCCGCCGACGCTGCCGAGACCGCTGACGCCGGCGCGACCGACGAGGCGGCGGACCAGGCCGACGAGGTCACCGAGACCGCCGAGACCGACGACACCGCCGAGACGGGCGTCACCGACGGCGACGCCCCGGCCGCGGACCCGCTCGAGGAGTTCCGCGAGGCGCTGCGCAACAAGATCGGCGACTGGTTCGTGGTGCACACCTACTCCGGCATGGAGAACCGGGTGAAGGCCAACCTCGAGAACCGGATCACCTCCCTGAACATGGAGGACTACATCCACGAGGTGATCGTCCCGACCGAGGAGGTCGCGGAGATCAAGAACGGTCAGCGCAAGCTGGTCAAGCGCACCGTCCTCCCCGGCTACGTGCTGGTCCGCATGGACCTCACCGACGAGTCCTGGGCCGCGGTCCGGCACACCCCGTCGGTGACCGGGTTCGTCGGGCACAGCCACCAGCCGGTGCCGCTGAGCCTCGCCGAGGTGGAGAGCATGCTCGCCCCGGCCATCGAGGCCGAGGCCGAGGCCACCGCGCCGGAGCAGGCCGCCGGCACCACCGCGACGAAGAAGAAGGTCGAGGTCGCCGACTTCGACGTCTCCGACTCGGTGATGGTGGTCGACGGCCCGTT
>JABFXA010000454.1 GCA_013361955.1 Nocardioidaceae bacterium
CTTGATCTCCGCGACCTCCTCGGTGGGGACCACGATCTCGTGGATGTAGTCCTCCATGTTGAGGGAGATGATGCGGTTCTCGAGGTTCGACTTCACCCGGTTCTCCATGCCGGAGTAGGTGTGGACGACGAACCAGTCGCCGGGCTTCGCCCACAGCTCGCGGCGGAACGCCTCGAGCGGGTCGTCGGCGTCCGCGACCGCGTCGTCGTCGGACCCGTCGGGCTCGTCGCCGTCGGCCAGCGACAGGCCGGCGCTGCTCGCCCCGTCGTCGTCGGTGTCGTCGAGGCCCATGGCCGCGTCGGTGTCCTCGTCGGTGACCTCGGCGTCGAGCCGCGGGTCGTCCTCGATCGCGGGGCCGTCGTTCGGCTCGCCGTACTGGTCCTCGAGGGTCGGGTCGACCTCGGGGGTCTCGTGCTCCTGCTCAGACACGTACTGCTCCATCAACGACTCGGGGGTGGTACTCGGTGGGTGCTCGGGTGGTGCTCGGGCGCGCGCTCAGCTGCCGTTGAAGATCGCGAACGTCAGCTTGCCGAACGCGAGGTCGAGCAGCGAGACGAGCACCATCATGAAGACGACGAACGCCATCACCACGATGAAGTAGGTGACCAGCTGTTCCTGGGTCGGGTAGACGACCTTGCGCAGCTCGGCGACCACCTGGCGGTAGAACGTCGGGATGCTGGTGCGCTTGCGGGTCTCCCCGCCGCGCGGGCCGCGGACCGCCTTGCTGTCCGACACTCCCTGTCCTCTCGTCCTGGCCGCTGTGCTCACCACGGCGGCCGTCGTGTCCGGGCCGGTCACCCGGCCCGCTGCGCTACCTGTGTGTTCCTGCAGCCGGACGTGCCGACCTTGCAGGGCACGAGGGACTTGAACCCCCAACCTTCGGTTTTGGAGACCGATGCTCTGCCAGTTGAGCTAGTGCCCTCCGCCGACGCCGTCCGGCGCCCGCGCGGTGGAGCCCGGCTCGGTCGGCACCCGTCGCCGGGCAGGACTGAGCCTGTGGGAATCCACCAAGCGGGGAGTCTACGTGCTGCACCGATCCGGAGTCCAAACCGGCTGGCGAGACGACCCCGGCGACCACCCTACGATGGGGCCATGACCTCCGACGCCGACCTCGCCGGCACCACCCCGCCCCCCGGCTCCCCCCGCGCGCGCCGCGTCTCGCAGCGCATCGGCGCGATCGCGGAGTCCGCGACGCTCAAGGTCGACGCGAAGGCCAAGGCGCTCAAGGCCGAGGGCCGTCCGGTGATCGGCTTCGGCGCCGGCGAGCCCGACTTCCCGACGCCGGGCTACATCGTCGACGCCGCGGTCGAGGCCTGCCGGGAGGTCCGCAACCACCGCTACACCCCGGCCGGCGGGCTCCCCGAGCTCAAGGCGGCGATCGTGGCGAAGACCCGTCGCGACAGCGGCCTCGAGGTCCAGCCGTCCCAGGTGCTGGTCACCAACGGCGGCAAGCAGGCCATCTACGAGGCGTTCGCCGCGATGCTCGACCCGGGCGACGAGGTGATCGTGCCCGCGCCGTACTGGACGACCTATCCCGAGGCCATCCGGCTCGCCGGCGGCGTCCCGGTCGAGGTCCTCGCCGACGAGACGCAGGGCTACAAGGTCACGCCCGAGCAGCTCGAGGCCGCCCGCACCGACCGCACGAAGGTGCTGCTGTTCGTCTCGCCGTCCAACCCGACCGGCGCCGTCTACACCGCCGACGAGATCCGGGCCATCGGCGCGTGGGTGGACGAGCACGAGCTCTGGGTCCTGACCGACGAGATCTACGAGCACCTCGTCTACGACGACATCGACACCGGGTCCCTGCCGGTGCTGTGCCCGGAGGTCGCCGACCACACCGTGGTCGTCAACGGCGTCGCGAAGACCTACGCGATGACCGGCTGGCGGGTGGGCTGGGTGATCGGCCCCGCGGACCTGATCAAGGCCGCGACCAACCTCCAGTCGCACGCCACGTCGAACGTCGCGAACGTCTCCCAGCGGGCGGCGATCGCGGCGCTCGAGGGCGACCTGTCGGCCGTCGACGAGATGAAGGCGGCCTTCGACCGCCGCCGGCGCCGGATCGTCGAGATGCTCAACGACATCGATGGCGTGGTGTGCCCGACGCCGGGCGGGGCGTTCTACGCCTACCCGTCGGTGAAGGGCCTGCTCGGCAGGGAGCACGGCGGGCGCCGGATCGAGACCTCCGCGGAGCTGGCCGAGCACATCCTCGACGAGGCGGAGGTCGCCGTGGTCCCCGGCGAGGCCTTCGGGTCGCCGGGCTACCTGCGGCTGTCCTACGCGCTGGGCGACGACGACCTGGTCGAGGGCGTCTCGCGCCTGCAGAAGCTCTTCAGTTGAGCCCTACCCGGGACCTGCACCGGCTCCCGAAGGCGCACCTGCACCTGCACTTCACCGGGTCGATGCGGCACTCGACGCTGCTCGAGCTGGCCCGGCGCGACGGCATCAACCTGCCCGACCAGCTGGTCTCGGAGTGGCCGCCGCGGCTGTCGGCGGCCGACGAGAAGGGCTGGTTCCGGTTCCAGCGGCTGTACGACGTCGCGCGCTCGGTGCTCCGCACCGAGGACGACGTGCGCCGGCTCGTCCGGGAGGCGGCGGAGGACGACGTCCGCGACGGCGGCCGCTGGCTGGAGATCCAGGTCGACCCCAGCGGCTACGCCGCCCGGTTCGGCGGCGTCACCGCGTTCA
>JABFXA010000345.1 GCA_013361955.1 Nocardioidaceae bacterium
GCTCGGTGGGCGCCGTGCCCTCCCGCCCGTACGTCGCCACGTAGCGCAGCGCGGGGTCGTCGAAGCTGTCGGCGGCGAGCAGCAGCAGGTCGAGGTGGCTGCCGGAGTCGCTGTCGGAGAGCGCCGGGATCTGGCCGTCCGGCCGGTGCAGGTGCATCCCGAACCGGCACGCCGCCCGCAGCCGGACGTCGTACGCGTCGGGCACGATCAGGCCGAAGCGCCGGGCGTTGACGCGGGCCGCGAGGAACGACCGCAGTGCGATCAGGTGGTAGTGCGTGGAGCGCTCGCGGTGCACGCCGTCGGCCCACACGTCCGCGAGCAGGTTCTGCTGGAGCGCCGCCCACGCCCACGCGGTGCCGGAGCCGTCCGGGTCCAGCGACGGCAGCCCGAGCGGCAGCACCAGCAGCGCGTAGAGCTCGAGGGTGCGGTGGTTCCGCTCCGGGCTGAGGGTGTGCCGCACGTGCGCGAGCTGGTCGGTGATGCTGGTGAGCAGCCGCCGCTCGAACAGCGGGTGCAGGCCCGGGAAACCCGGTGCCCGGTCGAGGATCTGCCAGGCGTAGAGCCAGTTCTGAAGCCGTCGCGCGGTGACGTCGGAGGTGTCGGCGTCCGGTCGTCGCTGGTCGATCCAGCTGGAGACCAGGGTCACCCAGGTGTTCAGGTACCGGCGGTCACCGGTGGTCTCGAAGGCGTGCGCGAGGTCGAGGCCGTAGTAGAACTTGCTCCACTCGATGTGCCACTCCTCGTCGTCGGCCAGCCCGGCCCGCTGCCAGTCCGGCGGCACCCCGGTGGCGAGGGTGCTGCCGGCGCAGGTGAACCGGCCGGCGAGCGCGTCGTCCGCCACCGCGGGGTCCTGCCGGTCGGCACCGATCGGGCAGTACACCGGGCGGGGTCGGGTGCGCAGGTGCCGGGTCCTGCGGAGCTCCGGGTACGGCGGGGCGACAGCGCGCTGCACGGCTAGCGTCCCGACCCGGTCAGCAGCCGCGCCATCCGGGCGGCCGTCGTGCGCGCGTCGAAGTCCGCGGCGATCGTCTCCCGGCCGTACCGGCCGAGGCGCTCGACGAGCCCGGGGTCCTTCACCAGCGTGTGCAGCGCGTCGGCGAGCTCGGCCGGCGAGTCCGGCTCGACGATGAGCCCGTTCTCGCCGTCGCGCACCAGCTCGCCGATTCCGGAGACCCCGGTCGTCACGACGGGGACGCCGCAGGCCATCGCCTCCATCAGCACGTTGGGGATGCCGTCGCGGTCGCCGTCCTCGAGCACCCGGCAGGGCAGCGCGAAGACCTGGGCTCGCTGGTACTGCTCGAACAGCCCCGCCTGGGTGAGCGGGCCGAGGAACGTGACCCGGTCGTCGAGCCGGTGCCGGCGCACCCGGGCGCGGACCTCCTC
This sequence comes from Nocardioidaceae bacterium, assembly GCA_013361955.1. Classification (GTDB taxonomy): domain Bacteria; phylum Actinomycetota; class Actinomycetes; order Propionibacteriales; family Nocardioidaceae; genus Nocardioides_B. The sequence continues at coordinate 1,384 of JABFXA010000345.1, forward strand.
CTCGTGGTCGCCGCTCTCCCCGGCGATCACCGCCTCGAAGTCGAGGCCGCGGTCGCGCAGCACGGCGCACGCCTCGACGAAGGTGTCCAGGCCCTTCTTGCGCACCAGCCGGCCGACGGCGAGCAGCCGCGGGGTCGGCTGCGCCGCCCGGCGTACGCCGCCGGCGACCAGGCTCTCGAAGTCGGCGTTCAGGCCGTGGTAGACGACGTGCACGGGGGTGCGGGAGCCGAGCTGCTCGAGGTGCCGGCGGTTCGCGTCGGTGCAGGTGACCACGAACGTGGCGGCGTCCAGCTTGCGGCGCAGCAGGCCGGCCGGGTTGAGGTCCTCGGTGTAGATGTCCTTGGCGTGCCCGGTGAACGAGAACGGCAGGCCGGTGATCGTCGCGGCCAGCCAGGTCACCGTGGTGGTGCCGTGCGCGAAGTGGGCGTGCAGCCGGGCGACGTCGCCGGCCGTGTCCACGCGGTCGGCCAGCTCGGCGGCGAGCAGCAGCTCCTTGACGTAGATCTTGCGCAGCCCGAACCGGCCGCGCCGCGCGCGCACCGACTGGGCCAGCGCCAGGCCGGCCGCGCGCAGCGTGCCCACCGGGTGCCGGCGAAGGCTGCGGCCCAGCACCGGGGCGAACCTGCCGAGGTTCAGCCGCAGCCAGGGCAGCAGCCGGCTGCCGGACAGGGACGTGGTCTGGGTGAGGTACTCCGGCTCGACGCGGATCCGGCCGACAACGTCGTGGTGCACGTCCTCGTCGGCCGCCTTCAGCACGTACAGCCGCAGCGGCAGCCCGAGCCGCTCCAGCCGGTAGATCTCGCTGGCGATGAACACCTCGGACAGCCGCGGGTAGCCCTTCAGCACGTAGGCGACCCGGTCGCGGGAGCTGGCTTCAGACATGGACGCCCTCCGATGAGCGGACGTGGAGGGTCCCGAGCAGGTCGACGAACCGGTCGGTGCACGAGCGCAGCTCGTAGTCCCGCTGCACGTACCGCCGGCCGCTGTCGCCGAGCCGGCGCCGGGCGTCCGGGACCGACAGCGCGTCGAGGGCGGCCGCGAGCAGGTCGGGTTCGCCGGGCGGGACGACCACCCCGGCGCCGCCGGCGTGCACCGCGTCACCGATCGCCGCGACGTCGGAGGCGACCAGCGGCCGGCCGCACGCCATCGCCTCGAGCACCACGTTGGGCAGCCCGTCGCGGTCCCCGGTGCTGTCCACGACGGACGGCACCGCCACCACGTCCGCCCACGCGTAGTCGTCGGGGAGCTGGTGGTGCGAGTGCCGGCCGACCAGGCGGACCGCGTCGCCAGATCGG
>JABFXA010000400.1 GCA_013361955.1 Nocardioidaceae bacterium
GTCCTGGCGATGCTGCAGCCGGCGCCGCTGGCCAGCGACGTCACGATCGGCCTGGCGTTCGTGCCGGTCGTCGGGGCGAGCCGCTGGCTGGCCCCGGTCGGCATCGCGGCGGTGCTGCTGGTCGCGGCGTTCGTCGCGCACTGCCTCACCGCGCGCCGCCCGCTGGTCGACGTACGCCGTTGGGCCGACGTGGCCCGCCGGGCGGACCTGCTCGGCGCCGCCCTGCTCGGCACCGCGCTCGCCGGCATCGTGCTGGCCTTCGCCACCGCGAACCCGCAGGTGGCGGTGTTCTCCCCCGTCGGCCCGTGGCTGCTGCTCGGTTCCGCGGCGGCGGCGGGTCTGTTCGTGGTGCACCTGCGCCGCGCCGAGGAGCCGCTGCTGCCCCGCGGCGCGTTCGTCCGCACCGGCGCCTGGGGCGCGCTCGCGGTCAGCTTCTTCGTCGGCTCGGCGCTGATCGCGGCGCTGGTGGACATCCCGATCTTCGCCCGGGTGACCGTCTACCCCGCCTCACAGCTCGACGCCGCGCTGGTGCTGGTGCGGTTCCTGGTCGCGCTGCCGGTCGGCGCGCTGGCCGGCGGCTACGCCACCCGCCGCGTGCCGGTCGGGGTGGTCACCGCGGTGGGCATGCTGCTCGCCGCGGGCGGGTTCACATGGATGTCCACGTGGGGGCTCACATCGCTGCGCGACCCGGTCGCCACGCTGCCGCTCGTGCTCGCCGGCCTGGGCTTCGGGCTGGCGCTGGCCCCGGTCAACGCGGCGCTGCTCGCCGCCACCGAGGACGCCGTGCACGGCGTCGCCAGCGCGCTGCTCGTGGTGGCCCGGATGGTCGGCATGCTGGTCGGCATCTCCGCGCTCACCACGATCGGGCTGCGCCGCTACTACGCCGTCCAGGTCGACCTGCCCGCGCCGTCCGACGTCTGCTCGTCCGGCACCCAGTGCGCGGCGTACACCCGGCTGCTGAAGGAGGCCGGCCTGGAGCAGCTGCACACGATCTTCGTCGGCGCCGCGGTCTGCGCGGTGGTCGCCGCCGTCCTCGCCGTGGTCACCCTGCGCGGCAGTGCTCCGGCGTCCGGTACGTTGCCGCCGTGACCGACACCTTCGACGACCTGCTGTCCGCGAACCGCGAGTACGCCGCCACCCACGACGTCAGCGGCTTCGACGGCGTCGCCCGCGCCGGCGTCGCCGTCGTCACCTGCATGGACTCCCGGATCGAGCCGCTCGCGATGCTCGGCCTCGGCCTCGGCGACGCGAAGATCTTCCGCAACCCGGGCGGCCGGGTGACGCCGCAGGCGCTCGAGGCGCTGGTGCTCGGCGTGCACCTGCTCGGCGTCGAGCGGATCCTGGTGGTGCCGCACACCCGCTGCGCGATGGCCTCGGCCAGCCAGGACGAGCTGCGCCGCCGGGTCGGCGAGTCGGCCGGGCAGGACGCGACCTGGCAGCGGTTCGGCGTCGTCGAGGACCAGCTCGCGGCGCTCGAGGACGACGTCCGCACGGTCCGGTCGCACCCGCTGATCCCGGAGTCGGTCGCGATCGGCGGCTTCCTGTACGACGTCGACACCGGCCTGCTCGACCAGAAGGCCTGAGTCCGCTCAGCCCACGTCGCTGATCCTGGCCTTCGGGCGCGGCTCGTCGTCGCGCCGGTGGAACACGTACAGGCCACTGGCTCCGGTGGTGTCCACGGCGACCAGGTGGTAGCCCTCCTCCTCCAGCCGGTTGAGGGCGTCCATGTAGCGGTTCGCGCGCGGCTCGTCGGAGCCGGTCGCGGCCGCCGGCTGGGCCAGCGCCTCGAACTCGCTGGCTTCGTACACGCGGTACGGCATCTGACCTCCGGTTGCTCGTCGTCCGGACACCCAGTGCCCGCGAGCGCCGGGTGCACGCCCCGATCAGCGCCCCGGATCGCGCTCAGGCGTCGATCGCGTCGGCGTCGACCTCGTAGGCCCCCTGCACCAGGAAGTCCTTGCGCGGCGCCACCTCGGACCCCATCAGCAGCTCGAAGACCGACGCGGCCACCTCGGCGTCGTCGACGGTGAGCCGCCGGAGGGTACGCCGGCGCGGGTCCATCGTGGTCTCCGCGAGCTGGTCGGCGTCCATCTCGCCGAGGCCCTTGTAGCGCTGCACCGGGTCCTTCCAGCGCACGCCTTTCTTGGACAGCTCGGCGAGCTTCCGCTGCAGCTCGACGTCGGAGTAGGTGTAGACGTACTTGTCCATCCCCCGCTTCGGGTTGGACAGCTCGATCCGGTGCAGCGGCGGCACTGCGCTGAACACCCGGCCCTGGGTGATCAGCTCGGGCATGTACTTGAAGAACAGCGTGGCCAGCAGGCAGCGGATGTGCGCGCCGTCCGAGTCGGCGTCGGCCATGAAGATGATCCGGCCGTAGCGGCGCGCGTCGATGTCGAAGGTCCGCCCGGAGCCGGCGCCGACCACCTGGATGATCGAGGCGCACTCGGCGTTCTTCAGCATGTCGCCGACCGAGGCCTTCTGGACGTTCAGGATCTTGCCGCGGATCGGCAGCAGCGCCTGGAACTCGGAGTTGCGGGCCAGCTTGGCGGTGCCCAGGGCCGAGTCGCCCTCGACGATGAACAGCTCGGACCGGTCCATGTCGACCGACCGGCAGTCGGCCAGCTTCGAGGGCAGCGCGCTGGACTCCAGGGCGTTCTTGCGGCGCTGGGTCTCCCGGTGCGTGCGGGCCGCGATCCGGGCGCGCGAGGCGTTGGCGACCTTCTCCAGGACCACCTTGGCCTGCGCCTTCTCGGCGCGCTTGGTCGAGGTGAGGAACCGTTTCAGCTCGGCCGAGACCACCTTGCGCACGATCGTGCGGACCGCGGGCGTGCCGAGCACCTCCTTGGTCTGCCCCTCGAACTGCGGTTCGGCCTGCCGGACCGTGACCACCGCGGTGAGGCCCTCGAGCACGTCGTCCTTGACGACCTCCTGCTCGTTGGCCTTCAGGGTCCGGGTCGCCTTGAGCACCTCGTTGAAGGTCTTGGTGACGGCCTGCTCGAAGCCGGCGACGTGGGTGCCGCCCTTGGGGGTGGCGATCACGTTCACGAACGACCGGAGCTCGGTCTCGTAGCCGGTCCCCCAGCGCAGCGCGACGTCGACGCCCAGGTCGCGCTCGACGTCCTGCGGGGTCATGTGCCCCTTGTCGTCGAGCAGCGGCACGGTCTCGGTGAACTTCTCGCTGCCCTGCAGCCGGAGCACCTCGGTGACCGGCTCGTCGGCGGCCAGGAAGTCGCAGAACTCCGCGATGCCACCGTCGTGCTTGAACCGCTCCTCGACGGGCTCGGCGCCGCGCGCGTCGCGGATCACCAGCTCCAGGCCGGGCACGATGAACGACGTCTGCCGGGCCCGGGTGACGAGCTCGTCGTAGTGGAAGGTCGCGTCCTTGGTGAAGATCTGCCGGTCCGGCCAGAACCGGATCCGGGTGCCGGTGACGCCCTTGCGCACCCGGGCGCCCTTGCGGGTCAGCCCGGACTTCGCGGTGAACGACGCGTCCGGGCCGTCGCCGTCGAACACGCCCGGGTTGCCCCGCTTGAACGACATCCCCTGGGTCGCCGGGGACCGCTCCACGTCGACGTCGAGGCGCGAGGAGAGGGCGTTGACGACCGAGGCGCCGACGCCGTGCAGGCCGCCGGTCGCGACGTACGAGCCGCCGCCGAACTTGCCCCCGGCGTGCAGCTTGGTGAAGACCACCTCGACGCCGGGCAGCCCGGTCTTGGGCTCCTTGTCGACCGGGATCCCGCGGCCGTCGTCGTGCACCTCCACGGAGCCGTCGGCGTGCAGCACCACCTCGATCCGGGCCGCGGCGCCGGCCAGCGCCTCGTCGACGCCGTTGTCGATGATCTCCCACACGCAGTGCATCAGCCCGCGGGTGTCGGTGGACCCGATGTACATGCCCGGACGCTTGCGGACCGCCTCCAGGCCCTCGAGGACCAGGAGGTGGTGGGCGTTGTACGTGTTGTCGATGGTGGGTCCTCCGCTGCGGGGCACTGCTCTCCTCGGCTCGTCAGGGTGCAGCCATGAATCTACCCGCGACACGCCGGGCGACCGGGTTTCGCCACACCTCCCGGGACAGCCGGCGTCCCGGGGTGACGATGGGGCCGACGGGCACGTCGGACGCGGGATCGCCGGAAGGTCTCGATGGCACAACAGCCCGTTTCAAGTTCGGTGGATTGGCAACGAAGAGGGCCCAGCCACGTCAGACTGGGAAGCGAGCACCACGAGAAACCTCGCACGGCATGTGGGAGAGGTCACCCGGATCCCGCGGGTAGAAACCACCCACCGGTGGGAAGCGTCCGGCGTGATTGGATGTTGTTCCAGGTGAAGACGGAGACGAGGGAACACGGTCGTTCCCCGTGACGTTGAGCAGGGACACCAAGAAGGAAGGCCACGAAGTGACCACAGCAGTTGCCCCGGGTACACCGCTCACCGCCGTGGACCGCTGCGACCGGTGCGGTGCGCAGGCCTACATGCGTGTCGAGCTCGCGGGTGGCGGAGAGCTCCTGTTCTGCGCCCACCACGCACGCGAGCACGGCGACAAGCTGCGCGAGATCGCGGTCAGTGTCCACGACGAGACCGGCAAGCTGGTGGAGACGCCGGCGTCCGGCCCTGACACGGAGCGCTGAGCGCCTCCCCGACCCAGACTCTGGCAAGCCCCGGGCCCTCGGCCCGGGGCTTGCTCGTCGCCGGGGCGCTTCCCGCCATGTGACAGGCTGACGCCATGGCGCCGACGGACCTGCTGGTGGGTCTCCTGATCCTGGTGGGGCTGGCCGGCATCGTGGTCCCGGTGCTGCCCGGCACGGTGCTGATCTTCGGCGCCGTGCTGCTCTGGGGGATCCAGACCGGCTCCCCGGCCGGGTGGGCGGTGTTCGGCGCGGCCACCCTGCTGCTGGTCCTCGGCGCGGTCGTGAAGTACGTCGTCCCGGGGCGCGGCCTGAAGGCGGCCGGCGTGCCGAACCGGAGCCTGGTCGCCGGCGGGCTGCTCGGTATCGCCGGGTTCTTCGTGATCCCGGTCGTCGGGCTCTTCGTCGGGTTCGTGCTCGGGATCTACGCCGCGGAGCTCGGCCGCGTCGGCCGCGACCTGGCCTGGCCGTCGACGAAGGCGGCGCTCAAGGCAGCCGGCCTCTCGGTGCTCATCGAGCTCGCCGCCGGCCTGCTCGCCACCGCTGTCTGGGCCGCGGGCGCGGTGGCCGTCTGAGATGGCGGTCCTCCTGGCGCTGGCGTCGGCGCTGTTCTACGGCCTGTCCGACTTCCTGGGCGGCATCGTGTCCCGGCGTACCTCCGCCTGGCAGGTCGCCGTCCTGGGCCAGTCCTCCTCCACGGTGTGCACCGCGGTGCTCGCGCTGTTCAGCACCGGGCACCCGGTCGCCGCGGACTACCGCTGGGCGGTGCTCGCCGGGGTGGGCAGCGGGATCGGCACCGGGTTCCTGTACCGCGGGTTCGCGGCCGGGCGGATGAGCGTGGTGGCCCCGGTCTCGGCGGTCGGCGCCGCCCTGGTGCCGGTGGTGGCGGGGGTGCTGACCGGGGAGCGACCCACGCTGGTGGTCTGGCTCGGCATCCTGGCCGCGCTGCCCGGCATCTGGCTGGTCTCCAGCACCCCCGACGACCCGCTGGACGTGCAGCACCCGCCGCGGCGCGGGTCGTTCGCCGCGGGAGCGGTGGACGGGGTGCTCGCCGGCCTCGGCTTCGGGCTGCTGTTCGCGTGCCTGGGCCAGATCCCGGACTCGGCCGGGCTGTGGCCGCTCACCCTGACCCAGCTGGTCAGCGTGCCGGCCGTGATCGTGCTCGCGCTGATGCTGCGGGTGTCCTGGGTGCCCCGGGACCGGCGCGCCGGCTGGGCGGTGCTCTGCGGGCCGCTGGGCACCGGCGCCACGCTGGCGTTCCTGCTCGCCACCCAGCAGGGCTTCCTCACGGTCGCCGGGGTGCTCTCGTCGCTCTACCCGGCCAGCACGGTGCTGCTGGCCGCGCTGCTGCTGCACGAGCGGATCCACCGCGCCCAGGGCGTCGGCCTGGTGCTGTGCGGGCTCGCCGTCGGGCTGGTCGCCTCCGGCTGAGACCGGTCAGTCCAGGTAGTCGCGCAGCACCTGCGAGCGCGACGGGTGCCGCAGCTTCGACATCGTCTTCGACTCGATCTGGCGGATCCGCTCGCGGGTCACGCCGTACACCTTGCCGATCTCGTCGAGCGTCTTGGGCTGCCCGTCAGTGAGACCGAAGCGCATCGACACCACGCCCGCCTCGCGCTCGGACAGTGTGTCGAGGACGGCGTGCAGCTGCTCCTGCAGCAGCGTGAAGCTCACCGCGTCGGCCGGCACGATCGCCTCGGAGTCCTCGATCAGGTCGCCGAACTCGGAGTCGCCGTCCTCGCCGAGCGGGGTGTGCAGGGAGATCGGCTCGCGGCCGTACTTCTGCACCTCGATGACCTTCTCCGGGGTCATGTCGAGCTCCTTGGCGAGCTCCTCCGGGGTGGGCTCGCGGCCCAGGTCCTGCAGCATCTGCCGCTGCACCCGGGCCAGCTTGTTGATCACCTCGACCATGTGCACCGGGATGCGGATGGTGCGGGCCTGGTCGGCCATCGCGCGGGTGATCGCCTGCCGGATCCACCAGGTGGCGTACGTCGAGAACTTGTAGCCCTTGGTGTAGTCGAACTTCTCGACCGCGCGGATCAGGCCGAGGTTGCCCTCCTGGATCAGGTCGAGGAAGAGCATGCCGCGGCCGGTGTAGCGCTTGGCCAGCGAGACGACGAGGCGGAGGTTCGCCTCGAGCAGGTGGTTCTTGGCGCGGCGGCCGTCCTCGGCGATCCACTCGAGCTCCTCGAGGGACTTCGTGGAGATCTTGCCGCCCTTGGCGAGCTTCTCCTCCGAGAACAGCCCGGCCTCGATCCGCTTGGCGAGCTCGACCTCCATCTCGGCGTTCAGCAGCGGCACCTTGCCGATCTGCTTCAGGTAGTCCTTGACCGGGTCGGCCGTCGCGCCGGCGACCATGACCTGCTGGACCGGCTCGTCGGACTCGTCGGCCTGGGAGACGACGAAGCCCTTGCTCTCGTCCTCCTCCTCCTTGAGCGTCGGGTCCTCGGCGAGGTCCTTCTCGAACTGCTCGTCGGGCAGGTCGGGCAGCACCTTCTTGCCGTCGGGACCGACCGCCACCGGCGCGCCCTCGGCCGGCGTCTCGGCACCGGCGGCCGTCTTCTTGGCCGCGGCCTTCTTGGCCGGGCCCGCGGTCTTGCTCGCGGCCGCCTTCTTCGCCGCCGGCTGGTCGGCCTTCTTGGCGGGAGCCTTCTTCGCGGCGGCCTTCTTGGCGGACGCCTTGACCGTCGTCCGGGCACTCGACGCCGCGGCTGCGACCTTCTTGCGCGACTGGGCGTCCTCGGCGGAGACCACGACGGCAACACCTTCCTCGGTCAGGAGCTTGAGCACGGCCTTGAGATGCTGCGGCGACGTGGCGGCCGCAGCGGTGGCGGCTCGGAGGTCGTCTGCGGAGACGTGCCCGTCCTTGCGACCCTGCTCGAGGAGCGCGACGACGTCGGGGTGGGTCAGGACATCAGCGGAATGCTTGCGGGACGTGCTCGACGACACGAACTACCTCTCGTACACCGGTTGGTGGGCGCGGCAGAGCCCGTTCACGTCAAGAGCCGCGCCTCCATTGTGACACGCTCCGGGCCCCAGCCAAGCCGCTCCCCCGCGGCTCGACGTGACCTTTTCCTCAGCGCCCGCTCAGCGACCACTCAGCGTGCGGTCAGGCGCCGGCCTTCGCCGCGCGCTTCTTCTCCTGCTTGAACGCGCGCACCTTCTCCAGCGACGCCTGGTCGACCACGTCGGCGACCGAGCGGTGCGAGCCGGACTCCGCGTAGTCGCCGGCCGCCCGCTCCCAGCCGTCGGGGCGCACGCCGAGCTGCTTGCCGAGCAGCGCGGTGAAGATCTGCGCCTTCTGCTTGCCGAACCCGGGCAGCGCCTGCAGCCGCCTCATCAGGTCGGCGCCCGACGTCGCCTCGGTCCAGAGCCGGTCCGCGTGCCCGTCGTACTCGTCGACGACGATGCGGGCGAGCTGCTGGATCCGGGCGGCCATCGAGCCCGGGTAGCGGTGCACGGCGGGCGGCGTGGCGCACAGCGCGGCGAACGCCTCCGGGTCGGCGTCGGCCAGGGCGGCCGGTTCGATCGAGCCGAACCGCTCCAGCACCTTCGCCGGCCCCGCGAACGCACGCTCCATCGGGAACTGCTGGTCGAGCATCATCCCCATCAGCAGCGCGAAGGGGCTGTCGCTCAGCACCTGGTCGGCGGTGGGGTCCTGGGCGATCCGGAGCGTCATGCGCTCATCCTGCCCCAGCCGCGCGGCCCGGCGTGAGGGGTGCTCGTCAGTCCTCGTCGGCCTTGACGGCCAGCACCGGGCACGGCGCGTCGAGGAGCACCCGCTGGGCGTTGCTGCCCAGGATCAGCTTGCCGACCGGCGACCGGCGGCGCAGCCCGATGACGATGAACTCGGCCCCCACGTCGGTGGCCACGTTGACCAGGTCGTCGGCCGGGTCCATCCCGCGGACCAGCTGGCGCACCTCGTGCTCGACGCCGGCGTCCTTGAGCTCGCGGCGTACCTCCTCGAGCTGCTCCTCGGACTGGAGCGCGTCGTCGCGGTCGAACTCGCGGCCGCCGCGATGGGAGTTCACCACCACGAGCTTGGAGGACCGCAGCCGGGCTTCCTCCGCGGCGCGGCGGAGGGCGGCGCGGCCCTCCGGCTTGGGTACGTACCCGACGACGATGGTCCCCATCGACCAGCCTCCTGGTTCCAGTGATGACTCGCTCACGGTGACGTTAGCGCAGGCCATGCGGCCTGTGGACGCGCGGCGGCAGGACCCGCGGTCGCGCCGCCATCCTGGGCCGGTGCCGACCGACGACGACGTGCGCGCGCTGCTGCGGGTCGAGGTGGCCCGGTTCCGGCAGCGTGAGACCCGGCGCGCCTTCGACGCCGCCGTGTACGTCGGACGGCTCGGCGGACCGCGCGACGCCTTCGTGGTGCGCGCGCAGGACCTGCCGGCGGTCGACGCGGCACTGAGGACCGACGTGGTGGCGGCGCTGCTGGAGGATGCGCCGGACGACTGGGCGACCGCGTGGCTGGCACGCCCCGGGCTGCCCGACCTGCACGACGACGACCTGCGGTGGTTCGCGGCGGCCCGCACCGGCTTCGGCATGCACGACCGGTCGCTGGCCGGGTTCTACGCCGTCACCCGATACGGCTGGCTCGACGTGCGCACCGGCGAGCGGCGCACGTGGCGGCGGCTGCGGCTGCGGGAGTCGCCGGCGAAAGGGCCGGGCGCCTAGTCCCAGGTGTGCACCGGCTCGTTGGTGTGCATCCGGTCGCGGTACTCGTTGAGCGTGCTGCGCAGCGCGTCGAGGCGGTCGCCGGCGTTGTCGGCCACCCGGGCGCGCACCCGGTCGGCGAACCACGACGCGCCGTTCTGCCCGACGATGCAGCGCTGCTCGATGATGTCGAGGAGCCGGTCGCGCTCGTCGGGCGCCGCGCCCCACTCCTCCAGGCCGGCCCGTGCCATCGGCAGCAGCCGGCGCACCACCAGCTCGGTGGCCGGCACCTGACCGATCCCGGGCCAGTACACCTTCGCCTCGATGCCCTCGCGCGCGGCGACGTGGAAGTTCTCCTCGGCGGCGCTGAACGACATCTGCGACCACAGCGGCCGCTCGTGCTCGGCCAGCGTGCGGGTCAGCCCGAAGTAGAAGGCCGCGTTGGCCATCGTGTCGGCGACGGTCGGCCCGGCGGGCAGCACGCGGTTCTCGACGCGCAGGTGCGGGTTGCCGTCGACGACGTCGTAGACCGGCCGGTTCCAGCGGTAGATGGTGCCGTTGTGCAGCCGGAGCTCCTGCAGCCGCGGGGTGTGCCCGGACTCCAGGGTCTCGAGCGGGTCCTCGTCCTCGATCACCGGAAGCAGCGCCGGGAAGTACCGCACGTTCTCCTCGAACAGGTCGAAGATCGAGGTGATCCACCGCTCCCCGAACCAGACCCGGGGCCGCACACCCTGCGCCTTGAGCTCCTCGGCCCGCGTGTCGGTGGCCTGCTCGAACAGCGCGATCCGGGTCTCCCGCCACAGCTCCCGGCCGAGCAGGAACGGGGAGTTCGCGCCGATCGCGAGCTGGATGGACGAGATCGCCTGCGCGGCGTTCCAGTACGCCGGGAAGTCCTCCGGGCTCACCTGGGTGTGCAGCTGGGTGCTCGTGCACGCGGCCTCGGGCACGATCGAGTCGGTCGTGGTGCGCAGCGACTCGGGGCCGCTGATGTCGATCACGATGTCCTCGCCGCGGGCCGCGAGGATCTGGTCGGACAGCAGCTGGTAGCGGGGGTTCGAGGTCAGCGACTCCGGGGTCATGTGCCCGGTGCGCAGGGTCGGCAGGATGCCGATCATCACCAGGTGGGCCCCGACCTTCGCGGCCTTGGAGTCGGCGTCGTTGAGGCTGCGGCGCACGCCCTCCTCGAAGTCGGTGAAGCCGCGCTCCTTGAGCTGCTTGGGCGGGACGTTGATCTCGAGGTTGAACTGGCCGAGCTCGGTCTGGAAGTCCGGGTCGGCGATCTCCTCGAGCGCCTCGGCGTTCTTCAGCGCCGGGTCGCCGACGTCGTCGACCAGGTTCAGCTCGATCTCCAGCCCGGTCATCGGCGCGTCGGCCTCGAACCGCGCCTCGCGGAGCATCCGGGCGAACACGTCGAGGCACCTGCGTACCTTCTCGCGGTAGCGGGTGCGGTCCTCCCGGGTGAACTGCTGCTGAGCCACCTCATCGCCCATGCCGGGAAGCCTAGGCCGAGCAGCCGTCCGTGCCCAGTTCCGGCGGGCCGTGGAGAAGTGGCAGGTCACGGGCGGGCGGCGGCGTCCAGGCGGTCGGCGGAACCGCGCCCGCGAGCGCCTGCGCGACCAGCGCGGCCAGTCCGTAGCCGGGGTCGGCCTGCTGGGCGCGGTCGACCGCGCACCAGGCCAACGCGCCGTGCCCGGCGAGCCAGGCCGCGAACGCCAGGAGCGCCGCCGGTGCGGCGCGCACCTCCTCCGGCACCCTCCTGGTGAGGTCGCGCCACAGCTCGACGTGCTGCCGGGCGTTGTCGCGCCGCATCTCCACCCAGGCCACGTCGCGGAGGTCGAGGCTGACCGTGATCGCCACCGCCAGCCGGGCGGCGTCGGCGGCGTCGAGCGGCCGGCCGTCGTCGAGGAAGCGGCGCACCCGGCCGCGCACCCAGCGGCCGTCGTCGGGCGCCCGCACCAGCCGGGCCGCCGCGTCGTCGGCCAGCCGGCCGATCCGCTGGGTCTCGGCGGCGTCGGTGCCGACCAGCGAGTCCGCCAGCTCACCGCGGCTGCCCAGCACGACGGTG
>JABFXA010000223.1 GCA_013361955.1 Nocardioidaceae bacterium
GCGCTCGAGCGCGGCGACGCCGCCCGGGCGGTCGTGGCGCCGGCGCTCGAGCTGCTCGACTGGTCCGACGGCAGCGATCCCTACGCCGCGGTGCGGCCGCTGCTCGCGGAAAGCGGCCGCTACGGCATCTCCGACACCACCTGGTCGCTGCACCTCCTCGGCCTGCAGCACCTGCTCCCCGGCACCAGGTACGACGCGCTGAGCCCGGCGATGCCGATGCTGCGCGCGGTCAAGGACGACAACGAGCTGGCCCGGCTGGCGATGGCCGGCGCCGCGGCCGACGCGACGTACGGCGAGATCGTCGGCGTGCGGTTCGCCGGCCGGCGGGAGACCGAGGTCGCGGCCGACCTGGCCCGGCTGCTGCGCGAGCACGGCCACGAGCAGGTCGACTTCACCGTCGTCGGCTCGGGGCCCAACGGCGCCGACCCGCACCACGAGGCGGGCGACCGGGTGATCGAGCCCGGCGACGCGGTGGTTCTCGACTTCGGCGGACTGATGCACGGCTACGGCTCCGACACCACCCGCACCGTGGTGGTCGGCAGCGTCGCGCCGGAGGTGCAGCACGTCCATGACGTGGTGCGCGCGGCGCAGCAGGCGGCCTTCGAGGCGGTCCGGCCCGGCGTGCCCTGCCAGGAGATCGACCGGGTGGCCCGCCGGGTGATCACCGAGGCCGGCTACGGCGAGCAGTTCATCCACCGCACCGGTCACGGCATCGGCGTGACCACGCACGAGCCGCCGTACATGGTCGAGGGCGAGGAGCAGCCGCTCCGGCCGGGGATGTGCTTCTCGATCGAGCCGGGCATCTACCTGCCCGGCCGGTTCGGGGTGCGGATCGAGGACATCGTGACGGTGACCGAGGACGGGGGCCGCCGCCTCAACGACACCGACCACCACGTGCGCGTTGTGTCCTGACCGGACTGCCGGGTTCACCTGCATCGGGTGACCCTCGCGCTCCGCCGGCGACCTACCGTCCCGAAGCGTTGGAGTCGCTCTCGGAGAGGCGGTCAGCATGCACGAGCAACACGCACCGACGGGGGAACCGCCGCGATGAGCGCCGCGGACGTCCCCCTCGACCGGCCGGGCGACGCCGCCCCGGCCGCGGCCGCGCGGGCCAAGGTCCCGGCCGCCGTCTGGATCTCCTGGGTCGCGCTGGCGATGATGACCACCAGCTCGGTGGCCAGCCTGCGGCCGGCGCCGACGATGGCCGTCTACGGCCTCGCCTGCGTCTTCCTGTACGTCGTCCCGGCGATCGTCTTCCTGCTGCCCACGTCGCTGGTGTCGGCGGAGCTGGCGTCGGGGTGGGACGGCGGCGTCTACAATTGGGTCTCGCTCGGCATCTCGAAGCCGATGGGCTTCCTGGCCGTCTGGTGCCAGTTCGCGATGACGATCTTCTACTACCCGAGCCTGCTCGGCTTCGTGGCCAGCACGCTCGCCTACGTGATCAACCCCGACCTCGCCTCCAGCGGGGTGTGGACCGCCAGCGTGATCGTGGTCGTCTACTGGTCGGGCGTGTGGGTGTCCTCGCGCGGCACCAAGGGCGTCGCCGGCCTGGCCAGCGGCGGGCTGATCATCGGCACCCTGATCCCGGGTGTGCTGCTGGTGCTGCTCGGGATGCTGTTCCTCGGACAGGGCAACGAGTCCGCGGCCCCGATGGACGCCTCGCACCTGCTGCCCGCGTGGACCGGCATCGCCAGCCTGGTGCTGATCGTGAACAACTTCCTGTCCTACTCGGGCATGGAGATGAACGCGGTGCACGTCGGGTCGCTGCGCAACCCGGGCAAGGAGTTCCCGCGCGCGATCTTCCTGGCGATGGGCATGGTGCTGCTGATCTTCATCCTGCCGGCGCTGGCGATCTCCTGGATCGTGCCGGCCGACCAGCTGTCGTTGACGGCGGGCATCATGCAGGCCTTCGACGCGGTCTTCGCCGAGTTCGGCGCGCAGTGGCTGACCCCGATCATCGGGATCATGCTGGTGACCGCGTCGCTGGGCGGGATGCTCACCTGGCTCGCCGGACCGTCGAAGGGCCTGCTGCTGATCTCCCGGCAGGAGGGCTACCTGCCGCCGTACCTGCAGAAGCTGAACGCGCACGGCGTGCAGCAGAACATCCTGGTCACCCAGGGTCTGGTCACCACGGTCATCGCGCTCGGCTACGCGCTGATCCCCGACGTGTCCAGCGCCTACTGGATCTTCTCGGTGATCACCACGCAGGTGTACCTGATCATGTACCTGCTGATGTTCGTGGCCGCGGTGCGGCTGCGGCGCAACGACCCGGACCACCCGCGTGGCTACCGCGCGCCGATGCTCACCGGGCTGTGCGGGGTCGGGTTCGCCGCCTCGCTGGCCGCACTGCTGATCGGGTTCATCCCGCCGTCGCAGTTCGAGTCCGGGAACACCGGGCTGTACCTGCTGATCGTCGGTGGCGGGGCGCTGGGGCTCGGGCTGCTGGTGCCGTACCTGTTCTACCGGTTCCGCAAGCCGTCCTGGAAGCGTGACGAGGCGGGGGAGGTGAGCGCGTCATGAGCACGCCCGCCGAGACCTCGAGCGACCGCGAGCGCTGGGTGGTCTACGCCGTCGCCGGTGGCGTGGTCCTGGTGCTGATCGTGATCGGCCTGGTGGCCTACCGCGGCCACGCCTCGAACCAGCAGGCGGAGGCCAAGGCCGAGCAGCTCATCGCCGCGATCGACAAGGCCGGGTACAACCCGCCCTCGACCGAGCAGGTGGTCGGCGTGCTCGGCGACGACGGCGGCGCCACCTGCGCCGACCCGAGCGAGGCGCTGTCCCAGGCGGTCCTGCGCGGCGTCCTCTCCAACGGCGCCGCGGGCCCGGGGATCCGCCCGGTCATCGCGGACCGCACCGTGGTGCGCGGGCAGCTGCTGATCATCGGCATCTACTGCCCCGACGAGCTGCCGCGGATGCAGGAGCTGGTCGGCAGGCTCAAGACCGACGACGTGGTCCGACAGTGAGCGGGGGCTCCCTCCGCGACCGGGTCGCGGAGCTGATGCCGCGTGCCCGCGAAGAGCTGGCCGAGCTGGTCGCGCTGCGCTCGGTGGCCGACCCGCGCCAGTTCCCGCCCGAGGAGTGCGCGGCGGCGGCCGGCTGGGTGCGTGACGCGTTCGCGGAGCTCGGCTTCGCCGACGCCCGCCTGGCGGAGACCGCCGACGGGAGCCACGCCGTGGTCGGGTCCCGGCCCGGTGCGGACCCGGACGCGCCGACGGTGCTGCTGTACGCCCACTACGACGTGCAGCCGCCGCTCGACGAGGCGGCGTGGCGGACCCCGCCGTTCGAGCTCACCGAGGTCGACGGCCGCTGGCACGGCCGCGGCACCGCCGACTGCAAGGGCAACATCGTCATGCACCTGACCGCGCTGCGCGCGCTGGGCGACGACGTACCGGTGCACCTCAAGCTGGTCGTGGAGGGCTCCGAGGAGCAGGGCACCGGCGGGCTGGAGGCGTTCGTGCCCGAGAACGCCGACCTGCTGCGCGCCGACGCGATCCTGGTCTGCGACACCGGCAACGCCGCGGTCGGGAAGCCGGCGGCCACGGTCAGCCTGCGCGGCATGGTCAACGTCGTGGTGACCGTCGAGGCGCTCGGCACCGAGCTGCACTCCGGCATGTTCGGCGGGGCCGCGCCCGACGCCCTCGCGGCGCTCGTGGAGATCCTCGCGACGCTGCGCGACGAGCGCGGCGACACCACCGTCGAGGGGCTCGACAACCACCAGACGTGGGAGGGCGCGCCGTACCCGCCCGATCAGTTCCGCAGCGACGCAGCCGTCCCGGACGGGGTGTCCTTGCTCGGGTCGGGCAGCGTCTCGGACATGCTGTGGGCCCGCCCGGCGGTGACCGTGCTGGGCATCGACTGTCCGCCGGTCGTCGGGTCCGCGGCCGCGATCGTGCCGCGCTCGGCCGCTCGCCTGAACCTGCGCATCCCGCCGGGGACCTCCCCGGACCAGGCGCGTGACGCGCTGATCGAGCAGCTGCGGGCCGCCGCGCCGTGGGGCGTGCGGGTCACCGTGGACGTCGAGGCCGAGGGAGCGCCGTTCCGGGCCGCCGTCGACGGGCCGGCGTACGCCGCGATGGGGGAGGCCATGCAGGAGGCCTACGGCACCCCGATGACCACGCTCGGGCAGGGCGGGTCGATCCCGCTGTGCAACGTCTTCGCAGACACGTACCCCGACGCGGAGATCCTGCTGCTGGGCGTGGAGGAGCCGCTGGCCCTGATCCACGCGCCCAACGAGAGCGTCGACCCCTCGGAGATCGAGGCGATGGCGCACGCCGAGGCGCGGTTCCTGCAGCGCTACGCCGACACCCGCCGCTGACCGCCCCGGACGGGGGTGACCAGGCGCGTCTGCCGTCCGGGCCGGTCCGGATGACCCGGCCGCCGCGGGCGTGGGTCCGAGCGGACCCCCTCACCTTGAGGGTCGCAATCCCCAGGTACTAGGACCTTCGGCCCCGCCCACGCGGGGGACGCGCGGACTGGTGCTAGCACGGTCGAACGTCTTTCGTCCGGTCCTCGACGCTTCTTACCTTCTTGCCCGAGGGGGGCGACCGGACGGAGACGGCCGGGGGCCACCGGAAACAGGAGCAGTGCCGAACGTCCACACCGGGGCCTGGGCCGGCGTGCGTCACTGCCGACACCCGCTCCAAGGGGGGCACACATGAGAACTGCAACACCGCGGCGTCGAGGGCGCCGCAGCGCAACGATCGCAATGGCCGTGCTCGCACTCGCTGCGTCCGGTGCGGTCGTGGCCGACGCGGTCACGCCGCCACCCGCGCACCAGAACGGCACGGTCGGCTACAAGGCCGTCGGTCCGATCGACGAGACCAACGGCTTCCCGCTCTGGTACCAGGACACCAACGGCGTCCGGCTCGAGCTCTGCACCGACCCCAACGACGCGCTCTGCATCATGGGCGACGTCCCCAACCCGCAGGCCCCGGTCTCGTTCCCGGACAACTTCCCGGACGAGGCCTTCTGGTCGTCGGGCGAGGCCACCATCGACGCCGGCGGCGGCGAGAAGGCGCTGCTGGTCACCGCGACCGAGGCCGCCTTCGCGAGCGCCGACGGCCTGCCGGCCAAGGGCCAGCAGATCAGCTTCGGCCGGATCCGGGTCCGGGTCAGCGGCCTGGTCGACGGCGCGACGTACAAGGTCACCCACCCGTACGGCGTGGACTCCGCCGACGCCGAGCCGGGTGCCGCCCGCGGCATCAACACCACCGAGGACGTCGGCTCGCTGGTGCCGGACGGCGTCTTCGACCAGACACTGGGCGCCCGCCCGGCGCCGTTCCTGAAGTGGACCGGCACCGACGCGCCGCCCGGCTACCTGGGCGACCCGAACACCCCGCACACGGTGACCGGCAGCCCCTACGGCACGAACTTCTTCCGGGTCGAGGGCCCGGCGGGGTCGTTCACCGGCTCCACCCAGCTGTGCTCGGACCCGACGCTCGGTGACTCGCCGACCGCGACCGACGACTGCATCCAGACGAACGACTTCAACGTCCAGGGCAAGATCGCGACCCGGGGCGGCGTGCAGGTGACCAAGGCGTACTACGCGAACTCGGGCACCGGCCACATGATGGACCTGTTCGCCTACTCGACGCCGGGCCAGACGCTGATCGTCTCCGGCACCGGGATCTCGCAGACCAAGATGCGTGAGGACGGCGCGGGCAACGGCCGCTACTACGCCCGGGTGTTCGCCGACGGGGCTCCGCCCGCGGACCTCAAGGTGACCAACACCTCGGACAAGCCGAACTCCGTCGACCACGTCGAGCAGTCCCAGTTCGGCGACAAGGTGCACATCGGCAGCGCGGTCTACAGCAACGACGACCACAGCCTGAGGGTGCAGGCGCAGTCCGGTGACGACACCGCTGCGCTGAAGCTGGACGGCTTCCCGGCCGCCACGCCGACCGTGGACGCCAACGGCGTGAGCACCTTCTCGATCCCGAACGTGAACGTGCCGCCCGCGGACGTCATGGTCACCTCCAACAAGGGTGGCGTGGACTCCGAGGACGTCGTCATCACCGGCGCCGACGATCCGTCGGCCCAGGTGGTCGCCACGATCACCGGTGACACGCACGACGTGCAGGTCGGCCAGGCGGTGTCGCTCGACGGCCTGTCGTCGGTCGGCACGATCACGGCCTACGACTGGACGCTCAACCCGGCCACCGGCGCGACCCTGACCGGGACCGGCTCGGCGCGCACCTTCACGGCGCAGTCCCCCGGGACGTACGTCGTGCAGCTGAAGGTGACCGGCAACGGCGCGGGCAACACGTCGACCGACTCGTACACGATCAACGTGTTCGGCGCTGCCGCACCGCCGGTGGCCGACGCGGGCCCGGACCAGCTCGGCGTGGTCCCGACCGCGACCGTGACCCTGGACGGCACGGCGTCGAAGTTCGCCTCGACATACTCGTGGGCGAGGAACGGCGGGACCGGGCCGGCCGTGACGCTGAGCAACGCCAACACGGCCAACCCGACCTTCGTGGTCCCGTCGTCGACGACGTCGCAGACGTACACGTTCACGCTCACCATCACCGATGTGAACGGCACCACCGCGACCGACTCGGTGACCGTGCGGTCCGACCCGGGCACCATCACGGTGGACGACGCGTTCTACAAGCGCGGCGGCCTCGAGTGGCGGGTCCGTGGCTCGGCGCAGTACTGCACGGCCAACAACCTGGTCAGCGTCTACTGGAACAAGCCGGGTGCGTCGCCGGTGCTCCTGGGCACCGCGTCGCCGGTCGCCGACCTCGGGGTCTGCACCTACGACTTCCGGCTGAAGAACACCCCGACGGCGCTGCGGCCCACCACCGCAGGCACCGTGACCGTCCGGTCCGCGCTCGGAGGTGAGGTGCTGAACCGGGCCTTCAACCTCCTGTAGTCGACACAGGGTGAGGGGCGGCGTGCCCGGTGGTCTCCGGACCACCGGGCACGTCCGCGTGTGCGCGACAATCGGGGGACGTGGGCCGCGACGTGAGGGAGGTGGGCCGATGACCGCGGGTACGTCGGGACACGGGCACGGCCACGGCGCCGCCGCCCTGGTGGACCACCGCACCCGGCTGGTGGTCGTCCTCGGGATCACCCTGGCGGTGCTGGTCGCGGAGGTCGTCGGCGCCGCGGTCACCGGCAGCCTGGCGCTGCTGGCCGACGCCGGCCACATGCTCACCGACGTGGCCGGCCTGACCCTGGCGTACGTCGCGGCGGTGCTCGCCCGGCGCCCGCCCACCGAGCAGCGCACCTGGGGCTACCGACGGGCCGAGGTCATCGCGGCAGCGGCCCAGGCGGCGGTGCTGCTCGCGGTCGGCGGGTTCGTCCTCGTCGAGGGGGTGCGCCGGCTGCTCGACCCGCCGGAGGTGACCGCCGGCGGGATGCTGGTCTTCGGCATGATCGGGCTGGCCGGCAACGTGGTCTCGCTCGCGGTGCTCGCCGGCGTGCGGCGCGCCGACCTGAACCTGCGGGCCGCGTTCCTCGAGGTGCTCAACGACGCGGTCGGCTCGCTGGCCGTGCTGGTCGCCGCGGCGGTCATCGCGCTCACCGGGTGGCTCCAGGCCGACGCGGTGGCCTCGCTGCTGATCGGTGCGCTGATCGTGCCGCGCACCCTGCGGCTGCTCGGCGAGAGCGTCAACGTGCTGATGGAGGCGACGCCGCGCGGGCTCGACCTCACCGCCGTGCGGCAGCGGCTGCTGGTGCACCCGCACGTCCACGACGTGCACGACCTGCACGTCAGCCAGGTGGCCACCGGGCTCCCGGTGCTCACCGCGCACGTCGTCGTCGACGACTCCTGCTTCCACGACGGCCACCTCGGCCCGATGCTCGACGAGCTGCAGCGCTGCCTCGACCAGGACTTCGACATCGAGCACTCGACGATCCAGTTCGAGGCCGGCGCGCACGCCGACCACGAGCACGAGACGCACGCCTGACCGACGTACGCCGGCGGGGTCAGTGCTCCGAGCGGCGGGCCTGCTGGATGAGCAGGATCTGCAGGCCTCGGATGCCCTCAGCGGCGTACTCGGCGACGTCCCGGCCCTCGGGGACCAGCGGCTCCGGCTCGACCACCGGGGCGGTGCGGACCCGGGCCCTGGCCGGGGCCGGGTCCTCGGCGCAGAGCCACAGGACCGCGCGCACCAGGCCGTAGAAGACCAGGAGGAACGCCAGCAGCCACGCCAGCCCGAGGACCGTCATGTGCCGAGTCTCCGGCGGTGTCCGGGCCCCGTCTGCCCCTTCGCGGAAATCTCACCCGGACGTCATCGCGGGGTGCGCGGTCGGACCAGGTCGGGGTGGCCCGTCCGGGTGGCCGCCTTGTCCCGTCATACCCTAGGGGGGTATGGTGTGAGCATGACCGACACCGCGCACACCCATCCCGGCTACATGCAACGCAAGGACGACTACCTCCGTCGCATGAAGCGCATCGAGGGCCAGGTCAAGGGCATCGAGCGCATGGTGCAGGACGAGAAGTACTGCATCGACATCCTCACGCAGGTGTCCGCGGTGACCAAGGCGCTGCAGGCGGTCGCCCTCGGTCTCCTCGACGAGCACATGTCGCACTGCGTGCTCGACGCCGCCCAGTCCGGTGGGCCGGAGGCGGAGGCCAAGCTCCGCGAGGCCTCCGACGCGATCGCGCGGATGGTGCGGTCATGACCCACGCCGCCGACTACACCGTCTCCGGGATGACCTGCCAGCACTGCGTGGCGTCGGTCACCGAGGAGGTCCAGGAGGTCGCCGGCGTGACCGCCGTCGCCGTCGACCTCGCGACCGGTGCCCTCCGGGTCACCAGCGACCAGCCGCTCTCCGACGACGCCGTGCGCGCCGCGGTCGAGGAAGCCGGCTACGCACTGGCATGAGCACGCCGACTCGGGTCGCCGCGTTCGTGGCCGGGCTGGCCGCGGTCTTCGGGGTCGCCTTCGCGGTCGGCGCCTCGGCCGGACCGCTCGACGCCACGCCCCAGGAGCCGGCGGCCCACGCGGGCATGACCGCCGAGCCGGAGCACGGCGGGTCCATGGGCGGCGGACACGACGACGGCGTCCCCGGCGGGCTGATGGTCAGCCGGCACGGCTACACGCTCGCTCTCGACCACACCACGCTGCCGGCGGGCCCGGCGCGTCCGGTGTCGTTCGTCGTCCGCGGCCCGGAGGGCCGACCCCTCACGACGTACGACGTGGAGCACGCGAAGCGCCTACACCTCGTCGCCGTACGCCGGGACTTCAGCGGGTTCCAGCACGTGCACCCGGTGCTCGGCGCCGACGGCCGGTGGCGCACCAACCTCGACCTGACCCCGGGCCCGTGGCGGGTGTTCGCGGACTTCACGCCCAGCGGCGCCGACGGCCTCACGCTCGGGGCCGACCTGACCGTGCCCGGCCGCTACCGGCCGGCCGGCGACGGCACCACGTCCACCACGTCGCGGGTCGACGGCTACACCGTGACGATGCGTGGCCGCCTCACCGCCGGGGAGCACACGATGCTCGGCTTCGACGTGACCCGCGACGGCGCCCCGGTCACCGACCTGCAGCCCTATCTGGGCGCCTACGGGCACCTGGTCGCGCTGCGCGCCGGCGACCTCGCGTACCTGCACGTCCACCCCGACGACGCGAAGCCCGAGCCGGGTCCGAGGATCGGGTTCGGCGCCGAGGTGCCGAGCGCCGGCACCTACCACCTCTACCTCGACTTCAAGCACCACGGCGTGGTGCGGACCGCGACCTTCACGGTGCGTGCGCGATGACCGGGCTGAGCAGCCTCGAGCTGGAGATCACCGGGATGACCTGCGCGTCGTGCGCGAACCGCGTCGAGCGCAAGCTGAACAAGCTCGACGGCGTGACCGCGACGGTCAACTACGCCACCGAGAAGGCCAAGGTGAGCTTCCCCGACGGCCTGGCGACGGCCGACCTGGTAGCCATCGTCGAGGCCGCCGGGTACGGCGCCCGGCTGCCTGCCGCGCCGCGCGACGACGAGCCGGTCGACGACGACCCGGCGCGCGACATGCGGCACCGGCTGCTCGTCTCGCTGGTGCTCTCGGTGCCCGTCGTCGTGCTCGCGATGGTGCCGGCGTGGCAGTTCACCAGCTGGCAGTGGCTGTCGCTGACGCTCGCCGCACCGGTCGTGGTGTGGGGCGCCTCCCCGTTCCACCGCGCCGCCTGGACCAACCTGCGGCACGGCACCACGACCATGGACACCCTGGTGTCGCTGGGCGTGCTCGCGGCGTTCGGCTGGTCGCTCTACGCGCTGTTCCTGGGCACCGCCGGCGAGCCGGGCATGACCCATCCCTTCGAGCTCACCGTCGAGCGCGGCGACGGCGCCGGCAACCTCTACCTGGAGGCCGCGGCCGGCGTCACCACGTTCCTGCTCGCCGGCCGCTACCTCGAGGCCCGGTCCAAGCGCCGGGCCGGCGCCGCGCTGCGCGCCCTGCTCCAGCTCGGCGCCCGCGACGTGGCGGTGCTCCGCGACGGTGTGGAGACCCGCGTCCCCGTCGAGCGGCTCGCGGTCGGCGACCGGTTCGTGGTCCGCCCCGGCGAGAAGGTGGCGACCGACGGCGTCGTCGAGGAGGGCGCCTCCGCGGTCGACGCCTCGATGCTCACCGGGGAGTCGGTCCCGGTCGAGGTGGTCCCCGGCGACGAGGTGGCCGGCGCGACCGTGAACGCCGGCGGCCGGCTGGTGGTTCGCGCCACCCGGGTCGGCGCCGAAACCCAGCTCGCGCAGATGGCCCGGCTGGTCGAGGGCGCCCAGAACGGCAAGGCCGCCGCGCAGCGGCTCGCCGACCGGATCTCCGGCGTGTTCGTGCCGGTGGTCGTCGCGCTCGCGGTGGCCACCCTGGGCTTCTGGCTCGGGGCCGGGGGCGGCGCCGACGCGGCCTTCACGGCCGCGGTGGCGGTGCTGATCATCGCCTGCCCGTGCGCGCTCGGGCTGGCCACGCCGACGGCGCTGATGGTGGGCACCGGACGCGGCGCCCAGCTCGGCATCCTGATCAAGGGACCGGAGGCGCTGGAGCAGACCCGGCGCGTCGACACCGTGGTCCTCGACAAGACCGGCACGGTCACCACCGGGCGGATGACGCTCGTCGACCTGGTCGCCGCCGAGGGCGAGGACCCCGACGAGGTGCTCCGGATCGCCGGTTCCCTCGAGGCCGGCTCCGAGCACCCGGTGGCCCGCGCCGTCGCCGAGGCCGCGGGCCGGCCCGACCCGGTCACCGGGTTCACGAACGTCGAGGGGCTCGGCGTCCGCGGCGTCGTCGAGGTCGACGGCGCCCGGCGTCCCGTCGTGGTCGGACGACCCCGGCTCGTCGGTGACCTGCCCG
>JABFXA010000215.1 GCA_013361955.1 Nocardioidaceae bacterium
CGTGACGCTCGGCGGCATCCTGCACAGCACGGACGTGGTGTTCGGCTCTACCGTGTCAGGCCGCGACGCCGACGTACCCGGCATCCAGGACATGGTGGGTCTGTTCATCAACACCATTCCGGTGCGGGCCAGTTGGAGCGGCACGACGACGGCGGGCGACCTGCTCGCCTCGGTGCGGGAGCACCAGAGCGCGGTGCTGCCGCACCAGCATGTCTCACTGGCGAGGATCGGCCGCCAGGCCGGCTCCGGCTCCCTGTTCGACACCCTGGTGGTGTTCGACGTGGCCACCGACGTGGAGGCGCTGCGACGGGCCGGCGACACCCTCGTCATCGCCGACATCGTGAACGAGGGCGCCCCTCATTACCCGTTGACGCTGGTGGTGGAGCGTGCACTCGACGGACGTCCGCGCTTCAATCTGATCTACGACGGCGAGTTGCTGCGGGAGGCGACGGCCCGGACTATCCTGCGCACGTTCTCCTCGACACTCACCGGCCTGCTCACCCGGCCGGACGCCCAGGTCGACGACCTCGTACCGGAGAGCGACCGGCTTCCCGTGCGGATCGCTCCGACGACCCTGGGCGGGCTGTTCGACGCCGCCGCGCGACGCGACCCGGCGGCCACCGCTGTCACGCAATGCGATCTGGACGGCGGCACCCGGTCCCTGAGCTACGGCGAACTGGCCGAGACGAAGGGCCGACTGGCCTCAGCCCTGCGTACGGCCGGGGTCGGGCCGGGCAGGCGGGTCGCCGTCGCCGTCCCGCGCTCCGTCGAACAGGTCGTCGCACTGGTCGCGATCGTCAGCGCGGGCGGGGCGTACGTACCGCTGGACCTGGCGTACCCCGACGACCGGCTGGAGTACATCCTCGCCGACGCCGCCCCCCAGGTCGTCCTCGTGGCACCCGACCAGCGGGACCGCTTCACGGAACTGCTGGCCACGGCAGGAGTTCCGGCCCGGGTCCTCGTACAGGGGGACGAGCTGCCGGTGGAGGACGGCGCGGCGCCCGAGGTGAGCGTGCACGACCCCGCCTACGTCATCTACACGTCCGGATCGACCGGCCGGCCCAAGGGCGTCGTCGTCCCGCACTCCAGTGTGGTCCCGCTGCTCGCCAACACTCAGCCCGACATGGACTTCGGGCCGCACGACGTGTGGGTCCAGTTCCACTCCTTCTCCTTCGACTTCGCGGTCTGGGAGCTGTGGGGCGCGCTGGCGTACGGCGGCGAGCTGCTGGTGCCGGAGTACGGGCTGACCCGCTCCCCGGTCGACTTCCACCGGCTGGTCCGTGAGCGCGGGGTGAGCGTGCTCAACCAGACCCCGTCGGCCTTCTACCAGTTCATCGAGGCCGACCGGCACGCCGGCGAGGCGCTCCCCGCACTGCGCCGGATCATCTTCGGGGGCGAGGCGCTGGAACTCGGCCGGCTGCGCGGCTGGGTCGAGCGGCACGGCACCGCGTCGCCGGAGCTGGTCAACATGTACGGCATCACGGAGACCACCGTCCATGTCACCCATCGGGTGCTCACCGACGAGGACTTCGAACTCGGCGCCGAGGTCAGCCCCATCGGCGGCGCCATCCCAGGTCTGGTCACCCACCTGCTCGACGACCGGCTCCGCCCTGTGCCGCCGGGCCGGGTGGGTGCCATCTACGTCGCCGGCGACCAGGTGTCGCTCGGCTATCTGGGCAGGCCGGGGCTGACCGCCTCCCGGTTCGTGGCGAACCCGTTCGCGGGGGACGGCTCCCGCATGTACCACACGGGTGACCTCGCCCGCCGCACGCTGGACGGTGAGCTGGAGTTCACCGGCCGAGCCGACGACCAGATCCAACTCAAGGGATTCCGCGTCGAGTTGGGTGAGGTGGAGTCCGCGGTCAGGGAACTCGACGGCGTGATCGACGTGGCCGTCACCGTGGCTGAGGGCGCCGACCACTTGGTCGCGCACGTCGTGGGCAGGGTGCCGGATGACATCACCGGGTCGCTGTCCAGGAAGCTGCCCGCGCACATGGTGCCCGGGCGGGTGCTGCCGGTCGACGCGCTTCCGTTGACGGTCAACGGCAAACTCGACCGCAAGGCGCTGGCGAAGCGCTCGGCGGAGAGCGCCGCCACGGCGCCATCGTTCTCCACGGGTGCCAGCGAGTCCGAGCTCGCAAAGCTCGTCGCCATCTTCACCGAGACCCTGCCCGGCACCGAGGTGGACGCCGACACCGACTTCTTCCGTGCCGGAGGCGACAGCATCGTCGCGATCACCGTCATCAACCGGGCCAGGGCACTCGGCATGGCGATCGCACCCCGGGACGTGTTCCTGCTCAGGACTCCCCGCGCGCTCGCCGGGCACCTCGCGACGAGCGCCCCGCAGCCCGTCGTACCCGCCCCCGACCATCGCGCGGACGGCCCGCTGCTTCCGACGCCGATCATCCTGCGCCAGCGTCAACTGGGCGGATCCCTCACCCGGTTCGCGCAGGCGAGAACGCTGCCGACCACCGAGGCCGCCGGCCGCGCCGACGTCGAGCGGGCCGCGAACGCCGTCGTCGCCGCCCACCCCGCCCTCCGGCTCCGCCTGCGCGTCGAGCACGGCGTATGGGCCCTGCGCACCGAACCCCACCGCGACGTCACCGTCGCACGGCCGGCCACGCCCGACGCCACCGCGGCGGCGAACGAGGCC
>JABFXA010000359.1 GCA_013361955.1 Nocardioidaceae bacterium
TCCTGAGTAGGCGGAGGCGAACGCGCCTAATCTAGGGGAGCCGAGTCCCCCGCGCGCAAACGGCACCGAGTGCGGGCACCTGACATTTGGAACGCTCCAACCGCGTGTGGGGGTTCGAAACGTCAGGTGTGCGGGATGGCGGGCCGGTGGCGGCCGGTGGCCTGGCGCCTGAGCCAGATCGCTCGCTCGGCGGCGGTGAGGGAACGACGTCGCGCGACGGTCGACGTGTCGACCCACCACGACGGCTGCTCCAGCGTCCATCCGGAAGGTGCGGGCCGCCGTGCCGCGCGGTCGTACGCCGACGCCAGCCTGCGCAGGAAGTCCGATCGGTCCCGGTCGTCGGTGGACAGCATCGTCACCAGCTCGAGACCCAGCTCGCGGTAGAGCTCCTCACGGTTGAGGTCGCGCCGCCGGGGTTCGAGTCCCTCGTGGACGGCGCCGTCGTACTCCCCGGCGACGAGGTTGACGGGGTCGAGCAGGTCGGGCGTCACGAGGTGGTTGTCCGCCAGGTCGAAGATCGGGGCGTTGACGAGCGGCGTCGGGAAGCGGCCCGCCAGCGTCCAGACCAGGCGCATGACGGGCTCGCGGGGCGACCAGCTGTTCTCGTGGGCGAGGGGCAGCGCCGACCAGATGCGGGACACGTAGGGACGGCCGGAGAGCCGCGCGACGGCGTAGTCGAGGATCTCCGAGAGGGAGCACAGGTCGTCGAACGCCGCCATGTCGAGGATGGCCACCCGCCGCTCCAGGCTCCGGGTGGTGCGCAGGAGCCGGCAGACCGACCGCTCGTGCAGCGTCACCGGCAGGCCGTCGATCGTCGTGATGTCGCCGTCGGCCAGGAACTCCTCGCACAGCTCGATGCCCGGCTGCGGCCGCAGCCGGCGCCTGTTGTCGAGGGCGAGCGGCACCGGCAACCGCGCCTCGCCGGTGCCGTCGAGCCCGTTGAAGTAGCGGCCGCCACCCCAGTGGAGCCCCGCCCAGCCGGTCACTCCCCCGGTGGCCGGCAGGCGCGTCGCGGCCTCGACGATGCGCTGCTGCGGACCGTCGTCGACCCAGGCCGGCACGAACCAGCCCGGCCCCGCGCCGCGCCAGTCCGGGCCGGCGCTCTCCCGACGCTTCGGGCCCGACAGCCCGGTCGGGTCCATCCGCACGGGCAGCACGACGCCCGACCGCGTGATCCCGGAGACGTCCATGTGAATCGCCCCGGGTCTGATGGAGGCTCTCAATCCATGGAGGATGAGAGTCATGGCAGCACCCAGGAAGTACCCCGACGAGCTGCGTGAGCGCGCCACGAGGATGGCGGTCGAGCTCCGTGCCGATCCCGAGACGAAGCCAGGTGCGATCGCTCGGGTGGCCGAGCAGTTGGGGATGCATCCCGAGACCCTGCGCAACTGGGTCCGCCAGGCCGAGATCGACGGCGGGGTCCGGCCCGGCACCACGACCAGCGATGCGCAGCGACTCGCTGAGCTCGAGCGGGAGGTCCGCGAGCTGCGTCGGGCCAACACGATCTTGAAGCAGGCCTCGGCTTTCTTTGCGGCGGAGCTCGACCGCCCGTCTCGCTGATCGTGGAGTTCGTCGCAGCCCATCGCGACGAGCACGGAGTCGAGCCGATCTGCGCGGTCCTCGAAGAGACGACTGCGCACATCGCTCCGTCCACGTTCTACGCCCACACCAGCCCGACTCGACAGCCCTCGGCTCGTGCTGTGCGCGATGCCGAGCTGGTCGAGGACATCAAGGTCGTGCACAAGGCCAACCTGGGCGTCTACGGCGCCCGCAAGATCCACGCCGCGCTCAACCGCGAAGGCGTCACGGTCGCGCGCTGCACCGTCGAGCGGCTGATGCGGGCCGAGGGCCTGCGCGGGATACGCCGCGAGAAGGGTCGCAAGACCACCATCGGTGAAGGCGCCGAGACCGAGCGGCCCGAGGACCTCGTGTCCCGGAAGTTCGTCGCGTCGGCGCCGAACCAGCTGTGGGTGGCGGACCTGACCTACATCCGCACGCATACCGGCTGGACCTACGTCGCGTTCGTCCTGGACGTCTTCAGCCGGATGATCGTCGGCTGGCAGGTGTCCACCTCGTTGCGCACCGACCTGGCGTTGGACGCCCTCGACATGGGCCTGTGGGAGCGGCAGCGTGCCGGCCAAGACGTCGCCGGGCTGGTCCACCACTCCGATCGAGGAGTCCAATATCGCGCCATTCGCTACACCGAGCGGCTCGCCGAGGCCGAGGCCGTCGCGTCGGTCGGAAGCCGCGGCGATTCGTATGACAACGCGATGGCTGAGGCGCTGAACTCGCTGTTCAAGGCCGAGTGCATCCGCAACCCGGTCATGCGTCCCAAGGGCGGCTGGAAGTCGGTCGTCGACGTCGAGCTCGCGGTCGCCGAATACGTGGACTGGTTCAACCACCGGCGCCTTCACGGCGAGCTCGGGCAGGTCCCACCGAGCGAGTTCGAGGCCAACCACTGGGCCAGCCAGGTCGTCAGCAACTACGTTGAAACCCCGGCACCAGCAATCGCTGGTTCCAACTGAACGAGCCTCCACGAAACCCGGGGCGATTCACAGCCACGTGGTGACGGCGTACAGCACGAGATAGGTGCCGACGGCGATACCCAGGGCAAGGGCCAGCCGTGGCCAGGCGCGACGTAC
>JABFXA010000139.1 GCA_013361955.1 Nocardioidaceae bacterium
CGGTCAGCAGCCCCCGGGCGGCCGCGCGGCTCAGGGACAGCCGGGGCCCGGTCGCGTGGGTGACCACCACGACGGGCTCGGTGCTGCGGGGCGCACTGGTGGCCGGCTCGGGCGCGCCCGGCGACGACGACGCAGGCCTGCGCGGGGCGGTGGTGCCGGACCGCTCGTCGGTGCAGGCGGTCAGCAGCCCACCGGCGACGAGCAGCGCGACGACCGTGCGGCTGGCCACGTGCCGAGCCTACGGAGGGCTGTGCTGTCGGCGCTCGCACCTCAACCAGCGGCGGAGCGTCAGAGCGGGGGTGCGATCGGGGGTTCGTCGCCGGGCGGCGCGGTCGGCTCGCCGGTGGTCGGGTCCTCCAGCGGCGGCACGTCGCCGCCCGCGGTGTCGGTGGGGTCGGTGGGGCTGTCCGGCCCGCTCGGGTCGGTCGACGGACCGCCGCCGTCGTCCTCCGGTCCGGCCCCGGGAGCGCCGCCGTTGCCGAGGATCTCCTGCAGCTGGGCGGCGCGCAGCCGCTTGAACTTCCGCTGCTGGGTGCGGCTGCGGTCGAGGACGGCCACCTCGAGGTTCGACGACGGGATCTCGCGCGGCTCGCCGTCGCCCTGCCCGAGCGCCTGCACGGCCAGGCGCACCGACGCGGCCAGGTCGGCGCCCGGCGTGAAGTGCTCCTTGAGGTACGTCGTGGCCGGCTCGGCCGACCCGCCCATCGCCGCGAAGTCGTGCTCGTCGGCGACCTGACCGTCGTAGGTGAGCCGGTAGATCTGGTCGCCCTCGGCGCTGTCGCCCACCTCGGCGACGAAGATCTCCACCTCGTAGGGCTTCTCGCCGCCGCTGGAGAAGATCGTGCCGAGCGTCTGCGCGTAGGCGTTGGCCAGCCCCCGGCCGGTCACGTCGCGGCGGTCGTAGGCGTAGCCGCGCATGTCGGCGAGGCGAACGCCGGCGATCCGGAGGTTCTCGAACTCGTTGTAGCGGCCCACCGCGGCGAACGCGATCCGGTCGTAGATCTCGCTGACCTTGTGCAGCGCCTGGGAGAGGTTCTCCGAGACGAACACGATGCCGTCGGAGTACTGCACCACGACCAGCGAGCGGCCCCGGCCGATGCCCTTGCGCGCGAAGTCCGCCCGGTCCTTCATCAGCTGCTCGGGCGAGACGTAGAACGGCATGCTCATGTCAGGTCCTCGGGGGTCGGTGGGTCACGAGAGCGGGGCGACCGGGCCGTCGGGCCGGTGCATCCGGGCCGCGATCACGGCGTCGGCGACCGACGCCACCTCGTCCTCGGGCAGCTCGCGGTAGCCGTCGGCGGTGATCACCCCGACGAGCGGGAAGATCCGCCGCGCCAGGTCGGGCCCGCCGGTCGCGGTGTCGTCGTCGGCCGCGTCGTAGAGCGCCTGCACCACCGCGGTCACGCAGCCGCGCTCGTCGAGGTCGTCGCGGTGCAGCTTCTTCAGGGCGCCGCGGGCGAACGTCGAGCCGGAGCCGACCGAGTGGAAGGCGCGCTCCTCGTTGCGGTTGCCGGTCACGTCGAAGGCGAAGATCCGGCCGATGCCGGCATCGAGGTCGAAGGCCGCGAACAGCGGCACCACCGCGAGGCCCTGCATGGCCATCCCGAGGTTGCCGCGGATCAGCGTGGCGAGCCGGTTGGCCTTGCCGTCGGTCGAGAGCACCGCGCCCTCGATCTTCTCGTAGTGCTCGAGCTCGACCTGGAACAGCCGGGTCATCTCCACCGCGATGCCGGCGGTGCCGGCGATGCCGACGCAGGAGTACTCGTCGGTCGGGAACACCTTCTGGATGTCGCGCTGGGCGATCACGTTGCCCATCGTGGCGCGACGGTCACCGGCCATCACGACCCCGCCGGGGAACGTCGCCGCGACGATCGTGGTGCCGTGCGGAGCGAGCTCGGCGTAGCTGCCCTCGGGCAGCGCCCGCCGGTGCGGGAGCAGGTCGGGCGCCTCCTCGGCCAGGAAGTCGACGAAGGACGAGGACCCGGGCCGCAGGAAGGCGGGTCCGAGACGTGGGTCGCTCATGGAGGGTTACTGACCACCCTTCTGGATGAACGACTTCACGAAGTCCTCGGCGTTGGTCTCGAGCACGTCGTCGATCTCGTCGAGGATCGCGTCGATGTCCTCGTCGAGCTGCTCCTTGCGCTCGGCGACGTCGGACTGGGTGGCAGCGTCGGTCTGCTCCTCGGTCTCCGAGGACTTTCTCGGCTGCTTCTGCTCCTGTGCCATCGGGCCCTCCTCTGGACGCACGCGGGGCCGGGTGCGCGAATCGCGTGACCGCCTACCACGACCCTACCGAGTCCCCCCGACTTTCTACCGGGTAAGCGCCTCGAACAGGGCCTCGGCCGTGTCGCAGCGGTCCAGCAGCGCGCCGACGTGGGCGCGGCTGCCGCGCAGCGGGTCGATCGTGGGCACCCGCTGCAGCGACTCCCGGCCGGGCAGGTCGAAGATCACCGAGTCCCACGAGGCGGCCGCGATCTGGTCGGAGTACTGCTCCAGGCAGCGGCCCCGGAAGTACGCCCGGGTGTCCACCGGCGGCTTGTGCATCGCCTCCGCGACCTCGGCGTCCTCGAGGATCCGGTCGATCCGGCCCAGGCCGAGGAGCCGGTGGTACAGCCCCTTGTCCGGGCGTACGTCGGCGTACTGCAGGTCGATCGCGTGCAGCTTGGCGTCGTCCCACTCCAGGCCGTCGCGGTCGCGGTACTGGTTGAGCAGCTTGAGCTTCGCCACCCAGTCGAGCTCGCGGGCGCACTGCATCGGGTCGGTCTCGAGCCGGTCGAGCACGGACTCCCAGCGGGCCAGCACGTCGAGCGTCTGCTCGTCGGCGTCGGCGCCGAGCCGGTCCTCGACGTACTTCTTGGCCAGGTCGAGGTACTCCATCTGCAGCTGCACGGCGGTCAGCTTGCGCCCGTCGGCGAGCGTCAGCCGGTGCTGCAGCGACGGGTCGTGCGAGACGTCGCGCAGCGAGCGGACCGGCTGCTCCACGGCCAGGTCGACGGTGACGAACCGGTCCTCGATCATCGCCAGCACCAGCGCGGTCGTGCCCACCTTGAGGTAGGTAGAGACCTCGCAGAGGTTCGCGTCGCCGATGATCACGTGCAGCCGGCGGTACTTCTCCGGGTCGGCGTGCGGCTCGTCGCGGGTGTTGATGATCGGGCGCTTCAGGGTGGTCTCGAGGCCCACCTCGACCTCGAAGTAGTCGGCGCGCTGGCTGAGCTGGAAGCCGTGCTCGCGGCCGTCCTGGCCGATGCCGACGCGGCCCGCGCCGCACATCACCTGACGGCTCACGAAGAACGGCGTGAGGTGCTTGACGATCTCGCTGAACGGCGTCGACCGCCGCATCAGGTAGTTCTCGTGGGCGCCGTAGGACGCGCCCTTGTTGTCGGTGTTGTTCTTGTAGAGCACGATCGGCGACGCGCCGGGGATCGCGGCGGCGAACCGGGACGCGTCGAGCATCACCTGCTCCCCCGCCTTGTCCCACTTCACGACGTCGCGCGGGTTGGTGCACTCGGGCGTGGAGTACTCCGGGTGCGCGTGGTCGACGTAGAGCCGGGCGCCGTTGGTGAGGATCACGTTGGCCAGGCCGAGGTCCTCGTCGGTGAGCTGCGACGGGTCGGCGACCTCGCGGGACATGTCGAACCCGCGGGCGTCGCGCAGCGGCGACTCCTCCTCGAAGTCCCAGCGCGCACGGCGGGCCCGCAGCGTGCTGCTCGCGTAGGCGTTGACCACCTGCGAGGACGCCACCATCGGGTTCGCGGTGGGCTGGCCCTGCACCGAGATGCCCATCTCGGTCTCGGTGCCCATCACGCGCCGGACGCTCATGGCCTGAGCCTACGCGCGCGGCCTGACAGGATGGACGCGTGCCCGAGATCGTGACACTGGTCGACGCCGACGGCTCGCCGACCGGGTCGGCCGAGCGGTCCGTCGTACGCCGGGACAACCTGCGGCACGCGGCCACCGCGGTGCTGGTGCGCGACCCCGAGGGCCGGATCTACGTGCACCGCCGCTCCCCAACCAAGGACTGGGCCCCGGGTCACCACGACGCCGCGGCGGGCGGCGTGCTGACCGCCGGCGAGGACCCCGAGGAGTCCGCCCGGCGCGAGCTCGAGGAGGAGCTGGCCGTCAGCGGCGCGGACCTCCGCCCGCTCGGCCTGAACCACTACGAGGACGACACCACCCGGGTGGTCGAGCACGTCTACGAGACCACGTGGGACGGGCCGGTGGTCTGGGCCGACGGCGAGGTGGTCTGGGGCGCCTGGCTGACGCTCGACGAGCTCGCCGTCCGGCTCGCCGACCCGGGGTGGTCGTTCGTCCCGGACACCCGGGCCCTGCTCGCCCGGCTCGCCGCCGACCGGGTCGGCGACTACGCGCGGCTGTCGGCGCGCTGACCGGCACACGCCGCGGCTCAGCCGGCGGCCGGCATCACCCCGAGCTGCTCGAGCAGGGTCACCCGGTCGTAGTACAGCTCGACGGAGAGCACCGACCCGTCCGAGGCGTAGTGCGCGACCTCGCAGAACGGCACGTCGACGGCCTTGCCGGTCGGCTGCATCGGCCCGAACGCCCCGTCGTTGTGCCCGCGCGCGTGGAAGAGCGCCACCGAGTGGTCCGGCCCCTCGGAGTACCTGGCGCTGCCGATGGAGGCGTCGGAGAACGCCGCCGACCAGGAGCGCAGGTAGTCGACGAGCTCGCCGGTGGTCTTGACCGTCACCCCTTGGGGCAGGTCCTCGAAGATGAACCCCGGCGCCATGCGTTCGGCGATGGTGTCGAAGTCCCGGGTGTTGAACGCGTCGTGCATCTGACGGTGGGTGTCGCTGTGTCCCATGAGGGGCCTCCAAAGAGTCGGACGAAGGACCCGAGCGGGTCCGACACTCCTCGCGGACCGGCCTCCCGGCAAGGACCCGAACGGGCGTTCTCGGCGAGCGGTCGCCGGGCCGGCCGCTAGGGTCGTGACGTGTCCGACAGGCCCGACAACTCGGCCCGAGCGATCGCTGCGGCGCAGGCGCTCGGGCTAGACCACGAGGTCACCCGGCACGGCCCGGTCCGCTCGCTGGAGGAGGCGGCCGCGGCCCGGGGCGTGGAGCCCCGCGACGTCGTGAAGACGATCGTGGTGCGGCTCTCCGACGACGACTACCGGTTCGTGCTGGTGCCGGGTGACCGCGAGATCGCCTGGCCGAAGCTGCGCGCGCTGCTCGGCGTGAACCGGGTCTCGATGCCCGGCGCCGACACGGCGTACGACGTGACCGGCTACGTGCGCGGGACGATCACCCCGCTCGGCGCGACCCGGGCCTGGCCGGTGGTCGCGGACGCCGCGGTGCGGGGCCGGGTCTCCATCGGCGGCGGCGCGCACGGGGTCGCCCTCACGGTGGACGCGGAGCGGCTGGTCCAGGCGCTGGACGCGACGGTCGCCGACGTCACCGAGCCGGCGGGCTGAGGCTCAGCGGCGCCGCAGCCGACCCAGCAGGAACAGCACGACGATCACGATCACCAGGATGATCAGCACGGTCTTGAGCACGGTCCCTCCCCGGGGTCGGTTGCCCTGCCGCCTACCCCTTCTTGGGGCGGTCCATGTACGTCGTGCCGGGCTCGTGCTCGCGGCCCTTCATGCCCCGCGCACCCCAGGTGACGACGCCGACGAAGAGCACGAACACCACCACGAGCGCCAGCCAGAAGAACACGTCCCCAGCGTAGGTTGTGAACGCCAACCACCCCACCCCGGTCCAGGTGACGTGGCGCACCAGGCGGACGGTCAGGGCGGGGTCGGTTCTGCAGCGCGTCCGCGAGCCGCGACTCCTACAGGTACTGGCCGGTGTTCGACACGGTGTCGATCGACCGGCCCGGCTCGGTGCCCTGCTTGCCGGTGATGAGCGTGCGGATGAACACGATCCGCTCGCCCTTCTTGCCGGAGATCCGCGCCCAGTCGTCGGGGTTGGTGGTGTTCGGCAGGTCCTCGTTCTCCTTGAACTCGTCGACGCACGCCTGCAGCAGGTGGGTGACCCGCAGACCCTTCTGCTGGTTGTCCAGGAGGTCCTTGATCGCCATCTTCTTCGCGCGGTCGACGATGTTCTGGATCATCGCGCCGGAGTTGAAGTCCTTGAAGTACAGGACCTCCTTGTCGCCGTTCGCGTAGGTCACCTCGAGGAAGCGGTTCTCCTCGGTCTCGGTGTACATCCGCTCCGTGGTGCGCTGGATCATCGCGTTGACGCAGGCTTCCTTGTCGCCGCCGAACTCCGCGAGGTCCTCCGCGTGCAGCGGCAGCCGGGCGGTGAGGTACTTCGAGAAGATGTCGCGTGCGGCCTCCGCGTCGGGGCGCTCGATCTTGATCTTCACGTCGAGCCGGCCGGGCCGCAGGATCGCGGGGTCGATCATGTCCTCGCGGTTCGAGGCACCGATCACCAGGACGTTCTCGAGGCCCTCGACGCCGTCGATCTCCGACAGCAGCTGCGGGACGATGGTGTTCTCCACGTCGGAGGAGACGCCGGAGCCGCGGGTGCGGAACAGTGAGTCCATCTCGTCGAAGAACACGATGACCGGGGTGCCCTGGCTGGCCTTCTCCCGGGCCCGCTGGAACACCAGCCGGATGTGCCGCTCGGTCTCGCCGACGTACTTGTTCAGCAGCTCGGGGCCCTTGATGTTCAGGAAGAACGAGCGGCCCTCCTGGCCGGTGCGCTCGGCGACCTTCTTGGCCAGCGAGTTCGCGACCGCCTTGGCGATCAGCGTCTTGCCGCAGCCGGGCGGGCCGTAGAGCAGCACGCCCTTCGGCGGCTTGAGCTCGTGCTCGAGGAACATCTCCGGGTAGAGGTAGGGCAGCTCCACGGCGTCGCGGATCTGCTCGATCTGGCCGCCGAGGCCGCCGATCGACTCGTAGGCGATGTCCGGGACCTCCTCGAGGACCAGCTCCTCGACCTCGGACTTCGGGACCCGCTCGTAGACGTAGCCGGCGCGGGAGTCCAGCAGCAGCGAGTCGCCGGCGCGCATCGTGGAACCGCGCAGCGGCTCGGCGATCCGGACCACGCGCTCCTCGTCGGCGTTGGCGATCACCAGCACGCGGTCGCCGTCGGCGAGCACCTCCTTGAGCATCACCACCTCCCCGACCTGCTCGAACTCGAGGGCGGCGACGACGTTCAGGGCCTCGTTGAGCATCACCTCCTGGCCGCGCTGGAGGGTGTCGAGGTCGACCGACGGGCTGACGTTGACCCGCAGCTTGCGGCCGCCGGTGAACACGTCGATCGAGTCGTCCTCGTTGCGCGCCAGGAAGGTGCCGAAGCCGGCCGGCGGCTGGGCGAGCCGGTCGACCTCCTCCTTGAGGGTCATGATCTGGTCGCGGGCCTCGCGCAGGGTCTGGGCGAGGCGTTCGTTCTGGGCCGTCACGGCGGCGAGGGAACGCTGGGTCTCGGCGAGCCGCTGCTCGATCGCGCGGGAGTGCACGGGGCTCTCGGCCAGCCGGCGGCGCAGCTCGGTGACCTCGTCCTCGAGGAAGCCGACCTGGCTCTCGAGCTCTTCCGGCGTGCGCCCCGGACGGCCCTGGCCGCTCTCTGATGCTGGCACCTTCAGCCACCTCCACTGTCGTGGACTGCTGTCTCCTCCCGGCCTCACGAGCCGTGTCACCAGGAGGTGCTGCGTGTCTTCGACCCTACCTGTGCAGACCACGGAGCGGAGCCGAACGCCTGCAGTGTCGGTCACGTTTTGTCCCAACCGTGACCTGCCGGAAACGAGCCGGGAACGCGACCTTCCGGCAAGGGGTTACCAGCCCTTGCCGGATCACTCCTCGAACGGCTCCTCGACCGCGGCGGGGGGTAGACCAGCCGGCCGCGGGCCCTGGTAGTCGACGCCGTAGGCGCCGGGCGCTGGACGCCGCTTGCGGGCGGGTGCGGTCTCACCGTGCGCCATCCGGCGGGCGGTGACCAGGAAGCCGGTGTGCCCGATCATCTTGTGCCCGGGCCGGATGGCCAGCCCCTCCACGTGCCAGTCGCGGACCAGCGTCTCCCACGGCTGGGGCTCGGTGAACCCGCCGTGCGCCCGCAGCGTCTCGACCGTCCGCCCGAGCTGGGTCGTGGTCGCGACGTACACGCAGACCATGCCACCGGCGACCAGCACCTCGGCGACCCGGTCGACGCACTCCCAGGGCGCCAGCATGTCCAGGATCACCCGGTCGACGGCCTCGTCGTCGAGCGCCTCCACGAGGTCGCCGACGGTGAGCCGCCAGGCCGGGTGCCGGCCGTCGAAGAACTGGGTGACGTTGCGCTCGGCGACGTCGGCGAACTCCTGGCGGCGTTCGTACGACGACACCAGGCCGTGCGGGCCGACCGCCCTCAGCAGCGAGCAGGTCAGCGCACCGGACCCCACGCCCGCCTCGACCACGCGGGCGCCCGGGAAGATGTCGGCCATCGCCACGATCTGCGCGGCGTCCTTGGGGTAGACGACCGCCGCGCCGCGGGGCATCGAGACCACGAACTCCGAGAGCAGCGGGCGGAACACCAGGTACGCCGTGCCGCCCGACGACGTGACCGTGAACCCCTCCTCGCGGCCGATCAGGTCGTCGTGGTCGATCGAGCCGCGGTTGGTGAAGAACTTCTTGCCGGCCTCCAGGCAGATGTTGTGCCGGCGGCCCTTGGGGTCGGTCAGCCGCACCCACTCGCCGGGCCGCAGCGGCCCCCGGTGCACGCCGGACCAGGCCTCGCGGGACACGTCGGCGGTCGGCGGCTCCTCCACCGGAGCGGGGTCGTGCGCAGACATGCGAGCACCCTCTCACGCAGGCGCGACGCGCCCCGACGCAGGTGAGCGGCCGCTCAGCCGGGCTGCGCGCCGGCCGCGAACGCCTTGTCCACGTCCTCGGTGACCAGCACCCCGAAGATGCTGCCGTCGGTGTTGAGCAGGAGGTACTCCGACGCCGGCCGCTGCTGCATCGCCATGATCATCGGCTCGCCGGAGATGTCCGCGGACAGGCTCAGCCCGGGCTCGAGCGTGCGGGACACCGAGGAGACCGGCAGCCACGGGCGCCGGTCCTCGGGCGTGGCCAGCACCGCGGCCTCGTTGACGATGCCGAACGGCAGCCCGGTGCTGTCCAGCACCACGATGCTGCCGGCCTGCTCGTCGTGCGCCATCCGCACGGCCTCGGCCAGCGGCAGGTCGCCGGCGACCGCGAGGGTACGGCGGGCCAGGGTGCGGGCGCGCAGGGCGGGCAGCCGCCGACGTACCTTCGCCGACACGATCGCGCCGGACGCACCCGACCAGAGGAACAGCGCGATGATCACGCTCACGACGTAGTCGCTGACGCTGGGCCGCATGCCGAAGAACAGCTCACCCAGGAACGGGTAGGCCAGCGCGACCACCGCTGCGACGCGGCCGCCCCACCCGGCGACGATGGTGCCCTGGTGCGGGTTGCCGGTGACCTTCCAGACCGCGGCCCGGAGCACCCGGCCGCCGTCGAGCGGGAGGCCCGGGACCAGGTTCAGCAGGCCGACGACGAGGTTCGCCCAGGCCAGGCCCTTGGCGGCCAGGTCGAGCAGGGTGCCGTCGGGGATCACCAGCGCGACCGGCAGCGCGACCAGGCCGACCGCCAGCGAGGTGAGCGGTCCGACCACGGACACCCCGAACTCCCGGCCGGGGGTGTCCGGCTCGCCGCCGATCTCGGTGGCGCCGCCGAGGAAGTGCAGGGTGATCGACCGCACCGGCAGCCCGTAGCGCTGCGCCATCAGCGCGTGCGACGCCTCGTGGAGCAGCACGGAGAGGTAGAGCAGCACCGCGAACGCGAGCCCGGCGACGTACGCCCAGCCGCCCAGGCCCGGCACCGCGTGCTCGGCGACCGGCGCCAGCGTGATCGCGATCAGCAGCGCGATCAGCAGCCACGACGTGCGGACCAGCACGTCGATGCCGCCGATCTGGCCGATGCGCAAGGTGCCGGGGGGACGGGAGGGTCGACCGCCCGGGTCACCCGGGTCGCCCGGGCGGCTCGGGTCACCGGTGCCCGGGGAGTACGCGTTCACGGGGTCGAGGCTATCGCGACGCCCTGCGTGGTTCTGTCGGAACGCTCCCCTAGGGTCGGACCCGGCGGACGAACGCCACGAACCGCACGAGAGGCGCCAGGTGAGCAGCGAGACGGTCCAGCAACCGGCCCGGCAGCCGCTGGACCGCGCGGTCGACCTGCCGGTCGCGCTGCCGGCCGACCGGATGGTCGTCGACGGCGTCGACGTGCTGGGCTCGCTGTCCCCGAGCCGGGCCAGTGACTTCATGTCCTGCCCGCTGCTGTTCCGCTACCGCACCGTCGACCGGCTGCCCGAGCCCGCCTCCCCCGACGCCGTGCGCGGCACCGTGGTGCACAAGGTGCTCGAGGACCTCTTCGACCTGCCGGCGCAGGACCGCACGCCCGACCGCGCCGCCGGGCTCGTCGTCCCGGCCTGGGAGCAGATCCTCGAGCAGGCCCCCGAGGTGGCGGAGATGTTCGGCGAGGAGGGCCCCGAGCTGGGTCCGTGGCTGGCGTCCTGCGAGCGGTCGCTGACGGCGTACTTCGCCCTCGAGGACCCGACCCGCCTCCAGCCCGCCGAGCGGGAGCTGTACGTCGAGACCCTGCTCGACTCCAAGCTGCTGCTGCGCGGCTTCGTCGACCGGCTCGACGTCGCGCCGACGGGCGAGATCCGGGTGGTCGACTACAAGACCGGCAAGGCGCCTCCGGAGGCGTTCGAGGCCAAGGCGCTGTTCCAGATGAAGTTCTACGCGCTGGTCATCTGGCGCACCCGCGGCGTCGTGCCGCGGATGCTGCAGCTGATCTACCTCGGCAGCGGCGAGGTGCTGCGCTACTCCCCCGACGAGCACGACCTGCTCGCCACCGAGCGCAAGCTGGAGGCGCTGTGGGCCGCGATCGTGCAGGCCCAGGAGTCCGGTGACTGGCGACCGAACCGCAGCCCGATGTGCGACTGGTGCGCGCACCGCGCGATCTGCCCCGCCTGGGGCGGCACCCCACCCCCGCTCCCCGACCCCGAGCCGCCGGTGCAGCAGGCCACCGACGGGCTGACCCCGGAGGACGTGGACTGAGTCCACTGTCGGTCGAGGTGCGAGCGAGCTACCGCGAGCCTCGAGACCATGTTGTCTGCGCTCGCTCCGCTCGCGCGTGTCCGCCGCCTCCAAGATCCTGTCTTCCCTCGTCGCAGGGCACCCCTCCTCCGCTTCGCTCCCCCGGAGCGCCCTGCTCCTCAGTCCAAGATCGGAAGAGCG
>JABFXA010000236.1 GCA_013361955.1 Nocardioidaceae bacterium
ACCCCGACACCTACGAGGACGCCGTACGCGACGTCACCGCCATGTATCTGCACCTGCTCGGAGCTGCCCGAACACGTCAGGAGTAGCCGCACCATGACGCCAACGCCACGCACCGACGCATACCTCGCCGACCTGCGCGCCCGCTGGGCGAAGGCGAGGCGCGGCAGACAGCCCGGCACCACGACCCATCGCGCCGGCGAGCGTACGGTGCCGGGCCATGTACGGCACTGGGCGCACGAGACGCCCGACCGACTCGCGTTCGTCGCTCCCGGGCAGACGCTCACCTACCGCGAACTCGACGACGCCACCGACCGGTTGGCCGGATGGCTGGAGAGCCGCGGTGTCCGCCCCGGCGACCGTGTGGCCGTCCACCTGCCCAACAGCGTGTTCTTCGCGGTCGCGTTCCTCGCGATCCTCCGGCTCGGAGCGGTCCACGTGCCGGTCAACCCCATGCTCAAGGCTGCCGAGATACGGCACGAGATCGACGACTCCGGCGCCGGACTGGTGCTGTCCTTCGAGCCGTTGCGGGACGTGCTCGCCGAGGCGCTCGACGGCACGGCCGCACGGTC
The DNA here is from genome assembly GCA_013361955.1 of Nocardioidaceae bacterium. Classification (GTDB taxonomy): domain Bacteria; phylum Actinomycetota; class Actinomycetes; order Propionibacteriales; family Nocardioidaceae; genus Nocardioides_B. The sequence continues at coordinate 570 of JABFXA010000236.1, forward strand.
GGTCCTGCTGGCGGAGGAGTGGCCCGCCGTCATGGAGCACCCGCCCCTGGCCGCCCCGGCCGAGGACCTCGACGCGCTCGCCGCCCTCAACTACACGGGCGGCACGACCGGACTGCCCAAGGGGGTCGAGCACACCCAGCGCCACATGGTGTACACGGCCACCGCCATCCAGAACGGCATGCCCGGCGCCGAGGACGGCATCGTCTCCCTGTGCTACCTGCCCGTCTTCTGGATCGCGGGCGAGAACCTCGGCATCCTCGCCCCGCTGGTCTCCGGCGGCACCAGCGTGCTGCTCACCCGCTGGGACCCGGCCGCAGTCCTCGACGCGATCGAGACGCACCGGGTGACCACCATGGCCGGAACCGTCGAGAACTACCTCGAACTCCTCGACCACCCGGACTTCCCGCACCGCGACCTCAGCAGCCTCAGCGCCCCGCTCGCCATCTCCTTCATCCGCAAACTCACCCCCGAAGTGCGCGCACGCTGGCGGCAGGCCACCGGCGGCATCCTGCGCGAGGCCTCGTACGGCATGACCGAGACCCACACCAGCGACACCAACACCCTCGGCTTCCAGGACGGCGACCACGACCTGCTCGGCGACCCGGTGTTCTGCGGACTGCCCGTGCCCGGCACCGAGTTCATGGTCGTCGACTTCACCAGCGGTGAGCCGCTGCCACTGGGCGAACCCGGCGAGATCGTCGTCCGCGGCCCCTCGGTCCTCACCCGCTACTGGCGCGCACCCGAGCCCACCGCCCGCGCGCTGCGCGACGGCTGGCTGCACACCGGGGACATCGGCAGCCTCGACGAGGACGGCTGTCTGCGCTACCTCGGCCGGAACAAGGACATGATCAAGGTGAAGGGGATGAGCGTGTTCCCGACCGAGGTCGAGACCCTGCTCGGACGGCATCCCGACGTGCTCGCGGCAGCCGTCGTCGCCGTCGAGGACGAGCACAGCGGACAGCTGCCGTACGCCTTCGTACGGACCGCACCCGGTTCGGCGCTGACCGGCGACGAGCTGCGCACCTGGGCGAAGGGGGCGATGGCGACGTACAAGGTGCCGCTGGTCGAGATCGTGCCGGAACTGCCCCTCACCCCGACCGGGAAGATCAGGAAGACGGAGCTGAGCGCACGAGCCAGTCGTACGCGCCCCGCGCCGTGAACTCCCTCTGGCCGCCGCGCAGCAGCAGGTCCGCGGTGGCGAACTCCGGGGCGTCGGCCTGGGCGGCGACGTACGGGATCGCGATGCAGCGCATACCGGCGGCGTGCGCTGCGGCGGCGCCGGGGGCGGCGTCCTCCAGGACCACGCAGTCGGCCGGGGCCGCGCCGAGACGGCGGGCCGCCTCCAGGAAGACGTCCGGGGCCGGCTTGCCGCGGGGCACCTCGTCGGCCGACACGACGGTGCGCAGATACGCGTCCAGGCCGGTACCGGCGAGGATCGCCTCGATCGCCTCCGGTGAGGAGCCCGAGGCCACGGCCATCGGTACGCCCTCGGTCGCGAGGAGCTCCACGAACTTCCGCATCTCCGGGTACGCGCGCGTGGCGGCGCGGGCCAGCGCCAGATAGCGGCGGTTGGTGTCGGCGAGCAGCTCGTCCACGGGGGCCGCGAGCACGTACTCCTGCTTCCACAAGGCGGCCGTCTCCTGGGTGCTGACGCCGACGTACCGCTCGTGCTCGGTCCAGGTGAAGTCCGGCACGCCGTGCTCGGCGAGGGTCTGGCGGCCCGCCTCGTAGTAGTTCGGCTCGCTGTCCACGAGCGTTCCGTCGAGATCGAAGATGACCGAAGTGGCGCCGAGCCTGCTCATGGCTCCAGCATGGCAGCGCACCAGGGCAAGGTCATGTGCGGGCCGCACGGCCGATCGACTCGACCAGCGGCAGCAGCCGCTGCGGCACGCGCTCGCGCAGGGCCACCTCGGTACGGGTGCGCACGACGCCGGGGAGGCTGATCAGCTTCTGGATCACGTCCTCGAGATGCGCATTGTCGCGCGCCACGACCCGGGTGAGCAGATCGCCGCCGCCCGTGATCGAGAAGGCCTCGACGATCTCCGGCACGGAGGCCAGCGC
>JABFXA010000047.1 GCA_013361955.1 Nocardioidaceae bacterium
AAATTCCTGGTCGTACTTCCTCGGTGCTGACACGATCGCAGTCTCCTTGCTGCATCAGCACCCTCCGGGGATTTCAGGACGGTTCACAGCGCCAGTGCGCCCATGGCCGCGAAGCTGCCCGCCTCCAAGGCCTGCGGAAAGATCCCGCAACACGCGCTAAGGACCAATGCACAGCCCATGATTAGGACCAAGGCGCGCCATCGCTGGCCCACAGTCAGTTCACCGAACTGCCTCCGATACGGCCCAGACATAGCTTCGATCACGATTCGCCAGCACAGGCAGAACGAACAGCGCCGCGATCGCGAGAATCGATCCAAGGTCCACGACCCGCACTCTAAGTCGTCCGTTCGGACATCCGGATCTGCTGCGATTCGCGCCGCGCAGCGGAGGTTTGCCAAGCCACGACGACTCGACCTAACTGGAGCGCGGGTTGGTACGCGAGGAGGGTCTCAGCCGCGGTTGCGGCCGCGACGACCGACGGCGATCGCGGTCTTTCCGGCGAGGACCAACAGGACCACGAAGAGAGCCAGCTCGGGGAGACCGACCCCGCTACCGGCGAAAGCGACCGCAAGCAGGAAGGCGGCGATCAGGCCCAGCAGAACGCTCAACAGAACCCGCGAGTCCGTAAGACTGTTCATTAGCCTTCTCAATGTCTTCTCCGTGATCTACAGAAGAGTCAGCGCGCTCAGCGCTTGGTCCCAGCGATTATCCACGACGACACACCGATGCGCAGTCGACCTCACAAGACCCGCCGGATCGTCGCGCCCGCACATGCCGCTGGTCGCGCCTCAACGGCGCCGAACCCAGCTGGCACCTTCAGTCGCTATCCATGCTGCAGAAGATGGTTACCTCTCGAAGTCGGACGTTGACCAGAATCCAGGTCACGTCCCAGGCGACGTCGTCGAAGAAGGATGACCAGGGTTCGGGGCTCCAGAACGCTCGATAGTCCTCGTATCGGTCGCCAACAAGGTCTTGCACAGCCGACGAGGCAAGGATCTTGGCTTGGGCGTGGGTTCCGCTGAACTTGCCATATGCGCCGCCCTCGATGAGCAGCCAGGCGAACTCGCCGTCAAGCGTCAAGACTCCAGAGGGGACCTCGTCGAAAGGAGGCGGGGTCCCGATCGGGAGGGGATCCTCGGCCAGCAGCTGGGGTAGCGCGGCGCGCACCGCGGGGTTACCCAAGAAGTCACGGAAGGCGGAGAACTTCCGCAGGTTCGTCTGGGTGCCGAACCACTCCGCGTCGGTGTTCAGCGCGCTGAACCGTGCCAGGATCGTGCGACCAGTCGGTCGGGAAGCGGCCAGGGCATCGAGATAACTGCGCAGCCCGGGACCCGAGAGTTGCACCTCCGAGTAGCCAACCACGGCCCCAGCCTTTCATGACTGGAACGGCGGCCCCTCCCGGTCTTCAGCCGAGATTGAATTGAAAGCGTTCGTCTCGCTCGATCGACTCGGCGTACTCACGAAGGCCGCCTTGCATGGTAATGCCGATGCTTGCGAACGCAGTCTCGGCCGCTGGCTCGATCTCATCAGCGGACTTGCCCGTCCACTCGGAACGCAACTCGCGATCAACTTCCTCGATCTTTCCGGCAATCTCACTAAACAGCTCGTTGATGCCGGAAGAGTCCGGTTCGAAAGTCATGAGTTCGAGAGTACCCAGTCTCGCAGCCTGGCCCTTCTGCGCCGTTGCACGTGACGAGGGCGGCACGTTCACAAGCGACCGGGACGACCCCGTGACGGTTGCGACGAGAGGCGAGTTGAGTAGCCCACCCAACGCCCGGACATGCCTGCGAGCGGATCGAGACCCGCGCAGGAGGCGGAGACCTCCCACTACTCTCGGTCCGTGTCCGCGAAGTCTGACAGGACGGCCGCGCGCAAGGCGGTCGCGGCGTATCACCAGGCTCAGTTGGCCGACCTCGTCGCCCATGTAGGCAGCGCCATCGACCGCTACCGGTCCGACGAACTGGATGCGTTCGAAGTCGACCAGCTCATCTTCCAGTTCTCCCCGCGCGGCGAAGGAGCTCTGGAAGTTCTGCAACCTCGCAGATGCCGAGATGACGGCGGATCTCATTCGCGAACGGCCGCCGTCGGACTGGTGGGAGCGGGGCGCACCAAAGGCGCGGTGACCCGGCATCGTTCCGCCGAATCGGACCCGCTCACGCCGCGATGCGAGCGTTGACGCGTCGGACATCTCCCGGGCTCAGCACAATGTGCGCTCCCAGTTCGGGAGGAGTTTCCTTACATGGCTCAAGCGCGCCTCCGGCGCGGCGCTCCGGACGGCGGGGCCCCGCGCTCCGGGCTGCGGCCTTCGGCCGGTCCCTGCGCGCACCCCACCGCCTCCGCGCACACAAGAAGGGCGCTCCCTCGCCAACAGGGAACGCCCTACCTTGCCCGAACCGGGGACCTGGCCCTCAGGCCCGTGCCACACTCCACGGCATGCCTGAAATCAAATTCGCCGTCGCCGGCCTCGTCGCCGTTCTCATCGCCGGCGCCATCCGCTCCGACCCAGGCAGCGCAGGCATGCAGCTGGTCCTCACCCTCTCGTGGGGGCTGCTCGCATTCGGCGCCTTTGCAGTGGTGGCCGCAGGCGTAGCTACCGGCATCCGGCTATCTCGCCGGTAGACGACCGGATCCACCTGAGCCCGCTCACCTCGAGCGACTGGGTTACCTCCGAGCCGCCGACCCGACACCCAACCGTCTGCACGCCGGCGACCGACGTCAAGGGCGCGAAGCGTCGCTGCGCGATGGCCTCCGGCCACCCTTGACCTCGGACACCAACGAGCATCTTGGCTGGTTGTCGGTTCGGTGGCTCTCCCATGCCCGCTCATCCGCTGGCACCGCCTCGGATGCGCAGCAAACCAAGACAGGCCCCCGAAGCCGTCCTTAGTGTCGGCGACATGACCCTTGAGCAATGGGAACGGCGGGCAGAGATCCCGCTCCTTCTCCTGGCGGTGGCCTTCCTGGTGGCCTACGCCTGGCCTGTGCTTGACCCGCGCCTGGACCCGACGGCTCGCGAGTGGCTCAACATCCTCAGCTGGACCGTGTGGGTCGCCTTCGCGGTGGACTTCGGCGCCCGCCTGGTGCTTGCCGAGCAGCGCGGCAAGTACGCGGCTCGCCATTGGTACGACGTCGCTCTGATCGCCCTGCCGATGCTCCGCCCGCTGCGCCTGCTGCGGCTCCTGGCCTTCGCCCGGATCCTGAACCGATCCGCCGTCGGCTCTCTGACGGGCCGAGTGACCACGTACGTGATTGGCGCCGCGGTCATGGCCGTAGCGCTCGGCGCTGTCGCAGTCCTCGACGCTGAGCAGGACGCCCCCGATGCAAACATCAAGACCTTCGGTGACGCGCTGTGGTGGTCGGCCACGACCGTCACGACCGTGGGGTACGGAGACAGGTATCCGGTCACCTTTACGGGCCGACTTGTCGCGGTCGCCCTGATGCTGATGGGCATCGCACTCGTGGGAGCCGTGACGGCAGCCGTGGCGGCCTGGTTCGTCGCCAACGTTCAGCAGGAGCGAGCCGAACGCGACGACCGCGAGACAGTCTGAGCCGAGCCCTGGAACGTGGCCGCATTTTGGCCGTACTCGCTCTGAATCGCGTCCCCGCCACCGCTCTCGTTTCGTACGGTTCACGCGGGAATCGTCAACCAGGGCTGGCGAAACTAGGCTCCGCTGACGCTCGTAATGAATAGGTCGTCGGTTCGATTCCGACAGGCGGCTCCAGCAGCTCTTCTTCCGTCACTCAACAGCGTTCGTGCTGCTCGCAGCCATTTTCATTGACGACTGGCCTGGCTCCTCGCACCACGGGCTCGGCCGGTCTCGGCCTCTTCGTCGCGGGTGTTCCTCCAACTGTTCCGCCTGGACCGGTTCCAGGAGCTCGACGGGGAGCCACTCGTCGTCGAGAACCGCGTGCACGAGGCGGCCATCGAGGCCGGCCGGCACGTGCCGCCACCGGCCCACGACGGCGAAATGTAGGGAGTGGCCGAACGGTCGAACGAGGTGGCCATGGCTGCGCTCGTACGCCTGAGCAGGGCTGGAGTCAGCCGGGGAGATCCTCCGGACGCTTCTGGGCGAGCTTGCCCTGGAGGAGTCCGGTGGCCTGGCCGACCTCGATGAGGTACCCATCCGGGTCCCGCATGTAGCAGCGGGTCTCCGCTCCGCGGTCGATCGGCGGCGTCACGAACTCCGCCCCCTTGGTCTTCCACTCCTCATAACAGGCCTGGATGTCGGCCACGCGCAGGTTCAGGAAGATCGAGGTGGTGTCCCCGGGTTGGTAGTCGACCACTGAGATGCCTGGCTTGTCGGGGGTCGGTGGCCCGCCGGGATTCATGATGATCCATGAGTTGGACAGCTTGACGATGCATGGGTTCTCTTCCAGAACGACGGTGCCACCCAGGACCCTCGAGTAGAAGTCCCGGGAGCGAGCGACCTTGCGGACCGTGATGAAGAGCGTCGCAAGGATGCCCTCCTCGGGGGCAGGCAGGTTGGCGACGTCGATATGGGGCGCAGACTCTGTCATGGCTGCTCGATTCGGCGAGGTTTGGCGGACAGACAACCTCCATCTTCCGCCTGCACGACGACCGCCGCACGGCCGCCGCGAGCGCAGTGGGTTGAGCCCGCTCTTCTCGGTCAACCGGCCGACCTGGCGGCCGCCTCGATCTCCTCGCGCCGCTTCGCCCAGAAGGCTGCGTCGTGCCGCTTCTCAGCCATGTCCTCCGCGTCGGTCCCCACTGCCCCGTCGAGCTCCTCGCGCAGGATGTCGGCGTGGCCGGCGTGCCGACTGGTCTCGGCAAGCAGGTGGACGAGGATGTTGAACAGGGGCACCTCCGCGTCCTGCCACCAGGCCACGCGGCCCGTGGCATCGAGGGCGAGGGCATCAACCGTCGCGTCGCTGTGGTCCCACACTCGTCGGTATCGGTCGACGACGTCGCTGCGGGACTCGCGCTCGGTCGCCCACATGTCGGCGAGTCGCTCCGCCTCGACGTCCCACCGAGGCAGGGGTTCAGGAAAGGGACGGTCGAAGACCTCGCCGAGGTACCTGGCCTCCCAGGTCGCCAGGTGCTTGACCAGGCCGAGCAGGTTGGTCCCGGTGACGGTCAGCGGGCGACGGACGTCGTACTCGGACAGCCCGTCGAGCTTGGCGAGGACCGCCTCGCGCTCGTGCTTCAAGTAGCTGTACAGATGGGCCTTCGCGGCGTGGTCGATCATGGGACAGCACCCTCCCACCGGCGCCACGAGCGCCCCCAGGCGGTGGCAGATCGCGAGTCAGGACGCTTGACGACGGCAAGGTTTTCGCAAGCGACCCCGAACCGGATCGTCCCCGCGCGCCACACAGGTAGCCCTTTCGGGCGACTTGATAGTCCTTTCGGACGGTTCCGGGTCCGCCGTCCGGTTTCGCCGGAATCTCGGGTCACACTGGGGTCACCGTCTCGCCGTCGACGGTGCTGCGAGTCCACCTGGGGGCAGGTGCGCAGCCTGGGGTCTCTTGACCGGGGGGTCTACGACCAATGCCTGCACATTCCTTTCACCCTGTCCGCACTGCTCGTCCTCGCCGCGGCCGGATGGCCGCCGGGGTCGCCGCGCTGACCACCCTGCTGGTGGCGGTACCCCTGTCGTCGATGGCCGACCAGGTCGCCGTCGACGGCGACGGGGTCGACCCGAGCAACAGCAAGAACTCGCAGTTCGAGCTCTGCTCCGGCGTCGGCAGCGCCGTCGACGTGTTCGCCACCCTGACCTATCAGGGCAGCCAGCACTTCGCGAACAACGGCACCGTGACCATCACCGCGAACGTCCCGGCCGCGGCCTCCGGCTTCCTCAGTGCCGCCGGCGCCACCGTGACCACCGCTAGCTGGAACAACAGCCAGGACAAGGTGACCACCCCGGCGATGCCACTCACGGTGGGCGGCAACTGGACCGCGGGGCAGTACACGGTGACCTACACGATCACCGGCAAGGACACCGCCGGCAGCGAGTACGTCCTCGAGGACAAGAACAACGTCCAGATCTCGGCGAAGACCACTGGGTGTGGCACCGGGGGCGGCGGTGAGCAGAACCCGCCGGAGAACACGGCCCCGGTCGTCAACGTCACCGGGTTCAACGACGGCGCGACCTACGAGATCGGCACCACGATCGACCCCGGCTGCCAGGTCGACGACGCCGAGGACACCGGCGAGTCCGCCACCCCGCAGATCACCGGACCGGTCGGCCCGCTGTCCGCGTACGGCCTGGGTGTGGTCACCGTGTCCTGCTCCTACGTCGACGGCGGCGGGCTGAGCGGCACCGACGAGGCGTCGTACACGATCGACGACACGGGCGCCCCGGTGATCACCGACCTCGGCCCCACCGCCACCCCGGACGGCAAGAACGGCTGGTACATCCACGAGGTCACCAACCAGTTCCACGCCGCCGACACCGGCGCCGGCTTCCCGACCCTTATGCCCCCGCTGCTCACCATGGACTGGACCGTCCCCACCGACGACCAGCAGGGCTCCGCGGTCACCGTCAGCTCCGGCACGGTCACCGACGTGGCCGGCAACACGGCCGACGCGATCGACAGCGCCCCGTTCAAGATCGACCTCAGCGACCCGCAGCTGCACGTGTCCGGTGCCCCTAGCGGCAGCTACGACCTGTGCACCGCTGGGCTCCCGACCCGTCCCACGTTCAACCCGGACGATGCCATCTCCGGGCTCGACGGCACGGAGAACGACACCTGGACCACGCCCAGCACCGCAACCGGGGTCGGCGCCTACACCTACGCGGCTACTGCGACCGACAACGCCGGCCGCACCACCACCGAGACGCGCAGCTTCACCAGCGTGTACGGCGCCGCGTACACCGGCATCACCCAGCCGATCAACGGCGGTGCCACGGCGACGCTGGCCGACGACGACTCCCGGTTCAAGCTCGGGAGCACCGTCCCGGTGAAGTTCGCCCTGACCTGCGCCGGCAAGCCGGTCGCCGGGGCGGTCGCGAAGCTGACCGTGAAGAAGGCCGATGGCACGCCCGACCCCGGCACCGCTGAGGCCGTCTCCACGGCCGCGTCGACGACCGGGAACCTGTTCCGGTACGACGCGACGGCCGGGCAGTACATCTTCAACCTCAGCACCAAGAACGGCTACACCAACCCGGGTGGGGCCACGGTGACCTTCACCGCCGGCACCTACACGCTCTCGGTGCTTCTCGACGACGGCAGCTACCACTCGGTGAACATCCAGATCGTCAAGTAGCGCCGGAAGAACCCACGCGCGCGGGCCCCGTCCTCAGGAATCCAGCCGGGACGGGGCCCTCGCGGCCCGGGTCAACGCCGGCTCGGTGTGGTGACCAACGCCCACCGTGTGACGGCGGGACGCCGGGGTCGGGGCTGGTGTCCACCCAGCTCCCGACCCCGCCCGCCGGCCCGCAGCGAATGTGCGTAACCCCCGTGACGGGCCGGTGGCGGTGGTGACCCTCCCCGTGCGTGGGGTCACCGTGCCGTCGCGGTGTTACCCCGGGGTCGGACGCGTATGCGCAGGCTTCTCGTGATTCTGCGCCCTCCCGACGGGCTCCAGCGTTCCTGCCGCGGCTGTGGGCGTGAACGTGTCCGGTCCGGGTAAGGAAGCCCCTTCACTTTCCTGCACCGAAGGAGCTGTTCCGTGAAGGCCGTCACCTGGCAAGGCGCGCACGAGATGCAGGTCGTCGAGGTCCCGGACCCGCGGATCGAGGAACCGACCGACGTCATCATCAAGGTCACCTCCAGCGGGCTGTGCGGGTCCGACCTGCATCTGTACGAGACGCTCGCGCCGTTCATGGAGTCCGGCGACATCGTGGGGCACGAGCCCATGGGGATCGTCCAGGAGGTCGGCAGCGCGGTGACCACACTGCGTCCCGGGGACCGGGTCGTGGTCCCGTTCAACGTCTCCTGCGGCTCGTGCTGGATGTGCGAGCGGCAGCTGTACAGCCAGTGTGAGACCACGCAGACCCACGAGCACGGCACCGGCGCGAGCTTCTTCGGGTACTCCAAGCTGTACGGGCACGTCCCCGGTGGCCAGGCCGAGTACCTGCGGGTCCCCTTCGGCGACTTCCTGCCCGTCAAGGTTCCCGACGGCCCCACCGACGACCGGTTCCTGTTCCTCTCCGACGTCCTTCCGACGGCGTGGCAGGGCCTGAAGTACGCCGCCGTCCCCGCCGGGGGCACCCTGCTGGTCCTCGGAGCGGGACCGATCGGCGACATGGCGGCGCGGATGGCCGTGCACGCCGGGCATCGCGTGATCAGCGTCGACCGGGTGCCCGAACGGCTGGCCCGGGTGCAGAAGTTCGGCGCCGAGCCGGTCAACCTCGACGACCTCGGGAAGGACAGCAGCGTCGCCGACGTCGTCCGGGAGACCACCGGCGGTCGGGGCGCCGACGCGGTGATCGACGCGGTCGGGATGGAGGCGCACGGCTCTCCGGCCGCCGCCGGGGTGCAGAGGCTCGCCGGGCTGCTTCCGGACGCGGTGGCCGAGCCGCTGATGAAGAAGGCCGGGGTGGACCGGCTCGCGGCGCTGTACACCGCCTTCGACGCGGTGCGCCGGGGAGGCACGGTCTCCATCTCCGGTGTGTACGGCGGGGCGATGGACCCGCTACCGATGTTCCAGCTGTTCGACAAGCAGATCCAGATCCGGATGGGGCAGGCCAACGTCCGCGCGTGGACCGACGAGCTGCTCGGCATCCTCGAGCACGACGACCCCTGGGGCGTGGAGTCGTTCGCGACCCACCACCTGCCTCTGGCGGAAGCGCCCGGTGCGTACGAGCGGTTCCAGAAGAAGGAGGACGGGGTGGTGAAGGTCGTGTTCCAGCCCTGACCCGCCGACGGGAGCCGACAGGAGCGAGGTGATCCAGGTGAGTGACAACGCCTTCGACACGTTGATGGCCTCGGCGGACCCGCCGTTGATCGTGGTCACCACCGTGGCCGAGGACGACCGGGCGGGATGCCTGGTCGGCTTCCACGCGCAGTCGAGTATCACGCCCCAGCACTACTGCATCTGGTTGTCGAAGGCGAACCACACCTACCGCGTGAGCCTGCGCGCGGCGCACTTCGCGGCGCACTTCCTGACGACGGACGACCTCTGGCTCGCCGAGCGGTTCGGCACCCTCTCCGGTGAGGACACGGACAAGTTCACGGGCATCGACGTCGAGGCCGATTCCCACGGTGTGCCGCTGCTCCGCGCCTGTCCCAACCGGTTGGCGCTGGACCGCATCGCCGTCCTCGACGACGGGAGCGACCACGTCTGCCTCACCACCCGGGTCCGCTCGGCCGCCACCGCCGGGGACTTCGAGCCCCTCCGGGTCTCGGGTGCCATCCACCTCGACCCTGGTCACGACAACGACGAGCGGGCGATCCAGCCGTGATCGACGCTCGAGGTCGCATGCCGGCCGGTGGGGTGGGTACGTCGAGCCACCTCGCACCGGACCAGTTCGAGTCACTCGCACGGAAGGACGCAGAGCTATGAGCACAGCACGCGAGATCATGACCGGGGGCGCCGAGTGTGCCTCGGAGAACGACACCCTCGCCGACGCGGCACGCAAGATGCGGGAGCTGGACGTCGGCTCGCTGCCGATCTGCGGTGAGGACAACCGGCTCAAGGGCGTGGTCACCGACCGCGACATCGTGGTGAGGTGCGTCGCCGACGGCGGCGACCCCTCCAGGGTCAAGGTGTCGGAGCTCGCCCAGGGCAAGCCGGTGACCATCGGTGCCGACGACAGCGTCGATGAGGCGCTGCGCACCATGAAGCAGCACGGCGTACGGCGGCTCCCGGTGATCGACGGACACGAGCTGGTCGGCATGGTCAGCCAGGCCGACATCGCCAGGAACCTGCCGGAGGACCAGGTCGGGGACCTCGTCGAGGCGATCTCGACCGGCATCGGCACCCCCTGAGGGCCGCGGCCGAGCAGGTCCGTGTGCCGACGGTTCGCGATCAGCACCAACGCCAAGCAAGTGGGCCAGGGACGATATCTCCGCGACGTCCTCCGTGTGGGGTGCCTCAGGGAGCCGCAGCTCGAGGACTGGGTGAGGCGGACCAGCGCCCGACCCGATGTGTCGGCCACCAGGAACGACGCCGACGATGCTCCCAGCCGCAGACCGACCTCGCGGGTGCCGGCGGCCACCGCGTCCACCGGCGCCGGTTCTCGGCAGCGGTCCGCAGACGTGCGAGCGCCTCCGTTCCCGACCAGGCCGGAGCATAGAACGGGCTACCCGCTGGGGCTGGCCGAACCGACGACCGCTCCGCTAGGAACCAGGCTCGTCGTCGGCGTGGACGGGCCGTACCGCGTTGCTCGCGAACCAGCCGGCCGCGACCTGGTCGCCGTCGGGCACCGCGTAGGTGACCAGGACCTCGAGATGGCTCTCGACCTGTCGGAACTTGTGGGCCCGTCCGCGAACCCAGTTCCCGTCGACACGAACATCCACCGGGACGTCGGGCGGTGGCGACCCGTTGACGCCGCTGTCCATCGCGGCCAGATGCTGCACCGGGTCCACCGCGGGCCCTCCTGCCTGTCCTGCTCCCACGCCCGGAACAGGGGAGCCGAAGGTGGGAGCAGTTCCAGGCTGCACCTTCCAAGCGCCCGGTGGCATCACTGCCTTCGTCCTAGCACCAGCGGTGTAGGACGCCGTAGAGCCGACGGATCAGGTCCCGGAGACCGCCGCGCTTGAAACTCGGAGTACTGGGCAAAGACCCCGGAGCGCACCGACGTGAAGGGATCTGTGATGAGCACCGGGCTGAGCACCGTGCTGCTGACGAACCTGCAGCACCGGACGACGCACGTCGTCGAGGTGAGAGTCGTACGGCGGCAGCGACGTCCCGATCCTGGAGCACACACCCGTCGGCACTGGCCGACCCTCGCGAGGGAGATCTGGCACCGATGAACGAGCTCGACCAGACCGTCCTCGTCGTGCTCGGCATCCTGGGCGCCGTTGTCACGCTGCTGTTCGTGATGGCGGCCCTGGAACCGCGTCCTCGGCCGCGGCACTCCGCCAGGACCACTCCCGGCACCGCGAGCGTGCTGTGGCAGCAGGTGACCGCCCGGCTTCGCGAAGCCCTCGCTGACCGGCCGGCAGCCCGAGAGCCGGCTGCCTCGTTGGCCGGGATTTCGACCACCGACGGTGGCCCACGGGCCGGCGAGCCCGCGTAGCGAGGTCGGGTCGCTCTGCCGGACGGAGTCTGGCAGAGCCAGGGGGATTCTGCTCGCCTGGTCCTGGGCCGGCACCGTCTGGTGTCAGCTCATGCGAGCGAGATCCCGTCGGATGTAGCGCAGGTGAGCCCACTCCTCCTCCAGGATCACGCGAATGCAGTCACCCACGCTGGGGCGCCAGTCACCGCCGCCCCATGGGTTCTCGCGCTTCTCCGCGAGCAGGTCCGCTGTGGCGGTGGCCAGGAATTCGGTCACCAGCTGCTGTCGCTCGGCCCGCACCGCGAGGATCTCCTCATAGGCGGGCGGGTCCTCGCGGAAGATCGACATGTCGAAGCCCATCTCCTCGGCACCGGTGAAGATCTGACCGATCTCGTGGAACGGCTGCTGCACCCGCAGGATCCCGCCACGGAGCCAGGCGTCGGTCGCGAGGATGAGGTGCCGCAGGGTCTGGGCCAAGGACCACTCGCCCTGGACGTGGGCGTCCACCAGGTCCGGCCGGGTGCCCGCCACCGTCGTCTGCCACGCGGACTGCACAGCGACCCAGCCCTCGCGCAGACCTTCGAGGGTCTGCGCCTTCTGCAGCTCGCGCCCCGGGAACTGCCGGTTGAGCTCGGCGTCCACGAGCGGCACCACGTCGACCCCGTTGACGACGAGGCTGCCGAAGAACAGGTCGTGGCTGTCGATGTCGAGCCCGTCCACGTCGACGCTGCGCATCGTCACACCGCTGACATCCGAGAAACGCAGGGTGGCGCCCCTGAAGCTCGCCTTGACGAAGGTCGCGCCTTCGAACTCCTTGGTGCCGGAATAGGTTGTCATCGCCCCATCATCACCGCTGTCGCGGACAGTCCCGGCCGACAGGATCGCGGGATGCCGGGCGGCTATGACGCGAGCTGCTTCCATTGCCCTTCGGAGATCACCTCGACGGTGCCGTCGACGACCGCGATGGCCGTCTGGTCGTCGATGGCGTAGGCCGGGACGCCGAGGTCGGCGGCCCACCGCTCGGCGTGAGCCAGGGTGTTCGTCGGGAAGACGTCGAGGTGCGGGAAGATCGAGAAGTCGACGACCCCGAGGGTGCGGTCGTCCGGTGCGGCCGGCCACTGCACGAAGTCGCTTCCGATCCGGGGCGTCATCACCATGCTTCCGGCACTCACCCCCACCCAGACCGTGTCGGGCAGCGACGGAAGCAGGTCGGCCAGCCGGGACTCCCGCATCCAGTGACACAGGTACGTCGCGTCGCCGCCGTCGACCAGCAGCACGTCGGCGTCGCGGACCCACGGGACCCATCGCTCCGCGCCGATGGTGGGCAGCGCGGTGAGCTCAAGGACACCGAGCGAGGCCCAGCCGAGGCCGGTGAAGTGCCGGAAGTCGGCCTCGGCGGCCACGAGGCCCCGCACCGAGGTCGGGCCGCACATCGGGTGACCCCACTGCGCTGTGGGGACGACCAGGGCGTGGCACTCGGCGACCGGCTTGCCGAGAAGCCGCACGAGCGCCGAGGAGATGCTGGGGTTGGTGACGCCGCCTGAGGTCAGCAAGAGCTTCAACGTGCCTCCAAGGTTCCGGCGCGGAAGGGCGGCGCACCCGAAGCCGCGGCCGTCGTCGCCCGGTCGCTGGTGGTGATCGCCGCGCCCGACGTCATCGTAGTTCGGGCCGACCGTTCAGATGTCCGCACGTCGTGCGGCTGCGCCCGCGGTGCTCGGCCGGGGTCACGTGGGGGAGCCGGCCCCCTCTGCGTGGGCCACGAGTTCCTGGGCGACCAGTCGGACGCTCACCGCGCGGTGTTCTGCGGTCTCCTGGAGCAGCGCGAACGCGTTCGCCTCGGTGAGCTTGTAGCGCTCCATCACGATCCCCAGTGCCTGGCCGACCGTGCGGCGCTGCGTCACGGTCGTTTCGTGGTCCTCGTGGTCGGCCGCGTACGCGAGCGCAGTGGCGGAGTGGTGCGCGAACAGGTCGGTGAGGACCACCGTGTCATCGAACGCGCCGGACCGCAGCGAGTACATGTTGAGGACCCCGCGGGACCGGACGGTGTCGAACAGCACGACAGCCACCTGCGCACGGATTCCCGTCCTGGCCGCGGCTGCTCCGTAGAGGGGGTAGCGCTCGTCACGTGACAGGTCGGAGGCCGTGACCGCGGGTGCCAGTCCCGGGTCGGGTACGCCGCCGGGCTCGGCGTCCGCGACCACGTCGTCGCCGGCGGGCGGCCCGGTCGTCCACCCCGGGGAGTCGATCACGTCGACGGCCGGTCCCTCGGCGAGCCCCTGCTGCAGGCGGTCCAGCCGTACCGCGGTGTCGACGTCCAGCTCGGACGCCGGGCCCACGGCGGCACCCGGATCCTGACCGGCGCCCGTGGAGCCGGTCGCCGCGGCAGTCTCGACGTGGCCGTCCTCGTACTCGATGGTGATCGTTGCTGCGTCGACGTCCGGGAGCAGCTCCACGGCGGCGTCGGTCACGCGGCGAAGTGTCTGCGTCAGGTCGCCCGGCGCCAGGGCCGCGTGCAGCTCGGCCATGACGGCCACGAGGTCACTGCTGTTGACCACGAGTGCCCCGTACCCACAAGCGTGCCCGCATATCGCCACCGGCCACGACGCATGCCGTGACCGGCGAGGGCGAGAGTCCATCTGCGTCGACGCTGTGCGACAGGCGGTCCGACACGGGAACAAACCTCTCTTCGCTCGCAGCGGGCCACTGCGACCCCGTGGCCGCGAGCCGTCCGGAGATGGGCTCCAGCAGAGCGATGAGCTGGTGGAGGTCGCGCGGCTCCAGCCCGTCGTACGGAGCTTCTGCGAGGGCGTCGGTCAGTGACTCGATCCGGGCCTTGGTCGCGCGCCCGGCCTCGGTGAGGCGGCCGGAGCCGTCGACAAGGCCGCGGTTGCGCAGGCCGTCCATGACCTGGGTCAGGCGGGCCTTCGGGAGGTGGTGGATCCGGCCGAACGACTCCGCCGGGTAGATGCCCATGTCGAGGGCGCTGAGCACGTGGGCCTCGGTGCCGCCGATCCGCTCGGAGACCAGGGCGGCGATGTGGCCGTCCCCGCGGTGCTCGCGGAGCATGTTGGCCGCGTGCCAGAGCCGGGCCACGGGCTCCTCGGGCATCGGGAGCGTGCGGAGGCCGGCGTACATCAGCCGTCCCTCGGTCGGGGCGCACGTCGAGGCCTGAGCGAGGAGCTCGGCAGCGCATGTGAGCCCGGGAGTCTCGACGAGGTCGCCGAGGATCCGCCGCAGCGCCGCGACGCAGCCCCGCTCACGCGCCGCGTGTGCCGCCTCGGGTGTGGTCGTCTCCCAGACCTTGGGGATGTGGCGGGCCACCTCGCCATCGGCGAAGTTGTAGAAGGCCGCGTGGACCACCTCGGCCGGGACCCGGCCGAGCGGAGCGGAGCGTCCCGCGAAGTAGCCGTCCCAGTAGTTGCCGAAGCCGAGGGCTGCCATCGCCTCGTTCGGCTCCGGGGAGAAGAAGTTGACCAGGCAGATCGGCTCGGTGAGGTCGAACAGCCGGCGGGCGACCGGTTCCGGATGCTGCATCGTGTCATCTCCTGGGCTCGTGACGGCGCCCTCGTGAGCGGGGCCGGTCCTCACCATGGCTACGAACGGGTCGACCGTCATACGACAGAGTCGAAGAGATCTTCCTTCCCCGGATCACGCACATCTGGCACCGTCGCGCAGGTCGCTGAAAGATGGAGCAGAAACCTCGAAGCTCGATGTCGAAGGGCGTGGCATCCGTTCGACGTACGTGCGACCAGCAACGCCCCAGCAACCTGTAGGAGTGATCAAGATGCCGCGTTTCATGGGATTCGTGAGGATGGAAGAGGGCGTCGGCACGCCCCCGCAGTCACTGTTCGACGCGATGGACGCGCACATCGGCGAGCGGGCCGCCAAGGGTGTGTTCCTCGACGGCGGCGGTCTGTACGGAACCGAGGACGCCGTGAACTTCGTGGTCCGCCAGGGCGAGGTCACCCGGGTCGACGGACCGTACGCCGAGGCCAAGGAGGTCGTCGGCGGCTGGGCCATCCTGCAGTACGACAGCCTCGAGGAGGCCGTCGAGGATCAGCGCGAGTTCGCCGAGCTGCACGCGAAGCACTGGCCCGAGGTCACCGTGATCTCGACGCTGCGCCAGATCTCCACGGGCCCGGAGGCGCCCGGTGACTGAGCGGGACCTTCTACGCTGGCCTGGTGCCGGCAGAGACCCGTACGGATGACCCCACCGAGGCCATCTTCGCCGCGTGGCGGGCCGAGTCGGCCCGCCTCGTCGGCGCTCTCACCCGGATGACCCGCGATGTGGGTCTGGCCGAGGACCTTGCGCAGGACGCGCTCGTGGCCGCGCTCGAGCAGTGGCCCGCGACCGGCGTCCCGGAGAACCCGATCGCGTGGCTGATGACCATCGCGAAGCGGCGCGGCATCGACCACTTCCGGCGCGCTGACAGCCTCCGCCGCAAGATCGCGGACCTCGAACATGCGCGTGCGGGAGAGGAGGCGGAGATGCCCGACCTCGACAGCCACGTCGACTACATCGAGGACGACGTCCTGCGGCTCATCTTCCTGTCCTGCCACCCTTCCCTGACCGCGGAGTCCCGGGCCGCGCTGACGCTGCGTCTGGTCGGAGGGCTCAGCACCGCAGAGATCGCGCGCGGGTTCCTGGCCACCGAGTCCACGATGGGCCAGCGGATCTCGCGCGCCAAGAAGACGCTGCACGACGCTCACGCCGAGTTCGAGCTGCCGACCGGGACCGAGCGCACCGAGCGCCTCGACGACGTCATGGCCGTGATCTACCTGATCTTCAACGAGGGCTACACCGCCACCGCCGGCGAGGACTGGATGCGCCCCGACCTGGCCAACGAGGCGATGCGGCTCGCGCGGATGCTGGCCGCCCTCGCGCCCGACGAGCCGGAGGTGCATGCCCTGCAGGCGCTGCTGGAGATCCAGGGCTCGCGGATGGCCGCCCGACTCGGTGAGGACGGGACGCCGGTCCTGCTGGAGGCGCAGGACCGGACGCGCTGGGACCCCCTGTTGATCCGGCGCGGGTCGGCCGCCCTGGAGCGGGCCGAGCAGCTGGCCGCTCGAGGGAAACCGGTCGGGAAGTACTTCCTGCAGGCCTCGATCGCCGCGCAGCACGCCCGGGCGACGCGAGCCGAGGACACGAACTGGCGACGGATCGCCGCGCTGTACGACGTCCTCGCCGACGCCGCACCGGGGCCGGTCGTCGAGGTGAACCGGGCGGTCGCGCACGGGCGGGCCTTCGGCCCCGAAGCGGGGCTTGCTGTCCTGGAGGGGGTCGACGCCGGTGCGCTCGGCGACTCACCGCTCATACCCAGCGTCCGTGGAGACCTGCTCGAACGCGCCGGCCTCCACGCGCAGGCAGGCGAGGCCTTCACCGAGGCGGCTGCGCGCACCAGGAACGAGAGCGAGCGCGCACTCCTGCACGATCGAGCCGAGTTGAACCTGACGCGGGTGGCGACGTCGGGCGATCAGCCCGAGGTGTCGTAGAGCTCCCGGGGACGGGCCGGTCCGGGTCGGCCCGGGGCTCGAACGAGCGCTACTCGCTCTCGCCGCTGCCGGCGGACCGTCTGCGCTCGAGTAGCCAGTGGACCTCGTGAGTGGTCGGGTGCCGCCATTCCCGCAGCCGGTACTCGAAACCAGGGAGCAGCACGATCGGGATCGGCTCGGGAGACGCGGGAGCAACCGCGCCCACCACGATCTTCGAGTCCGCGGGGATGAACGGCGACTGTGCCGGGATCGGTTCGGTGATGATCTCGACCGGATCCGTGTAGGGGCGAGCCATGCGGCCGACCTTACCAGTAGCCGCCGCAGTGATCCGCGTTACAGTGAGCAGAGTCGCGTCATAGTGACTTCATAGCGACGTCATAAGGGTGAAGGGCTCACCGAGAGAAGGAACACCACACGATGACCGACACCGACACCACCGCGCAGTACCAGCCCGGCGACATCGCCAACGGCCACGTCCTCGGCGCCGACGGGGTGTGGCGGCCGCAGGGCCGGACCCCGCTGCCGCTGCCACCGAAGCCGAAGAAGCCGGTCTACCGGCGCTGGTACGCCTGGACCGCGTACGTGCTGGTCGCGCTGGGGATCCTCGCCACGCTGGGCGGCGGCGGCGACGCCGACACCACCGAGGGCGCCGGCTCCGCGACTGTCCCGGCCCCGGCCCACAAGGCGGGCCAGCCGGCCCCGGCGAGGCCAGTCAAGCAGTTCGACCTGGCGGTCAAGGCCGGCGTGCTGGTCAGCGACTTCGAGGACAACGAGCTCGCGGCCGACCAGCGCTACGACGGGAAGACGCTCAAGGTCAGCGGCGTGGTCGACAAGATCGACACCGACTTCCTGGACGACTCGAAGTACATCCTGCGGCTGACCAACGGCTCGGACTTCGCTCTGCTCAGCGTGAACGTCGAGGGCCTGAGCCAGGACGAGCTCGCCCCCATCGACGCCGGCGACCACGTCTCGGTGATCGCGGACTTCGACGACGGAGGCGACCTCGGCGTCGAGATGAGCAACGGCCGGCTGGTGCGCTGATCGCCGGGCGCTGACCGATCTGTTGGACGAAACGGGTCCAACGTCCGGTCCTCCTCCCGGCGTGGGAGCGGGAGGAGGGCACGGGCGAGCCACCCGGCTCATCGGCAAGGAGGCCGACAAGCCCCCGGTCTGCCCCACCCCCGGCTACAGCGGGGAGCCGCGTCTTGCCTCGTTTCTGGGCGGCTCCACCGTCGGGGCAGGCCGGGCCCGTACCCGGTGGGTACGTCGATCTCTCCCGTCTGGGGGGCGGGAGGGATCGGCGAGCCAACCGGCTCGAGGAGAGACGTGGACCCGCGCGAACCGCGCGGCCCAGAAGAACGCCCACGAGATCGCCAGGAAGTTGAGCTGATGGACATGCCGGCCGCCTTTCCCGCCCCACCCGGTACCACCGCGCTGCGCACCCGGGCGCTGCGCGCCAAACGGCTGGTGCTGCACCGCCGGGTGGTGGAGGGGGAGTGGCGCACGATCGTGCACCGGCCCACCTGCCGCTCAGTGCATGCGGTCGACCCGAGCAGCGACGGATGGCTCACCGTCCGCAGCAACGACGACGACTGGGTGCGCGCCGCGTTCGCAGCGTCCGTGCAGGGCGACACCGACTACCAGCTCTGTGAGCGCTGCGTGGTCAGGAAGGAAGGCGCGTGAGGAGGCCCACCGATCGAATGCCCCGACCTGGTGTTGATCAGGATTCCACCGGCGGCGGGCCGGCGAGCGGTCGTACCTCGATCGGGATGCCCATCGGCGCCCCGCCGGGGCCGGGCGACGACGACGCCTTGGCGGCGATCGCGTACGCCCGCTCCTCGCTGTCGCAGTCGACGATCCAGAAACCGATGAGGAACTCCTTGGCCTCCGGGAACGGGCCGTCGCTGACGGCAGGTGAGCCGTCGTCGTAGCGCACGATCCGCGCCTGGTCGGGCCAGCTGAGACCGGCGTTGAACACCATCTCGCCGTTCTCCTCCAGCTCGCGGTCGAACGCGCGCTGGAACCCGAGCATGTTCTTGATGTCCTGCGGGGCCCAGCTCAGCGCCTCGTCGCCGGCATCGCGACCTACGTGCATCATCAGCATGTACTTCACCGCAACCTCCTTCGACGGTGACGTTCTCCGTGGCTGACACTAGGCCAGATCCGGGAGGTTCTTGTCGGGCGTCATGCTCGCATCCCACTCGTGCACGAGGTCGTTGTCGCGGCGCGCTCGTTCGCGGAAGCCGCACTCGAGCCCATCGCCAACCGGGTGCTCAACCCGCGGCGATGGCGTGGAAGGCGGCGACCAGGGTGTCGATGTCGTCCTCGGACGCCACGAGCGGGGGGGCCAGGCGGACGGTCTGTCCGTGCGCTTCCTTGGCGAGGATGCCGTGCTCGAGGAGCTGTTCACAGATGCGCCGCCCGGTGGCGAGCTCGGGGTTGACGTCGACGCCGGCCCAGAGCCCGCGGGCTCGCACCTCGTCGACCCCGTGGCCCACGAGCCCGCCGAGTCCCGACGCCAGACGCTGGCCGAGGGTCAGCGCGCGTTGCTGGAACTCCCCCGTCTCGAGCATGGCGATCACCTCGCGGCCGATCGCGGCGGCCAGGGGGTTGCCGCCGAAGGTCGAGCCGTGCGAGCCCGGGGTGAACACCGCCAGTACGTCGCCGTCGGCCGCGATCGCCGACACGGGGTACAGGCCGCCTCCGAGCGCCTTGCCGAGGATGTAGACGTCCGGCACGACCTCCTCGTGGTCGCAGGCGAAGGTCCGCCCGGTCCGGGCGAGCCCGGACTGGATCTCGTCGGCCATCATCAGGACCCCGGCGGAGTTGCACAGCGTGCGTACCTGCTGCAAGTAGCCGTCGGGCGGGATGATCACGCCGCTCTCGCCCTGGATGGGCTCGAGCAGCACGGCGACGGTGGAGTCGTCGACGGCGGCCTCGAGGGCGGCTAGGTCGCCGTACGGCACCAGCCTGAAGCCGGGGGTGTACGGCGCGTAGTGGGCGGTCGCGACGGCATCGGTCGAGAAGGAGACGATGGTCGTCGTCCGTCCGTGGAAGTTGCCCTCCATCGCGACGATCGTTGCCTGGCCCTCGGGGACACCCTTGACGAGGTACCCCCACTTGCGCGCGAGCTTGAGGGCCGTCTCGACGGCCTCGGCACCCGAGTTCATCGGCAGGATCATCTCCTTGCCGGTCAGCTGGGCGAGGTCGCGGGCGAACGGGCCGAGCTGGTCGTTGTAGAACGCCCGCGAGGTCAGCGTCAGGCGGCCCAGCTGCTCCTGCACGCGGGCCACCAGACGGGGGTGCGAGTGGCCGAAGTTCAGGGCGCTGTAACCGGCCAGGCAGTCGAGGTAGCGACGCCCCTCGACGTCGGTCACCCAGGCGCCTTCGCCGGCCGAGAGCACCACGCGCAGCGGGTGGTAGTTGTGCGCGGAGTACGCCTCGTTCAGCTCGATGTGGACCTCGGTGTCGTTGACGGGGAGGTCGCCCGCCCCGGCGCCGGAGCTACTCGTCATGCCCGGCATCGTCTCACCGGAATCGTGCCGACCGCCCGTCGATCGCGGCGGCGTGCCACCTCGACGGCTGCCTCGTCGACTGATCGTCCATTCCTTCAACTAATCGCGTCGGGTTCTGCTCGCGGCGTGGCAGCGCTGACGTCGCAGCTGCCCGGCTGATCGCAACCGGGCCGGCGAGGCGGTGGTGGGCTGCCCGCGACCCCGCGTGCCGGTCGTTCCCCCAAACATCAGATGTCTAGACGCCTTTTGTATTATTTTCTGCCGAATGTGAGCCGGAAATGGCAGCAGAGACCCCATCAATCTGTCGTATGACCTAGACCACAGGGATGTCTTGTGACTAGGGTCCCCCTCGAAGCAGCACCAGCTCAGCAACGAACTGCGTCGGCCGGCTCCAGTGCGGTTGCGCTCGGGATCAACATCGTCATCCGCACGTGATGGAGAGATCGATATGAGTGTTCGTCTATCCCGCTTACTAATCCTGGTCGCGACGGTTGCGCTGGTCGCCGCCCTGCCGCTGAGCCTCACGTCGGCAGCGCGCGCCGGCACGCCTGAGGCGTCGCCGGCGGTCACGACGCCGACCACCGTGCCGGCCCTCTCGGACTGGGTGCCGGCGAGCGGCAGCTTCCGGCTGACGTCGCGGAGCCGGGTGCTGGTCGGCTCGGACGCCGTCGTCGACGAGGCCGACACCTTCGTCGCCGACGTCCGGTCGTTGCTGCACCGCTCGCTGCCCCGCGCCCGGTCGGCTGAGTCCCCGAAGCCGGGCGACATCGTGCTCAGCCTCGACTCCAAGCGCAGGAACCTCGGCGCGGAGGGTTACGAGCTCCGCGTGGGCGACTCGATCCGGATCACCGCGAAGACCTCCGCGGGCGCGTTCTACGGGACCCGAACCGTGCTGCAGATGCTGCACGCCGGCGCCACGGTTCCGGCCGGCAAGGTCGTCGACGTCCCGACGTACGCGCAGCGCGGCGTCGGGGTCTGTGCCTGCTACATCCACGTGACCGTGCCGTGGCTCGAGCGCCTGGTCAAGGACTCGGCGTACCTGAAGCTGAACCAGCTGTGGCTCGAGCTGAAGGTGAAGAGCAGCGCGCAGCCGGAGGCCAACGAGTGGGGCTACTACACGCCCGAGGAGATCTCCCGCCTGCAGCAGGTCGCCGACCGGTACCACGTCACCCTGGTCCCCGAGGTGAACTCACCGGGTCACATCGACCCCTGGATCCGGAACCGGCCGGACCTGCAGCTGACCGACGCCGACGGCAACAAGCAGATCTCGCGGCTCGACATCACCAAGCCCGAGGCGTTCGACTTCCTCACGTCGATCATCGACGAGTACTTCCACGTCTTCCACACGCCGTACTGGCACATGGGCGCCGACGAGTACATGCTCGGCTCGGACTACGACAAGTACCCGCAGATGCTCGCCTACGCGCGCGAGAAGTTCGGTCCGGACGCCGTCCCCCAGGACGCCTTCATCGACTTCATCAACCGCGTCAACGCCTACGTCAAGGCCAAGGGCAAGACCCTGCGGGTCTGGAACGACGGGATCTCGTCGAAGGCCACGGTGCCGCTGGATCGCGACATCGTCGTCGAGCACTGGACCCCGAGCGACGTGAAGCCGTCCGAGCTGCTCGCCGAGGGCCGGCCGGTGATGAACGCCTCCAACGCGCTCTACCACGTGCGGGGCACGTACACGATCAACACCGAGGGCCTGTACGACAAGGGCTGGACACCGCGCACGTTCGAGGGCGAGACCGTCGCCGACGACACCGGCATCACCGGAGCCAAGATCACCATGTGGCCCGACAACGGGTCCGGCAACACCGAGAACGAGGTCCAGGACGAGGTCCGGATGCCGCTGCGCTTCATCGCGCAGGCGACCTGGGGTGACTCCACGCCGGACCCGACGTACGCCGACTTCGAGGCGCGCGCCGACCAGGTGGGACGCGCTCCCGGCTTCGACGAGGACGAGCCCGCGCCCGTGCGCCCGGGCCGGTACCAGCTCTCCGTCGGCGACTCGTTCCTGACCGGCGAGAGCAACGCGAACGGCGCGCGCGTCGTCGTGGGCTCGAAGGGGACCGACTTCCGGATCTCGCCGACGGCCGACGGCTACGACGTGATCCAGGACCCGGCGACGGGCCGCTGCGTCGAGTCACGGCGTGGAGCCCGCAGCGTCAACACGCCGCTGGAGCCGTACGCGCCGATCACGTTGGAGGAGTGCTCGGCGAGCAACCGCCTGCAGCGGTGGCAGATCGCGGCCGCCGGCGACGGGGTGACGCTCACGAACGCCATCACGCAGATGATCGCGGTCCGGAGCGGGGGCGGCCTCGTCCAGCAGGTCCCGGACGGTCACGAGCCGCAGGTACTCGGCCTGGTCGGCCAGTTCGAGACGACGGGAGCGGTTGCCCGGCGGACCATCGGCCCTGGCGAGAGCACGCCGCTGACCGTCAGCCTGACCAACGGCAGCGCGGCGCCGGTCACGGACGTGCAGGTGCAGGTGTCCGGGCCCGGCGGCTGGACCCTTCAGCCGACGGAGCAGACCCGGCCCAGCCTGGCGTCCGGAGAGACCTGGACGCCCACCTTCACCGGCACGTGGACGGGCGACCAGCCTCGCGACACGCTCGGCCTCACGGCCACGGTCAGCTACACCGGTACGTCGGGCCGGCAGACCACCGAGGTCCCCGTCCTCTGGGACGACCCGCCCGCGATCGCCGGCGACCTCGCCGGTGGACGGCAGGCCAGCCAGGTGAGCACGGCGTACGGCGGCACCGCGGACCGGGCCGTGGACGGCAACACGAGCGGCACGTGGGGCGACGGCTCGACCACGCACACGGAGGAGAACATCGACCAGCCCTGGTGGCAGGTCGACCTCGGTGCGCAGGAGTGGATCGGCAGCGTCGAGCTCTTCAACCGCACCGACTGCTGCTCGAGCCGCCTGACCGACCCGGTCATCCTGCTCTCCGACACCCCGCTGCCCGACGACCTCGACGCGGCCATGGCGACGCCGGGCGTGGTCAGCGTCCGCGTCAGCGGCACCGTCGGCACCTCGGTGCGGGTGCCGGTGTCCGGCCACAAGCGGTACGTCCGCGTCCAGCTGCCCGGCAGCTCCAGGACGCTCTCCCTCGCCGAGGTGGTCGTCCGTGCGCAGTGACATCGGAAGGAGCCGGAACATGAGGCAGCAGAACGCGCGCGGACGCGCCCGGCGGTGGATTGCCATCGCCCTGGGAGCCGTGCTGACATCGTCGGTCATGACCGCGACCGCGTCGCCGTCGGACGCCGACCAGGGCACGACGCTGCTGCTGGTCCGCTTCAACGGGCAGGACAGCGGCACCGGCTACCAGACCGCGGACGACGAGGTGGTCGACGGCAGCATGTCGATCACCGGCGGCACCATCCGCAACGGCGTGCTCTCGCTGCCGGGCGACACCAGCCGCGCGGTGTTCCGGCCCGCGGCTGACCTCATCGGAGCGCAGGGTGTCACCCAGGACGTCGTCGTCGAGGCCCGGCTGCGCCGGACGGCGACCGCGGACAGCCTGGACACAATGCTGGGCTTCTTCGGCAACGGCAGCTACCGCTTCCGCGACGGCCGCACCGGGGAAGCCACCCTGTGGAGCGACGGGCACGACGAGGCGAAGACGTCGGCGGCCCCGGCGGTCGGCTGGCGGTTCCGGCACATCGCCCTCGT
The DNA here is from genome assembly GCA_013361955.1 of Nocardioidaceae bacterium. Taxonomy (GTDB): domain Bacteria; phylum Actinomycetota; class Actinomycetes; order Propionibacteriales; family Nocardioidaceae; genus Nocardioides_B. The sequence continues at coordinate 23,808 of JABFXA010000047.1, forward strand.
CTACGACTACCGAGCCGACGGGAGCTCGACGCTCACCGCCTACGCCGACGGCTGCCCCGTCGGCACCGCCGAGGTCGGCGGTGCGCTGACGCCGGCGGTCGACGCGATCGGCTTCGGCGGCGACGTGCACCCGGCTGCCGGTCGCCGCGGCCTGGCGGCGGACATCGACTCGATCGCCGTCTCGACGTACACCGGCCGGTTCAGCCCCGACAGCTTCCGGCTGCCGAACCGCTACAGCGCTCCGGCCCGGGACCTGCCCGCCCACGTCGTCCCCGTGTCACCGTGCGACAGCGCCAGCCAGCTGCAGACCAAGGCGGGCAACGTCGTACCGACGAAGCGGCAGCTCGACTGGCAGCGCCAGGAGCTCACCGCCTTCGTGCACTTCGGCGTGAACACCTTCACCGACAGCGAGTGGGGCACGGGGATGGAGGACCCGGCCGTCTTCGACCCCTCCGACCTCGACGCGGACCAGTGGGCGCGGACGCTGAAGAACGCCGGGTTCAAGACCCTGATCCTGACGGTCAAGCACCACGACGGGTTCGTGCTCTACCCGAGCCGCTACACCGATCACTCGGTGAGGAGCAGCCCGTGGCGCACCGGTCGGGGCGACGTCCTGCGGGAGGTCGTCGAGGCCGCGAAGCGGCAGGGCATCGGCGTGGGTGTGTACCTCTCACCCGCCGACCTGCACGAGATCCACGCCCCCGGCGGACGCTACGGGAACGGCAGCCCGACCAGGCCGTCCACCATCCCCACCCTGGTCGACGGCGACGACCGGTCCGAGAAGGTCGCCTCCGGCGCGCTGCCCACCTTCCGGTACGACGTCGACGACTACAACCGCTACTTCCTCAACCAGCTCTACGAGCTGCTCACGCAGTACGGCCCGATCAACGAGTTCTGGTTCGACGGGGCGAACCCGGAGCCGGGCGTCGACGAGACCTACGACGAGCAGGCCTGGTTCGACCTGATCCGGAAGGTGCAGCCCGACGCCACCATCGCGGTCGGCGGTCCCGACGTCCGGTGGGTGGGCAACGAGTCCGGCTCGGCTCGGGAGAGCGAGTGGAGCGTGCTCCCGTTCGGGGGCGAGCCCGGGCCGACCGGCGGCGAGATGCTCGCCGACGCGACCAGCAAGGCCGTCTCGAGCGAGGACCTGATGCGTCAGGCGGACTTCCTGCGCTGGTACCCCGCGGAGGTCGACGTGTCCATCCGGCCCGGCTGGTTCTACCACGCCAGCCAGGACGCCTCGGTGAAGTCGCTGCCCCGGCTGCTGTCGATCTACCAGCAGTCCGTCGGACGCAACAGCGTGCTCCTCCTCAACGTCCCGCCCGACCGTCGCGGTCTGATCAACGAGACCGACGCGGCCCGGCTCGCCGAGTTCGGCAACGCCATCCGCGATGCCTACGACGACGATCTCGCGGCCGGCGCCACGGTGCGGTCCGACGTCGCCTCGCCGGCCACGCACCCGGCGGGCGCGGTGGCCGACGGCGACCCGACGTCGTACTGGACGCCGGCCTCGGCGCGGACCGCGACCCTCGAGCTCCAGCTCGCCCGGCCGAGCACGTTCAACACGGTGAGCCTCCAGGAGGCGGTCGAGGTGGGCCAGCGCATCTCGTCGGTGGCCGTCGACGCCTGGACCGACGGCGAGTGGGTCGAGGTCGCGTCGGGCACCACGGTCGGCTACAAGCGCCTGCTCCCGACGTACGAACAGGTCAGCACCGACCGCCTGCGCGTCCGGATCCTCGACTCGCGCGGCGCCCCGACACTCACGACCGTCGGGCTGTACGACGACCCCAACCGGCCCCAGCCGCAGACGTTCGACTCGTTCGCGGAAGCGATGACCAACGTCGGCATCACCAACGACAACGACACGGCGCGCGGTGACATCGACGGCAGCGGCTCGAGCTTCTCGGCACAGGCGCTGGCAGCGGTGGGCATCGTCCCCGGCGGCACGACGACCCACGACGGCATCACCTTCACCTGGGCGAACGTGTCACCGGGTGCCCCCGACCACGTCGTGGCGGGCGGCCAGACCATCAAGATGACGGCGTCAGGCAGCAAGCTCGGCTTCGTCACGACGGGGACCTACGGCGCCAGCCACGGCACGGTGATGATCAGGTACGCCGACGGCACGGTGCAGCGCGACGACCTCGCCACGGCGGACTGGCTCGCAAGCGCCGCCCCGTCAGGCAGCGACATCCTCGCCACGACGGCCTACCGCAACCGGCCGAACGGCCAGGACACCAACGCGGCGAAGCTGTTCTTCACCGCCATCCCGATCGACCCCGCGAAGACCGTCGCGTCGGTGACCCTGCCGAACATCAGCGCCGAGGCGCTCGAGGGCACCCCCGCGATGCACGTCTTCGCCATCGCAGCCGACTGAGCTCGGAGGAGAACGACATGGACGGCAATCGCACCGACGGCTACGACCGTCGTACCTTCCTCAAGCTGGGCGGGCTGGTGGCTGCCGCACCGGTCATCGCCACGGCGCTCGACACCGGGTACCTGGCGTCGCCGGTCCTGGCGGCGAGCCAGGGCGGCCCGGTGGTCAGGATGGACGGCGCGGCCGACGGCGACCGGATCCTCATGGAGGGGCTGCCGGTCGGCAACGGCCGCCTCGCGGCGCTGGTGGGCGGCGGCGCCGTCGAGCACGTCGCCCTCAACGAGGGCACGCTGTGGAGCGGCGGGCTCAACCCCTCCGGCGACTACGGCTCGATGGGGAGCTACAAGGCGCTCGGCAACCTCTTCGTCGACCTCGGCCACGACCCGGCCGGGATCACGGACTACCGCCGCGAGCTCGACCTCGAGACGGGCGTCGTCACGGTCAGCTACACGTACAAGCGGCTGCGCTACGTCCGGGAGACCTTCGCGAGCCACCCGGACGGCGTCATCGTCACGACGATCACCTGCAGCTCGCCGCGGTCCCTTTCGGGGTCGGTGCGGATCGTCGACGGGCGCGGGCGTACGTCGTCGGCGTACGTCGTCCGACCGGGAGAGCTCTCGGTCACGGGCGCCGTGGCGGATGGCGTGCGCTACGGCTGGCAGGTTCGCGTCGACGCCGTCCGCGCGCAGCGCGTCTCGGCCGACCAGGCCACCCGGTCCACGTCGTTCACCCGGGCCAACTCGGTGACCGTCGTCGTGGGGGCACGCACCGACTACGTGCCCGACGCGGGCGTCGCGTTCCGGAATGCCTCCGACCCTCTTGACACCGCGGCCGGCGAGGTGAGTGCGGCGGTCGGGCGCGGAGCGAAGGAGCTGCGGGCCCGGCACGTCGGCGACCTCGGCGCGCTGCTGAGCCGGCAGAGCATCGACCTGGGCCAGTCCACCAGCGCCCAGCTCGCGGCGCCGACGTTCCAGCGGGTGTCGGACAACCAGAGCACTCCGGACCCCCAGCTCTACGCCCTCTACTACCAGTTCGGCCGCTACCTCGTCGCGTCGACGTCGCGAGCGGGCGGGGTGCCGCTGAACCTCCAGGGTCTCTGGAACGTCTCGGACAACCCGCCCTGGAGCTCGGACTACCACCACGACATCAACATCGAGATGTGCTACTGGCTGTCCGACCCGGGCAACCTCCCGGGCACCATCGACCCCCTCGTCGACTACCTCCACGCCCAGATCCCGGCCTGGCGCACCGCCACCCAGGCACGCATCCACAGACCGGGCTCGGCCGAGCCCGTCCGCGGCTGGACGGTGCGGGTGTCGAGCAACATCTCCGGGGGACTCGGCTGGGACTGGCTGCCCGGTGGCTGTGCCTGGTTGGCCTGGCACCTGTGGGACCACTACACCTACACGCTGGACGAGACGTTCCTGCGGGAGCGTGCCTACCCGGTGCTGAAGGAGGTCTGCGAGTACTTCCAGGACCTGCTGGTCGACGACGGCGCCGGGCGCCTCGTCGTCCCCGACACGTGGACGCCCGAGCAGACGATCGGAACCCCGTGGCGGCACACACCCGTCGGCTTCGAGACCGGCGCGGAGATGCGCCCCTACGAGGACGGCGTCAGCCTGGACCAGGAGCTCGCGTGGGACGCCTTCGGGAACTTCATCGAGGCCTCCCAGATCCTGGGGCTGGACGCGGACTACCGAGCCACCGTCGCCGACCTCCGCTCGCGGCTGCACGTACCCGCGGTCGGGAGCTGGGGCCAGCTGCAGGAGTGGTACCCGGACCGGGACGACCCGACCAACACGCATCGGCACGTCTCGCACCTGTGGGGGCTGTTCCCGGGTCGACAGTTCACGACCGACCTCGCGCCCGAGCTCGTCGAGGCGGCCCGGGTGTCGTTGAAGGCACGTGGCATCGGCCCCACCGGCTGGTCGGCCGCCTGGAACGCCAACCTCTGGGCGACGCTCGGCGACTCCGAGCGGACCATGCAGGCGCTGCGCAACCTCACCCAGCCGGTCACCTCCGACCACGACACGGTCGACATGAACTACCACGGCGGGGTGTACCCCAACATGTTCGACGCCCATCCGCCGTTCCAGATCGACGGCAACATCGGCGGTGCCCGCGCGTTCATCCAGGCGATCGCGGCGAGCTCGCTCGACCGGATCGACCTGCTGCAGGCCCTTCCGTCGGCCTGGGCGTCCGGTTCGTTCACCGGCATCCGTGCGCGCGGGGGCTTCGAGGTCGACGTCGCCTGGGCGAGCGACGCGCTCTCACGGGTGACGATCCGGTCGCTCGCGGGTCGCGAGACCGAGCTGCGGTACGGCGACCGGCGTACCCGGGTCGCCATCCCGAAGGGAGGATCAGCGACGTACGACGGTGACTTGCGCGTCGTCGGATGATGACTCGTACGCTGCCGACGACCCAGGAGGCGATGTGACGGTCCAGCCCCGGCCCCTCACCGGACGACTCGACCAGTCGTCGATGAGGCGGGCCAACCTCGCGCTGATCCTTCGCCACCTCCAGCGGGCCGGCAGTGGCACGCGCTCCCGCATCGCGCTCGAGACCGGGCTCTCGAAGGCGACCCTGTCGAACCTCGTCGTGGAGCTCATCGATCGGCATCTCGTGCGCGAGGACGGTCCCGACCGGGGCGGAGGCGTCGGCCGTCCCGGCTTGACCGTCTCGCTGGACGGCCGGGCGGTGGCCGGCGTCGGCGTCGAGATCGACAGCGAGTACGCGGCCGTCAGCGCTGTCGATCTGCAAGGGACGGTGATCCGCGAGACGGAGGCGCCGGTCGATGTCGTCGCTCTCGGCCCCGAGGCCACGCTGGACCGGGTGGCCCGGCTGATCGGCAGGACGGTGCTGTCTCTCACAGAGGCGCGGGTCCACGTCGCCGGGATCACGGTCTCGGCGCCGGGCGTCATCGACTACACCACGGGGACCCTCCGCTTCGCGCCCAACCTCGGCTGGCGTGACATCCCGCTCGTCGAACGGCTGACGGACCGCTTCAGCCAACCGTTCCCGCAGATCGCCCTGGAGAACGACGCCAAGCTCGCCGCCATCGCGGAGTACGCCTCGGGCTACCAGCAGCAGGGAGTCGAGGACCTCGTGTACCTCGCCGGCCAGGCCGGTATCGGCGCCGGAATCGTCGCCAACGGGCAGCTGGTGAGGGGCTGGTCCGGCTTCTCCGGGGAGGTGGGGCACCTGCCCCTCGACCCCACGGGACGGCCCTGCGCCTGCGGACGCACCGGGTGCTGGGAGGGACTCATCGGCCTCAGGGCCCTGCTTCGCCGAGCCGCCGACGACTCCGACCCGATCCACGACCCGAGGCGCCTCCTCGAGGACCGGCTCACGGAGCTCCACGAAAGGGCCGTGGCTGGTGACGCGCGAGTGCTGGAGGCGATCCACGACGTGGCGACCGACCTGTCCCGCGGGATGTCCATCGTGGTCGACGTGCTCAATCCCGAGGTCGTCGTCCTGGGCGGCTACTTCGCCATCCTGGGTGACCTGATGCTCGAGCCCGTGCGCGCCGGCCTCGCGACCCGACGCATGGACGACGGCAGCGCTGTACGAGTCGAGCCCTCGCGCCTCGGCATGACGTCGACGTCCCTCGGCGGCGCGATCGCGGCCCTCGAGGAGGTCTTCAGGGACCCCCTCCTGGTCCCCGTCCAGGCTCGTGGTTGAAGGCGCCTGTCGCAGCCTGCTGCCACAGGACGAGGAAGCGAGCAGCGATCGGCGACTCCCCGCACCCTCCCGTACCTGGCGGGGACAACGGTTTCGCAGGCGAGGTCAGGGGCACCATCGTGGTCAGGTCGTTGCGGTGAGGGCCGCACCGACGCGGAGCCGGAGGTGGAACCGTGCCCGTCTTGGTGGTGCCCGGTGAGGGCAGCGAGTCTGACGCGGCACTGTTCGTGGTGGTCGGCGGTGTCCTGGCCCTGGCGGTGGTGATCCTCGCGGTCGGCTACTTCCTCTGGTTCCGGACACCGCGACGCTGACCAGGACGGATCCCGGGATCACGAAGGGCCACGGGTCACGTGCGATGGCTGCTGGTGACACTCTTCCTGATGGGCGCTGCGTTCCTGGCTGCCGTGGTCGTCTACGGCCTGGTGGTGATGTGTCGCAGCTGCGAGAGACGCGGGTGGAAGGTGAAGGGCCTTTCGTCCGGGAGGAGCTCGGTCACGAACGTCCCGACGCCTGAGTGTGTCGCTGGGTGCGACAGCCCGGGCGTCCTGATGGTCGCGGTCGCCATCCGGGCATGCGGCCACCCACATGACTGACGTCCGCTCATGGACGGTCACTAGGGTCTGGGCCTGTGCCAGATGTCAAGCAAGTCCAGGTCACCTTCGACTGCGCCGAGCCCGAGCTCGTCGCTCGGTTCTGGTGCGAGGTACTGGGGTACGTCGTCCCGCCGGTCCCCGAGGGGTTCTCCACGTGGGACGGGTTCCGGCATTCGTTGCCGCCCGAGGAGCAGGGTGCGTGGTTCGCCTGCGTCGATCCGACGGGCGTGGGTCCGCGACTGTTCTTCCAGCGCGTGCCCGAAGGCAAGGTGGCCAAGAACCGGGTACACCTCGATGTTCGGGTCGGAACCGGCCTCGAGGGCGAGGAGCGGCTGGCCGCACTCGAGGCCGAGTGCGCGCGGCTGGTCCCGTTCGGTGCCACCCGGGTGCGACTGCTGTACGACGGCACCGACTCGTGCATCGTGATGCAGGACATCGAGGGCAACGAGTTCTGTCTCGACTGAGGAAGCCTGCCGAGCGCTCATCGACGGATCCGCGTGTTCGGCCCGAGCCGTTCGCGGCGGTACGCCGTACCTCCCGGGGGGTCATGCTCCTGTCCTGCTCACCCTCGGGATCGGCCTGTCAGCCCTCCGCGGAGGTCGACCATCGCAGTCTTTGCTGCAGCAGGACGTCCAGGGCGACGGATTCGCCGTCGCGGGCACCTTGCCCTGTTTGAAGCGGCGGAGAGGAGGCATGGACCGGTACTCTGCGCCAGCGGCCGAAGCGCTGCGGCGCCACGACGAGGACGTAGTAGCCGCCGTCCAACCCGACGCCGACCGAACGGTCGCGTCGCAGGTACCAGCCGACGACGCCCGTCCGATATCGGCTACGTCCCGACCACGGGCGAGCCGTCAGCTCCTCGGTCGCGAGACCTGCCCGCGTCGCCTGCGCGACGAACCGATCGATCAACAGCTGCGCCTCCCCCGACTCCTGCTCGCGGCGTCGCTGCTCCGCCTCGAAGTGGTAGCGCGCCCGTTCGGCGCGTTCCTCCCGACGCTTGGCTGGATCCTCGCCCATCGCTACCTCCTTCTCGGGCCACGCCCCGGGTTGGTGCCAACACTTCCATCGTCGCTCCGAGCAGTGCTGCTGGTCTGACGTCGCTCCACCTGTCGGCGGCATGTCCCGCCGCCGCGGAGGTCGGTATCGGCTGCATTCAGGCCCGCTCGGCCTCCCTGCCACATGTCAGCAGTTGCTCAGAAGCCCGGACCCGCCAAGGCCATCCAGGACCTACCTCCGGCAGGGCAGGTTCGGAGCCTTACTCGCGTGTCGTTCGAGTCAGCCTCCAACGCGAGACGTGGAACGCCGATACGGCCGCGATGGGAGTTCCGAAGAGCAGGACGAGCGTTTCCAACGGACTCACGTCGACGCCAGCCACCAAGAGCACCACGAGAACAGCCAGGGCGATACCACCAAGGCCGGCGGTCACCACCGCAGCACGGTGCGGCGGGCGGATGAGCCAACCGAGGACGAGGCCGATCGGGAAGATGAGAATGGCCACGTGACCTCCTACGACGGGGCACCGGGTGAGCCGAGCTCGTTGAGCCGGCGGCGAAGCCGCTCACCATCACACCCGACTTCGCGCCCATCCACCACGTGCCCTGCCTCCCTGGCAACCGCGCGCATGGCGGCATGCGCGGACGTCGATCCGACGGGCCGCCAGAAAGCACACCACCCATCTCGCGCAGTTCGGGACGCATTCTGTCCGGAACCACTCCTAGGCTGGGGTCATGGCTATCGCTCGGTTTCCGGTGGTCGTCCTCGACTGCCCTGACCCCAGAACATTGGCCGACTTCTACAGTGCCCTGCTCGGCTGGAAGATCGAAAGGAGCGACGACGACTGGTGTTCGATTCGAGCCGACTACGGCGACTCGCTGGCCTTCCAGAGAGTCGACTCCTACGCAGCACCACAGTGGCCGAGCCAATCCATTCCGCAGCAGATGCACATCGACGTGGACGTCGACGACCTCGACCGGGCCGAGGCCGCTGTGCTCCAGCTCGGCGCTTCCAAGCATGACCACCAACCGGGGACAACCTTTCGGGTCTTCCTCGACCCGGCCGGACACCCCTTCTGCCTCTGCACCGACTGAGACATCCCGGTCGCGATCTCGACAGCGACTCGACTGGACCGGACGAGCCGAAGAACAGGTCTTCTCTCGGCGTCAGCGGAACCGCGGCATGCGCCACCTGCTATCTGGCCAGCAGCAGGGCAGTGCCAAGGTCGGCGTCGCTCGCGCAAGCTGCCGGCCGTGATACCGGACTTCACCGAGTGCAGGTGGCACCCCAGGACGCCCGTGGAACGATGAGCGGATGAGCGACTTCTCGGGCGAGTGGCGGGCGTGGCACGATGCCCGCGAGCAGCGACTTCGCGATCCGCAGGGGTGGCTGGCGATCACCGCGATCCACTGGCTGTCCGACCGACCCGAGCGCTTCGACGACGTACCCGGTACGTGGACCGGTGACGCGGACGGTGCCACCGTCACCCTCGTCGACGCCGAAAGCCTCACGACCGAGACCGCCAGGTTGACCAAGGGCGTCCACCACCTCGGCCCCCTCGACGGCGTCGGCCTCGCCGTGGCCTTCGACGGTGCCGTCGCCCAGGTTGCCGACCGCGACGGCCGCGTCATCGTGCGCCCGCGTCACCCGGACTCCCCGAACCTGCGTGCGTACGCCGGCACGCCCTGCTACCCGCCCGACCCGTCCTGGCTGGTTGCGGCCCGCTTCGTCCCCCACCCCGAGCCGACCGACGACGCGGTCGGCGAGGTGGTCTTCGACCATGCCGGCGCCGAGCACAGGCTGGTCGCCTGGGACGACGACGACGGCCTCTGGATCCTGTTCCGCGACGCGACGTCCGGCGTGACGACGTACGCCGCGAGCCGACAGCTGGTCACCCCCGGCGCCGTCACCGGAGGGGGAGGTCTGGATCGACTTCAACCGGGCCCACAACATGCCGTGCGCGTACACCGACTTCGCGACCTGCCCGCTACCCCCGGTTGGCAACACGCTGCCGTTCGCGGTCGAGGCGGGGGAGAAGGTCCCCGCCCGACGGGCGTGACACCGATCGCGGCGGAAGCACGCACGGGCGGCCCACCCAGCCACCCGACGCTGGACGGACGTGGTCAGCCGAGCTTGAAGGGGTCTCGAAGCTCGCCGGTGAGCTCGACGTACACCGACTCGGTCTCCAGGTACTCCTCGACGGCCGCGAGTCCGTTCTCGCGGCCCACGCCGGACTTCCCGAACCCGCCGAAGGGCATGTCGGGGGCCACGACGCGGTAGGCGTTGACCCAGACGCTGCCGGCCCGGAGCGATCACCGTGGGCTGGATGAACAGCCCACCGAGGTCGGTGGCGGCCTGGCCGCCGGCGGCGAAGGTGCCGCCTTCCTCGCCGGCCGTCCTGAGGAAGCCGAGGACCTTCTCGTACTGGAGCAGGTTCGCCACCGGTCCCATCTCGGTGTCGGGGTCCATCGGGTCGCCGAGCCTGATGGTGTTCGCGCGTGCCACGATCTTGGCGATGAGCTCGTCGGCCACACGCTCGTGCACCACGAGCCGCGACCCGGCCATGCAGGTCTGTCCGGTCGCCGCGAAGACGCCCGCGACCACGCCGTTCGCGGCCGCGTCGAGGTCGGCGTCGGGGAACACCAGCGGGCAGGACTTGCCGCCGCGCTCGAGCGTGGCTCGGTTGACGTTCCCCATCGCGGCCCTGGCGACCGAGACACCGGTGGCCGTGGAGCCGGTGAAGGCGACCTTGTCGATGCCGGGGTGGCTGGCCAGTGCCTCACCCGTGGAGCGGTCCCAGCCGGTGACCACGTTGACGACGCCCGGAGGCAGCCCGGCCTGGGTGAGGATCTCGGCGAACGCGACGGTCGAGCACGGTGAGTGCTCCGACGGCTTCACCACGCAGGTGTTGCCGGCGGCGAGCAGAGGAGCGAGCTTCCAGGTGAACAGCAGCAACGGGCTGTTCCACGGGGTGATGCACCCGACGACGCCGACCGGCTCCTTGCGCGTGTAGGCGAAGTAGTTGGGGTTCGCGAGCAGGACGGTGGATCCCTCCAGCTTGTCCGCAATGCCGGAGGAGTAGTTGAACCACGAGGACAGGCCGGCCATCTGGCCGCTCATCTCGCGCATCAGCTTCCCGGAGTCGCTCACCTCGAGCCGCGCCAGGCGCTCGGCGTTCGCGTCCAGGGCATCCCCGCAGGACGGCCGCGCGCCGGAACCCCGTCATCGAGCCCCACTCGCCGTCGGTCGCCGCCCGCGCAGCAGCGACCGCCGCGTCGACGTCCTGGGGGTTGCCGTCAGCCACCCGGGCCCACGCCTGCCCGATGTAGGGGTTCGCGCGGTCTCGTCCGGATGTCGTGCCGCGCCCGCCTTGCTCGCCCGCCCTCACTCGGGGAGGTTCGCCCGCAGGAACCGCACTTCCTCCTGGTCGAGTCGGGCCTGCACCTGGCGCAGCACGATGTCGTCGATGCGCTGCTGGTCGCGCAGCTCGAGCAGCGCCTCGCGTCGCCGGGCGAGGAGGGCGAGTGAGAGGCTTCGGTACTGGTCGTCGTGCTGGATGACGGGGTCGCCCTCCGCGCCGTCGGCCGCCAGGAGCTTGCGCTGCTTGTCCAGCTCGTGCCGCACTCGTTCGACCACCATCGTGCCGCTGCCGAGCTCGCGGGCCGTGGTGTCGAGGGCCTCGACTGCTGCGTCGAGGGTGTACTCGTCGGCGAAGTGCAGCTCCTCGGCGACCGAGGTGTCGACCGGCAGCCGTGCGAAACGCACGACCGACGGGAGCAGGAGCGCCTGGAGAAGGGTCAGCACGATCACGCCGCACGCGATCAGCACGATCAGGTCCCGGTCGGGGAACGGGGCGCCGGAGTCGAGGGTGTGCGGCACGGCGAGGACGGCGGCGAGAGACACGGCGCCGCGGAAACCGGCCACCGCGCTCACCGTGCGCTGCCGTGCCGGGACGCGGCGCAGCCGCTGGGCGGGGCGCCGATCGAGGAGCCGGATGACGTACGGCGTGGTGTAGGTCCACGCCCATCGCACGCCGATGACCACGGCGGCGACGACGAGGACGTCGACCAGCGCGCGAAGCGTGGTGGTGCTGTCCAGACCGCGGAAGGCGGTCTGCGCCGAGATTCCCACCAGCACGAACAGCGCGCTGCTGAGCACCGTGGTGGACAGCGCCCAGAACGGGATCACGATCTGCCGGGTCACCGCCCCCGTGATGCGTGGCGTCACCTGGCTCATGAACAGCCCGCAGACCACCACGGCCAGTACGCCGGAGGCGTGCACGGCATCGGCCAGCAGGAACGCCGCGAACGGGGTCACCAGCATCGCGATGCTCTCCAGCATCGGATCGTCCATCCGCCGGCGCAGCTGCCAGCTGACCAACCCGATCAGCGCGCCGGCCAGCACGCCTGCGCCGTACGCCCACACCAGCAGCCAGGTCACGTGCCAGCCGGTGAGGTCTTCCTCGCCGACCGTGACGCCGACGGCCAGCCCGTAGATGACGAGGGCGGTGCCGTCGTTGACCAGGCTCTCGGCGCGCAGCACGGTGACCGTGCGGCGCGGCAGGTCGCGGGCCAGGACGCCGACCGCGGTCGCGTCGGTCGGCGCGAGCGCGGCGCCGAGGACCCACGCCGGCCCCCATGCGAGGCCGAGCCCGTGCGCGGCGGCGGCGACCGCGGCAGCGGTGACGGCGACCAGCGCGGTGCTGGTGAGGACGACGATCCGCAGGTTGTTGCGGATCTCCCGCAGCGAGGTCGTCAGGCTCTCCCAGTACAGCAACGCGGGCAGGAACACCAGCAGCACCGCCTCCGGCGGCAGTTGGGCCTGCCGCAGGTGCGGGACGAACCCCACCAGCAGCCCGACCCCCACGAGCAGGATGGCCGGCGCGATCGGGTAGCGGCGCGCGAGGGCGCCGCACGCGACCAGGGCGACACCGAGCAAGACCACCATCTCGAGTCCAAGCACGAGCACATCGTGACCAGCAACCGGCCGTCTGCGCCACGCCCGGCGCCGATCTGCCGACGCAGGCGGGCCTGCCGGTGCGAGCGCCTCGAGGGTGGGCGCGATCAGTGCGACGAGCGGTCGGTCTGTGACGAGCGGTCGGTGACGCTCGGGGCGACGGACGTCGCGGCATGCTGGACCTGCAGGCGACCAGCTGAGTCGACAGGAGATCCGACATGTCCGAGGAGAGCACCCCTGCTGCACCCACCACCTATCCCGCCCGGCTCGAGGTCGACTACACGGTCGAGCGCAATCGTGTGACGACGGCGTTCCGGCTCGTGCTGGTCATCCCCATCGCCATCGTGTACAGCGTCCTCACCGCGGGCGCCACCACCACCACGACGTACGTCGAGACCGGCACGACCGCGAGCAAGACCGTCAGCACGACGAGCGGTGGCATCGTGGCCGGGTTGTTCTTCGCCACGCTCCTGATGGTTCTCCTCCGGCAGCGCTACCCACGCTGGTGGTTCGACTTCGCGCGAGAGCTCACCAGGTTCGCCGCCCGCATCGGCGCCTACGTCGTGCTGCTCACCGACGAGTACCCGTCAACGGTCGACGAGCAGAAGGTCCATCTCGACATCGACTACCCCACCGTCGAGCGTGACCTGAACCGGTGGCTGCCACTCGTCAAGTGGTTCCTCGCGATTCCGCACTACATCGTGCTGTTCTTCCTGTCGATCGGCGCCTTCTTCGTGGTCATCGTTGCCTGGTTCGCGGTCCTGTTCACCGGCCACTACCCGCGCGGGCTGTTCAACTTCGTGGTCGGCGTGGGCCGCTGGGCACTGCGAGTCAACGCCTACGCGTTCCTGCTCGTCACCGACAAGTACCCACCGTTCTCGCTCGACTGAGTCCCGAACGAGTCCGGCCCTCGTCGTGAGGGCGCCCTGGGCCGTTCGCGGCGGTGAGGCTCGTCGCGAGACGCCCACATGAATGCGCGGAGCCTTGACGTGCGTGGTGTGGTCAACGCGAGCTTCGAACGGCGTGGGCGCGGTCATCCCGAACACGAGGGCAAGGGCGGCGTGGGGGTCTCCGCCGACGGACTTGTCGGCCTTCATCGCGCGGCCAGAGTGGGGGAGTGTTCTGCCGGCCTCTGCGGGGCCCTGGATTATGCAGGCAGATGCCTGCATAATCGGGGGCGTGGGACCAGACATGGTTTTCAAGGCGCTGGCGGACCCTGGCCGGCGGCGGCTCCTGGACATGCTTCATGAGCGTGCCGGGCTGACGCTCGGCGAGCTCTGCGATGGGCTCGACATGCGCCGTCAGTCGGTCAGCCAGCACCTTGAGCTCCTCGAGGCAGCCGATCTCGTCACCTCGGTGCGTGACGGCCGCCGCAAGCTCCACTACCTGAACCCCGTGCCGCTGCACCAGATACAGACCCGCTGGATCTGGAAGTTCGAGGAGACGTATCTCGCGGCGCTGGACACGATCAAGAACCGCGCGGAGGCAAGTGCGATGTCCGAAACCGTCAACACAGGGGAAGTCCCTGACTACGTCTACACGACCTACATCCGGGCCACGGCGGAGGAGGTGTGGCACGCTCTCACCGACCCGGACGTCACCGCGAGGTTCTGGGGGCATTCGCAGGTCTCCGACTGGCGCGTCGGCAGTCGAGTCGAGCACGTGCGGGTCGATGGTTCGGGCATCGCTGACGCGGCCGGAACCGTGCTGGAGGTCGATCCTCCGCGCCGGTTGTCGTTCGGCTTCGGGGACCCGGGCGACGCCGCGGATCCCACGGCTGAACAAAGCGTGGTGACGTTCGAGATCGAGCCGTATCGCGACATCGTCAGGCTCACCCTCACTCAGTCGCGGTTCCGGTCGTCGGCCGATCGGGAAACGGCCGGGGAGGGTTGGCCGACAGTGTTCGCCAACCTCAAGACGCTCCTCGAGACGGGCGACGTGCTGCCTACACCGCCCTGGGAGTTCCATGCCGACGAGCGCGCAGCTCACATGGCGAAGCACAGATAGCAGAGCGCCTGGACGGCGGCGCGCGAATCCAGTGCTGCGCGGACCGACCTCATGCTCGAAACCCCCGATCGCGGCGGTAGGACGCATCCTCTCGGCCGCGCGGGCCGCGGCGGATCGGCACCCGGCGGCCAGAAGTGTGGGCGGTGCTGGGCCTAGCCCGCTGCCTTCTTGACAAGCTGGCGAATCCGCTTCTCCTCGGCCTGGCCGATCTCGATCACCGCGTACGACGTCACCCACATCGCGCCGTCGTCGAGCTGGGCAGCCTCCTCGAAGCCGAGGGTGGCGTAGCGGGACTTGAACTTCGACGCAGGCTTGAAGAAGACGACGACCTTGCCGTCGCGGGCGTAGGACGGGAAGCCGTACCAGGTCTTCGGGTCCAGCCCTGGGGCGACGTCGAGCACGATCCGGTGGATCGCTTCGGCGAGCCCGCGGTCGGGCTGCGGCAGCGCCGTGATTGCCTCGACGCACGCCTCCGCCTCGTCGGCCTTCTTCGCGCCGCCCTTCTTCTCCGCGCGCAGCTCGGCTGCCCGCTGCTTCATGGCGGCCAGCTCGTCCTCGGAGAAGCCGGAATCGGATGTGTTGGGTGTGGTCTTGGTAGCCATGGCCTCACCCTAGAAGCGTCTCGCGGGCGGAGACTTCTCGAATCCTGACCGGTTCCGATTCTTGGAGCGAGGCCCCTGACCGGCAGGTCCACGTCACCCAGCGTTGATCCGGGTTCGCCGGTTTCGTCCCCATCGGAGGGCAGGCTCATCGGCTGATGAGTGCGTCCGGCAGGCGGCGGGGAAAGACGCGCAGGAGGAGGGCCTCCTCGAACGCGACGGTCGCCGCTGATCCCGAGGATGGCTCGTCAGGGGCTTGTCCTTGGTCGGCGCCCGGGCGTTGACTGGTTCGAGCGGGGAGCCGGGTCGATGTGGCTCGGCCTTGATGTCAACGGGGGCATGATGACCATCTCGCAAGGGGACCTACAGCTGCTCGAGGACCCGGTGGCGCAGGAGCTGCTGGGGTCGAAGGAGCTGGCCAGGCTTGCGTACTCGTGGCTCGACGGTACGCCTCGAGTCGTTCCGATCTGGTTCCACTGGACAGGAGAGGCGCTCACCTTCGGCAGCCCACCCCGAGCGCCGAAGGTTCGCGCGCTGGAGCACACGCCGAGTGTGGCGGTCACGATCGACTCGGCCACGGGATGGCCGTACCACGCGTTGCTGGTGCGTGGTGTGGCGACCGTGGAGGTGCTCGACGGCGTCAGCGACGAGTACGCCGCCGCGGCGCACCGCTACTTCGGCGGCGAGCAAGGTGCCGCATGGGTGCAACAGATCGGCGACCAGCCGATGGCGCGGATCACGGTGAAGCCGACCTGGGTGGGCGTGCTGGACTTCGAGACACTCTTCCCCAGCGCGCTGTCCAGGTGAGTGTCGGACCGAGCTCGACGGCAGTGCGGCCGGTCAGAGGATCCCGCGGTCAGTGAAGGCCGTCGTGACGGCCTTCGCTGCCGGGGTGCCGTAGAGACTCCTGGCCGCCGCGACGGTGCGGTTCGCGAGGTCGGTCATGGACGTGCCCGGGAAGTCGAACGACGCCTGCAGGATGATCGTGTCGGCCTTGACGTTGCCGAGGGCCTGTCGGATGTCCCACAACGCGCGCGACCAGATCTGGCCGTCGTGGTGCACCTCGCCGTTCAGGTCTGTCGGGTAGTGCAGGTTGGTGTCGACGCGGCGCAGGCAGTGGGGCACGGTCCTCGTGTAGGAGGTGGAGTCCCAGTCGGCCACGCACGGGAGCGGCTCGCGCTCCGGGACGCCGAGACTCGTGGCGACGACGTCGGAGACGGTCACCGCCCAGTAGTCGCCGAAGCCTTCGCTGATCGCGCCGGCCTCCTCGGAGTTGAAGCTGAAGCTCTGCGCGAAGTGGATGGCGTGGCCGTACTCGTGCAGGATCACCTCGGCATCCTCGGCGTCATCCACCCCGCCCTTGCCGAAGCGGATCTCGCTCGTGGGGTGGTCGCTGGCGAAGGAGTTGTCCGCCCCGAGCTGGTTGATCCGCACCCGCTGGGGCACGTTGTCGATCGCCCGCCGGGTGCTGCCGAAGCCGAGGCGCTGGATGTACTTCTGCGACTCGGTGACCCAGTAGTAGGCCATCACCTGCTCGAACTCGTCCTGGTGCCGGGTGTAGCGGAAGGTGTTGGTAGCCGACACGGCGGGGTTGCCGGTCTCGCTGACGACGGTCGCGAAGTCACCGCTCAGCCGGCCGGTGCCGTCGAGGTTGGTGAGCGTGACGTCGTGGTAGGCGGCCGCGGGCACGGCGGCGTCCGCGTCCTTCTGGTCCGTCAGGGACTCATCACCCAACGACTGGACGGGGTTCGACACGAAGACCGATCCAGTACCCGTGCTGCCGGCCGAGGGAGCGGCTGCGGTGGCGGTCGTTCCGACCGCGGTGACGAACCCGGCCACCGTCACGCTCACCAGCAGTTTCCACATCTTCCGACCTCCTCGGACGAACCCGCACGGAGACCCCGATGGTATCCACCGCCGGAGCACTCGTCGCCCGACGATGCGCGGTGAACATGACGTGGCTGCGCTTCGTGACCGTCTGACCGGAGATCTCCCGCAATCAGACCATGTGGGGTGTGTGTTGTGCCCGGACCGGAGCGTCCCGGGACGACCGCACGGGGCGTCCCCCAGGAACGGCGTAGCGGATATCCGAATCGACGGGGCACCCCGGACAGCACGTCGGGGTCAATGCCTCCATGGGGTCATCCCTGGACACGGGGTCGGACCTAGCGTGAGGAGGCAACGTCGATGCGGGGGCGCGCGATGTGCCCTCGCGGCAGGGAGGTACGCGATGGCCGCGCGACTCAACCTGACGATCCTGGCGACTGCGGCGGTCACCGGGCTGACCCTTGCCGGGCAGCCGTCGGCGACCGCGGCACCCGGCCCGTCCGACCAAGTGGCGGAGCTGGTCCTGTGCCCCTCCGCGGGCGGTCCCTTCCCGGTCGGCGCGGTGCGGTTCCGCGACCGCGGTGACGGCACGCAACGGCTGCGGGTCATCGTGTTCAGTGGCGGTCCCCCTGACACGACGGTGATGTTCGTGGGCCGCCAGGTCTCCGGACCGGGACTGCCGGCGACGCTGACCCTCGACGGTGGGGGCGGTGGAAAGGTCGACCTGCGGGGCGCCTTCACGGTCGACGAATCCGGCCTCGGGCCGGCGATCACCGGCTTGATCGAGGGCGTGCCGGTGGCCTCGACCGACCCCGACAACGAGTGCGGGTAGCGAGTGCGGGTGAGGCAGTCCTACGTGTTCTGGCTGAGCCGAGGCGTGGGCGCGCAGCGAGGCCGGTGACGCGGACGAGGTCGAGAGGTCGTTCGAGTGTGCCCGCGACCGCTGCCTGCGGACGAGACACGTCGCACCTCGGCTATGAAAGTGCTCCGGTGCTCCCATCGAGGTCGACGGTGACGTGGCTGCTGCGGTGGGTGAGGAACGAGATGTCGGCGTCGGTGCGCGCCAGAGCAGCCGCTCGGTCGTACGCCTGCACGGCCTCGTGGGGTCTTCCGAGCCTTTCCAGCATCGATCCGCGTGAGGCATGAAGCAGGGGGTATCCGTCGAGCTCCCCGGCGACACCGTCGAGCAGGGCCAGGGCCGCCTCCGGCCCGTCGGTCTCGGCGACGGCGACGGCTCGGTTCAGCGCCACGACCGCTGTCGGCATGACCGCGAGCAGCCGGTCGTAGAACCGCACGATCGCCGACCAGTCGGTGTCCTCGTAGCGAGGTGCGGCGCAGTGCAATGCCTGGATCGCCGCTTGCAGCTGGAAGGGCCCGAGCCGGCGGCGGCGCATGCAGGCCAGTACCAGGGCCTGACCGGTTGAGATCAGCGAGCGGTCCCACAGCGACCGGTTCTGGTCCTTCAGCAGGACGACGTGTGTCCCGTTGCCACGAGACGGCATCCGTGCGTCACTGAGCAACATGAGGGCCAGCAGTCCGACCGCCTCGGGCTCGCCGGGCAGCAGCGTCACCAACCCACGGGTCAGCCTGATCGCCTCGACCCTCAGGTCGCAGCGGTCGACGTCGTCGGCGCCGGCGTTGTAGATCAGGTACAGCACCGAGAGCACCGCGCGCAGCCGGCCCGGTAGCTCGGCGTCGTCGGGCACCCGGTAGGAGATGTGCGCCGCCTTGACCTTGCTCTTCGCGCGCACCAGGCGCTTCAACATGGTCGCCTCACTCACCAGGAAGGCCGATGCCACCTCTGCGGGGGTGAGTCCCGCGATCAGGCGGAGGGTCAACGCCACCTGGTGCTCGACCCGGATCGCCGGGTGGCAGCAGGTGAAGATGAGCCGCAGCTGGTCATCACTCATCGGCCCTGAGTCATCCGGACCGGTTGCGGACTCGACCCGTAGCCGATCGGTCGCGAGCTGCTCGGTGAGCTCGCGGCCCCGCCGGCCACGACGTACGACGTCGACGGCGCGGTTCCGCGCGGTTGCGACGATCCAGCCGGCCGGGTTGTCCGGGACGCCATCCCTCGGCCACCGGCGCAGTGCGCTCACGAAGGCGTCCTGAACCGCGTCTTCAGCGAGGGTGATGTCACCGAAGAGGCGGGTCAACGTCGCCACGGCCTGGCCGTGCGCCTCGCGGAACGTCCGCTCGATGTCGTCCATCCACCTGCCCGTCAGTCACCGGCCTCGACCCGTCCGGTCGCCCGGAACGGCCGCACCTCGATCGGGTGGTTGATCGCCTCGACGACCTTGTTCGCCCACGAGAGCGCCTCGTCGAGGTCCTCGGCGTTGATGATGTAGAACCCGCCGATGTGCTCCTTCGCCTCGACGAACGGCCCGTCGGTCGTCACCTTGTCGAGGCCTGTGCCGCCACTCACCACCGTGGCGGCGTCAGGGCCGTGCAGCGCGCCACCGAACGCGAAGGCTCCGGCGCGATCCATCTCCTCCTCCAGGGCGATCACCCGGCCCATGAAGGCCTGCATCTCCTCGGCCGTGGATGGGACACCCGCCGCCTGGCCCTCGACGTCGTACACCGCCAGCAGGTACTGGTTCATCCGAGCTCCTCGTCTCCGCGGGACCATCCCGCTCCGATCTTCTGACGAACGGCGGGGGCTGAGCAGGACACCTCGCGCCCAGCATCTCAGCACTGTCCCTGCAGAGGTCTACGCTCCGATCATGAACCGGATCGACCGCTTGTACGCGGTCGTCGAGGAGCTGCGGGCGGCCGGACCGCGAGGGCGCACGGCACGGCAGCTGGCCGGGCACTTCGAGGTCAGCGTCAGGACCATCGAGCGCGACCTGAGTGCGCTGGGCCAGGCTGGAGTGCCGCTGGCGACGAAGCAGGGGCGAGCCGGAGGCTTCACGCTCGATCGCTCGATGAGTCTGCCGCCGCTCAACTTCACGCCGCGCGAGGCAGCGGCGGTCGCCGTGGCGTTGACCCGCGGCGAGCACGTGCTCTTCCGGCGTGACGCCCGCAGCGCGCTCCTGAAGATCGTGGCCGCGATGCCCGAGCGGTCGCTCGCGGAGGCCCGGGCCACGGCCGAGAAGGTGCGGCTGCTCGTCCAGCCGGCTGCCGATCCCGATGCGGAGATTGCGGAGAGAATCTGGCGGGCCGTGCGCGACAACCACGTGCTGCGGATCCGCTACATCGACGTGGGCGGTGTCGAGACCGAGCGCGAGGTGGAGCCGCAGCACGTGGTGGTCGGTCCCAACGGCTCGTACCTCACCGCCTGGTGCCACCTCCGGGAGGACGAGCGGGTGTTCCGCCTGGATCGGATCACGCACGCCGAGCGGACGGCGTCGCTGCCGCGTCCGCAGCGCATCGTCCCGGAGCCGGTCGTCGACGGCCACGAGACGAAGCTGCCGGCGTCGGCGCTGCGTCCTGAAGTCCTGTTGCGAACACCGACATAGGGCTGTCGCGAGCGCACGAGACGGTGGGCGCACCCGCCGCCCCGGTGGGTGATCCGATTGCAGAAGGAGACAGCCATGAGCAACCCAGCTCCCGGCACGCTGGCCTGGTTCGAGGTCGGCACCAGCGACCCCGACGGTGCCGTCAAGTTCTACGGCAGCCTGTTCGACTGGTCCTTCGACGCCGACGGCCCGGCTGCGTCCGCAGGGATGGACTACCGCAACATCAAGGCCTCCGGCGCCGATCGCCCGATGGGCGGCGTCTTCGGCACGCGCGGGCAGGTGCCCGACCACGCGGTGTTCTACATCCTGGTCGCCGACGTCGAAGCCACCTGCGCCGACGCTGAGCAGCTCGGCGGGTCGGTGGTCGGCAAGCATCTCGACCCCGGTCCCGGTGCCCCGACCTTCGCCTATCTGCGCGACCCGTCGGGCAACCTGTTCGGTGTCTTCAGCCCGCCCACAGCCTGATGCCGCGAGCCGCCCGGGGAACCTCCCCGTCGGAGCCCTCCGGCGGGGACGAACCCCGCGCACTCTACGACGAGCTCACCGACGACCTGCTCTACGACCCGGCCATCGGCCGGGCAACGATGATGGGCTATCCCTGCGTGCGGCTCGCGGGCAGGTTCCTCGCGTGCTACGACGACAGGCAGGAACGCCTGGTCGTGAAGCTGCCCCGGGAGCGGGTCGCCGAGCTCGTCGAAGGCGGTCACGGCGACCCGTTCGCCCCGGCCGGCAAGGTCTTCCGTGAATGGGTGTCCGTCCCCGACCCCGACCGGCAACTGTGGCAGACACTGCTCGCCGAGGCCGTCGACTTCGGGCGGCACGGACTGGCCGACTAGCCCCCGGCCGGCAAGCCCTGCCGGCGCACCATGTCTGGCCCTTCGAGGAGCTGGCTGTTCAGCTCGACGTCGTCGGTCGGCCCGTCGGACGGAGTGGCCGGACCGTGGCCCGGTGTCCGGACGAGGCGCCGACGGCCCGATTGGGAGGGTCCGCTACATTCGCGACACGTGAGTGCCCAGGCTCCTTCCGCCGTCATCCTGGTCCGCGCCGAGCGGTTCGTGCCGAACCCGGCGACCGCCGCGGACAACGCCTTCCAGACCGATGCCCCGACGGGCCAGTCCGACGACACGACATCCGCCAAGGCAGTCGCCGAGATGGACGCCGTCGCCGCCGCGTTGCGGTCCGTCGGAGTGCGGGTGCACGTCTTCGACGACGAGGACCACACCCGGCCCGACAGCGTGTTCCCGAACAACTGGCTGTCGACCCACGCGGGTGGCTATGTCGCGGTCTACCCGATGTACGCCTCCAACCGTCGCCACGAGCGCCGCGCGGACGTGCTCGAGCTGCTGAAGTCGTCGTACCGCGTGCAGGCGATCGTCGACTACTCGGGCCTCGAGCCTGACGGGATCTTCCTCGAGGGGACGGGAGCGATGGTGCTCGACCACGTCTCCCGGGTCGCCTACACAGCGGTCAGCCACCGCGCCGACACCCACGTGCTCGAGCGGTTCTGCAGCGACTTCAACTACGAGCCGATGGCGTTCGAGGCGGTCGACTCCGAGGGCGTGCCGGTCTACCACACGAACGTGATGGCCTGCATCGGGACCGACGTGGCGCTGATCGCGTTGGAGATGATCCCCGACGAGCTCCGGCGCGAGCAGGTGCGCGAACGGTTGACCGTGAACGGTCGCACGGTGGTCGAGCTGACCGAGCAGCAGGTCCGCGAGTTCGCGGGGAACGCCGTCGAGCTGTGCGGGCGTACGCCGGAGGGGCGGCGGCGCTACGTCATGGCGATGTCCGGACGGGCCCGGCGCAGCCTGCGGCCGGACCAGGTCGCGGCGATCGAGGAGTCGTGCGAGATCGTGGCCGTGGACATCCCCACGATCGAGCTCGCGGGCGGGTCGGTGCGCTGCATGATCGCGGGCGTCCACCTCGACCGGCGCCCGGCGGAGGAGCCGGAGCTCATCACCGAGGCGGTCGAGGCGATCAACGAGGACAACCCGGTCACCCTCGACGGGCAGGACGTGCTGCTCGACGCCTGAACGTCTCTCGGTGGCCCCGTTGCGGAGGAGAGCTGTGAGGGACCTGCGAGTCGGCGTGATCGGGTACGGGCTGCGGTCGGGGCTGGTGCGGCTCGCGCACCGACCCGGCGCGGGCAGTGCGCTGGCCGGGATCTGCGACCCGCGCGCGGAGCGACGCGAACAAGCCGTTGCGAACCTTGGCGCCGGGGTCGTCGTGGTCGAGACGGTCGAGGACCTGCTGGGTCTGGACCTGGACGCGGTGTTCGTGCTCTCGCCGGACCACCTCCACGAGGAGCACGCGGTGGCCGTGCTCGAGGCGGGCGCGGCGGCGTACCTCGAGAAGCCGATGGCGATCACGACCGCGGGCTGCGACCGGATCCTGGCGACCGCGGCCCGCACCGGCTCGAAGGTGTACGTCGGGCACAACATGCGGCACATGCCGGTGGTCGCCGAGATGCGACGGCTCGTCGTCGAGGGCGCGATCGGCAGCGTGAAGGCGGTGTGGTGTCGGCACTTCGTCGGCCACGGCGGCGACTTCTACTTCAAGGACTGGCACGCGGAGCGCGCGAAGAGCACCGGTCTGCTGCTGCAGAAGGGCGCCCACGACATCGACGTCATCCACTGGCTGGCCGGCGGCTACTCCCGTTCGGTCAGCGCGATCGGCACGCTGGCGGTCTACGGCGGTCTCCCGCACGACGGGCCCGGCGGCTACCTGCCGTCGACGGGCTGGAACGCGCACGCGCTCACCACCTGGCCGCCGGCCGCCCAGACCGGGATCAACCCGGCGGCCGACGTCGAGGACCTCTCGATGATGCTGATGACGCTCGACAACGGGGTGCTCGCCAGCTACCAGCAGTGCCACTTCACCCCCGACTACTGGCGCAGCTACACCGTCATCGGCGACGCCGGCCGGCTGGAGTGCTTCGGCAACGGACCGGGCGGCGAGATCCGGGTCTGGAACAGTCGCAAGGCCGGGTACGCCGAGGCGGACCTCGTCGTCCCGATCCCCGCCGCCGAGGGCGGACACGGCGGCGCCGACCCGAGCATCGTCGACGAGTTCCTCGGCTACGTGCGCGACGGGGGAGAGACGCTGACCTCGGTCGTGGCGGCGCGCGAGGCGGTCGCCGCGGGGTACGCGGGGACGCAGTCGCTCCGTTCGGGCGGCAGGCCGGTCGCGATCGCGCCGCCCTCGTCGCCTCGTTGAGCGACGCCGGAGGGCTCCCGGTCCAGGGTCCGCGGTGCGACAATCGACGCGAGCGGGAGGGCCTGGGGGCCCGGGAGGACACGTCATGCAGCCACCGTCCGCGCAGATCCTGGCGCTGGCGCTGGACCACACGACCGACGGCGTCATGCTGTTCGACGGCGAGTGGACGATCCGCTACGTCAACGCCGTGGCGGCGGCGCTGCTCGGTGGCCCGGCCTCGGAGCTGACCGGCCGGAACTACTTCAACGTGCTCCCGGACGCGGCCGGCACGTTCTGGCACGACTTCCTGCTCCGTGCGCGCGACTCCGACGAGCCGGTGAGCTGGCGCGGGTACTTCGAGCGGACCGGCCGGTGGTTCACGGCCACGGTGCGACCGCTCGGCGAGGACCTGTGGCACCTGTCGTTCCGACAGGACCCGCCCGAGGCGACCGGGCTCAACGACAACGCGGGCCGGCGGCGGCCCGACGAGGTGGGCGATCGGGCCAGGCTGCGGTACCTCGCCGACGTGAGCGAGACGCTGAGCAGCACGGTCGACGTCCGCGAGGCGGTCCGGCGGCTCGCCGGCCTGGTCGTCCCCCGGCTGGCGGACTGGGCGCTGGTGGCGGTGCTCGACGAGCACGGGCGAGCGGACGAGCAGGCCTGGGTCCACCACGACGCGGCCGCGCAGCGCGACCTCGACGCGTACATGAGCGCCCGCACGCCGAGCCCGACGGCGAGCTTCCGCTCGCCCGCGCGCTGCGGTCGGGTGTCCCGGTGCACGTCCCGGACCTGACCGCGATCCCCCTCACCGACCTGCTGTCGACCGAGGAGGCGCAGGAGGCAGGCGTTCGGCTGGACACCCGGTCGGTCACGGTGGTGCCGCTGCTGACCCACGGGCGAACCTTCGGAGCGCTGGCCCTGCTGAACACCGGTGAGCGCCCGCCGCTCACCGAGCCGGAGATCGCCGAGGCCACCGAGGTCGCCAGGCGGGCCGCGGTCCCGTTGGACAACGCCCGCCTGCACGACAAGCAGTCGAAGCTGGTCGAGACCTTCCAGCGCAGCCTGCTCGCCGAGCCCCCTCGCGTCGACGGCCTGGAGATCGCCGTCCGCTACCGCCCCGCCAGCAGCTTCCAGCAGGTGGGTGGGGACTGGTACGACGTGTTCGGCCTGCCGGACGGCGCCACGTCGCTGGTGATCGGTGACGTCGTCGGCCACAGCGTCGAGGCCGCGGCGGCGATGAGCCAGATCCACGGCATCGTCCGCACCGTGGCCTGCGAGCAGCCCAGCCGCCCCTGCGAGTCGCTGGCCCGGGTGGACCGGGTGCTCACCCAGCTCGACGTGGACGCGCTCGCCAGCGTCCTCCTCGCCCGGCTGGAGCCCGAGGTCGCCGGCACCCGAACCCTGTGCTGGTCCTCCGCCGGCCACCCACCGCCGGTGCTGCTCCGCCACGACGGCACGCTCCGGGTCCTCGACGCGCCGTCGGACCTGTTGCTCGGCACCGACCTGATCGGCGCTCTCAGCCCCGGCCGCCGCGAGACGCACGAGACGGTCCTGGACCCCGGCGACACGGTCCTGCTCTACACCGACGGCCTGGTCGAGATCGGCCGCATGGACATCGGGCAGGGCATCCGGGAGCTCACCGCCGCGCTCGACGAGCTGCACGGCCAGTCACCCGACGAGCTCTGCACCCGGCTGCTCCAACGCCTCGCCCCCGGCCGGACCGACGACGACATCGCCCTGCTCGCCGTCCGCGTCACCGGCTGACCCGGCGCTCAACCCGCCGAGACGTACGGGATGGTCTGCGGCCCTTCGGGCAGCACGCAGACCCGCGCGTCGGGACCCGCGTCGCGCAGGGCGCGCAGCACGGTCTCGGCGACGTCGTCGGTGTGGCCGAGGTGTGCCGCGGCCAGGTCGTCGCGGGACAGGTGCGCAGAGTGCACGACCACGTCGGCGTGGCTCTGCACCTTCGCCTGCACCTGCACCTGCCACTGGTCGGGCACGGTGCGCTCGCGCGCCGCAATCGCGTCCAGGAGCGCCTGCGGCGAGTCGGCGGAGGCGAGCACCTCGCGGTACGAGCCGTGGTCGGGGAAGCCGTCGCGACACTCGGCGGCGCACACGATCGTGCCTCCCGGACGGACCACCGTCATCGCCGCGGACATGCCCTTCACGGACTGGTAGAGGTTCTGGTCGAGAGGGAACCCGGCGTTGGTGGTCACCACCACCTCGAACGGCGAGGGCACCGGCTGCATCGCCAGCCGTCGCGACGCCTCCCGGGCCGCCTCGTGCATCGGCGAGAGCTCTCCGCCGAAGGCGGCCACGATGCGCTGCTCGCGGTTGAGCACCACGTCGAGGGCGAAGGACACGCCCCCGACCGCCGCCACCACGGCCCGGATGTCGTCGTGCACCGGGTTGCCCTCGCACACCGCCCAGGTCGCGGCCGGGTCGCCGATCCGGCGGGCGTCGTGCAGGGTCAGCACCGTCTCCAGGCCGGCCAGGCCCGGGGCGACGAGCTTGGGACCACCGCTGAAGCCGGCGAAGAAGTGCGGCTCGACGAACCCGGTGGTGATCCGCAGGTCGGCCTCGACCCAGTGCCGGTTCAGCCAGACGGGTACGTCGCGACCGTGTCGGCCGAGCCAGACCAGCGAGGAGTCGTCGCGGGCGTCGTGGTTGACCACGCGCACCCGTTTCAGCAGGTCGTCGCCGAGCATGGCGCGCAGCTCGTCCTCGGTGTTGCCGCGGTGCGTGCCGGTGGCCACCAGCACGACCACGTCGTCGGGGTCGACGATCCCGTCCAGCTGCTCGAGCACGGCGGGGACCATCAGGTGGCGTGGCTGGGGGCGGGTGCCGTCGCAGATCGAGATCGCCACCTTCTGCCCCGGACGGGCCAGCTCGCGCAGCGGCGGCCCGGCGACGGGCTCGCGCAGGGCGTCGAGCAGCAGGGCTCGCTCGTCGTCGGGAGCCGGCACGTAGGTCGGCTCGACGACCGTGGTCCGGTCGGCCGGAAGGGCCACGTCGAGCCCCTTCTCGCCGTACGCGAGCCGGATGGTGACCTGGTCGGTGCTCACGCCGGGCACTCTACGGTCCGCCGCGTCGCGTGCACGAGCAGCGCCGTCTGGGGAGGGCGCCGCGGGATCCACACGCCGATGTCCTCGCACTGGGCGCCCGTGACCGGTGCGCCGCCCGTGGGTCCGTGGTCGGGCAGCGGCGAACCCGTCGACGTACCGATCCACCGCAGGTCGTACGCCGCGTCGCGACGCAGGCCGGGCCAGCGCAGCGTGCACCCCCGGTTGTGCGGTGGTTCGTCGAGCTGCGCATGGCAGAACAGCGCGGTCTCCTGGTCGGTCGCGACGACGCCGTGGGCGATCACGGTGTCGTCCGTGGCGTCCACCCGCACGACCCGCCCGGAGTGCAGCAGCGGGCGGAACTGCTTGTGCAGGGCCACCCAGCCGGCGAGCTCCTCCAGCTCGTCCTCGGTGGCCCCGGTGAGGTCCCACTCGATGCCGAACGCCAGGAAGAAGGCCGTCGCCGCGCGGAAGCCGAGACCGAGGGAGCGTCCGGTCTGGTGCGAGGTGGGCGCGGACACGTGTGCACCGAGGTACTCCGGCGCGATCAGCTGCTGGGTCCAGCGCTGGATGTGCTGGCGTGTGAGGGCGTCGGTCATGTCGGAGGTCCAGAACCGCTGCACCCGTTCGACGACACCGAGGTCGATCCGCCCGCCGCCGGACGCGCACGACTCCCAGGCCACCTGGGGGTGTCGTCGCCGCAGGTCGTCGAGGAGTGCGTAGTACGCCTGGTTCTGCCTGTACGCCGCCGGCGCCCCGCCGTGGTGGGCACTGCCGGCCTCGAGGAGGTCGCGGTTGTGGTCCCACTTCACGTAGTCGATCCGGTGCTCCGAGAGCACCGCGTCGACGCGGTCCCGGAGGTAGGTCCACACCTCCGGGTTGGTGAGGTCGAGAACCTGCTGGTTGCGGTGCAGGAGGGGTTCGCGGCCCGCGGCGGACAGGATCCAGTCGGGGTGCTCCCGGTAGAGCCGGGAGTCGGGGTTGACCATCTCGGGTTCGAACCACAGGCCGAACTGCATGCCCAGCTCCCGGACGTGGTCGGCGAGCGGGCCGAGGCCGTGCGGCCAGACGGTCTCGTCGACCCACCAGTCGCCGAGCCCGGCCCTGTCGTCACGGCGGCCGAGGAACCAGCCGTCGTCGAGCACGAACCGCTCGACGCCGACCCGGGCGGCCAGGTCCGCAAGGCGGGTCAACCGGTCGACGTCGTGGTCGAAGTACACCGCCTCCCAGACGTTCAACGTGACCGGCTGCGTCGCGGGGTGCGCGGCGAGCGATCGCTGCCAGCCGTGGAAGGCGTGGGCCGCGGGATCGAGACCGGCGAGCGAACCGGCGCACACCACCCAGGGCGTCGAGTAGGACTCGCCCTCGCGCAGGACAAGCTCGCCGGGCAGCAGCAGCTCGCCGCCGCTCACGGTGGTCTCGGTCGACTCGGTGCGCTGGACGGCGAGCACCGAGCTGCCGCTGGTGGCGACGGAGACGGCGAGCAGCTCGCCGCGGGAGAAGGAGAACCCCGGCGTGCCGACGACGACCACGCTCGCGGAGTCGAGACCGGGTCTGCCGCGGCGGGACTCGCGGAGCCAGAGCCCGTCGTTGACCCCGTGCCGTTGCGGGGCTCGCTCGTGCTCGTGCCGTCCGGTGAAGTCGAGGACCTCGGTCGCGGTCGCGGGCACCGGCAGCGCGACCTCCAGGCCCTCGAGCAGGTACGGTGTCCCGCCGAGGTTCGTCAGGGTGTGCCGCGCGCGCAGCGCCCCACCCGGCAACGACTCGACCTCGGTGCGGAGGCCCAGCCCGGCTCGCTCGTCGCGGGCGTCGAGGACCCACCGGTCGTCGGCGACCTCGGACCCGACGCGCCGGAACCAGGT
This sequence comes from Nocardioidaceae bacterium, assembly GCA_013361955.1. Lineage (GTDB taxonomy): Bacteria > Actinomycetota > Actinomycetes > Propionibacteriales > Nocardioidaceae > Nocardioides_B. The sequence goes on from JABFXA010000047.1 coordinate 52,421, forward strand.
CGTCCAGGCCCGGCCGGCCACGTCACGGGCGGCTCCGGTCGGATGGTCGCCGAGCCGGTGGCCGCGCAGCCCCGGCCTCCCGAACGACCCGTGCGCGTGCTCCACGAGCAGCGGGGTGCCGCGCCCCGGAGCGAGCAGGCCGGTGAACCTGTGCTCCGGGGCCACGGCGTCCGACGTACCGGCCCACGTCACCACCGGGAGCCGGTCGGGGTCGGTGTCGTCGACGACCAGCCGAGTGACGGCGGGCCCGGACGGGGCGGCGGGCGGGAACAGCATGTCGACGAGCCTGGCACGGTCAGCGCAGCGCCCTCGCGTAGTGGACGCCGGGGACCCCGACGAAGCCGAGCGACTCGTACAACGCGCGTGCCGGTGCGTGGAACTCGTCGCCGCCGGTGCCGATGTGCACCACGACGACCTCGAGCTCGCCCAGCCGCGCCAGGACGGCACCGCAGAGAGCAGCGCCGACGCCGCGACGCTGGACGTCCGGGTGGACCGCGACCATGGCCAGACGCGCCGACCGACCGTCGTCGGTCACCTGCCATCCGACGTAGCCGAGGACCCGGCCCTCGTCCTCGGCGAGCGTGATGAACCGGGCCTGGGCCGGGTCGTGCAGGGACGGCACCTCGTGGCGGTAATCCGCCTCCCAGTCGCCGTGGACATGGGCAAAGATCGTGGGGGTCATGAGGACCGGCCAGTGCTCCTCGAACAACGGGCGGAACGCCTCGATGGTCAGGTCGACGAGCGCGGGCAGGTCGAAGGGTTCGCAGTCGCGGATGTGCATGTGGGCATCGCTTTCTGAGTGCGGGAAGGAAGGCCGCGCGACCAGGACGGTCGGGCGGTGCGGCGACGGTCGACGAAGGACCGCGGCACTCAGCGGCGGGTACGCCAGGAGGCGAAGGTGGAGCAATGCACGAACGCGACGATACAGCCGGCCGCGGCGGTGAGGACCCGGGCGGACGACTGCCCGTCGGCCAGCGTGCGCGCGCCGCACATGCCGGGTCGGAGGTGACATGCGGGCTGTCCTTCTCGGTGGGACGATCTCGCTGGTCCTGTCCCTGTTCGGCACGCGGCTCGCGATCCGCCAGTTCACGATCTGGGGCTTCGGGCAGGAGATCCGCAAGGACGGTCCGACCACCCATCACGTGAAGCGGGGTACGCCGACGATGGGCGGCTGCGCGATGGTGCTGTCGGTCGTCCTCGGCTACGGCGCCGCCAAGCTGCTGACCCGCGAGGCGCCGTCGTCCTCGGCGCTGCTGCTGCTCCTGCTGTTCGTGGGGATGGCTGTCGTGGGGTTCCTCGACGACTTCATCAAGATCCGCCGGCAGCGCAGCCTCGGGTTGAGGAGCAGGGCCAAGATCGTGGGCCAGGCACTCGTCGCCCTCGCCTTCGGCGTACCGGCGCTGCGCGGGGCGACGAGTGGCGACGGAACGGCGCCGGTGTCCGACCGGCTGTCCTTCGTGCGCGACGTCGGGCCCGAGCTCCCCTGGATCCTGCTGCTGGGGGTCATCTGGCTGATGGTGACGGGGACGAGCAACGCCACGAACCTGACGGACGGCGCCGACGGCCTCCTGGCCGGCAGCGCGTCCGTCGTCTTCGCCGGCTACACGATCATCGGCATCTGGGAGAACAACCACCACTGCAGCGGGTCGGCCCTCGGGAACGCCACCTGCTACCAGGGGGCCGCGCCGCTGGACCTGGCGACCGTGGCGGCCGCGATGACGGGTGCCTGCATCGGGTTCCTGTGGTGGAACGCGTCACCGGCCCGGATCATCATGGGCGACACCGGCTCGCTCGCTCTCGGGGCGGCCATGGCGGGGCTCGCCCTGATGACCAGGACCGAGCTGCTGCTGGTCGTGCTGGGCGGTCTCTTCGTGGCCGTCACCTGCTCGGTCATGCTCCAGGTGTCGTGGTTCAAGGTGACCAGACGTGCCACCGGCGTCGGCAGGCGGCTGTTCCTGATGGCGCCGCTCCAGCACCACTTCGAGCAGCTCGGGTGGCGGGAGGTGACGGTGTGCGTCCGGTTCTGGATCGTCGCCGGTCTCTGCGTGACCGCCGGCCTCGGGATCTTCTACAGCGAGTGGCTGACGACGATCTGAGCGGCTCACATCTCGACGTGCCCCCGCTACTCCCGCAGATCCGGGAGCGGCCAGGCGGGATCGGGTCGGAAGGTCTCCCAGCCCTCGCAGAACGGCGGACCCCACCGCGCGACGACTGCCTCCGCGTCGGCCGCGTGGTCCTCGATGGCGGCGACCGTGGGCCGATCGAAGACACCTTGCGCGACCGCGAGCGCGAGCTCGTCCTCGTCCTTGCGCGTCACGCTGCGGTCCGGGTCGACGACCAGGTCGAGCACGTGGTCGCTCGTGTACACCGCACGGTCGTCGCGGACGTGGGGCTGCTCGAGGTTGACGTACCAGCCCGCGAGCTCCCCGGAACCCCCGGCGAAGAGGACCCACACGGACCAGGGTCGGCCGGTGGGTGCGACCCGCAGCTGGTCGAAGAGAGTGTGCGTGCCCCGCTCGTCCACGAGGTCGGCCGTGAACAGCGTGCCCGGGTCGTCCCGCTTGCCGCGACCGTCGGCCCGGGCCGCGCGTCGTACCGGCGACCCGCAGCGGAGCCACACCACGAGACCGTCCGCGTCGTCGCGGACCACCGTCACCGGTTGCGCGAAGTGCGGGACCGACGTGTCCACGACGGTCCCGCCGGTGCCGAGGGGGCCGGTGCCCTCTCGCCAGATGACCTGGGTGCCGGCCGACCAGTACGGCGGTCCGCCCGATCGTCGACGTTCGTGACTCACGCCGTCGAACATGTCACAACCCGCGGGCCAGCGGTGTCTCCATGGTGAACGACCCACCTGTCGACTCGATGGAGGAACCATGAACAGCACCACCCGGGTACCCCCGGCGGAGGTCACCGGTCTCAAGGGAGCGCTGGTGAGACGGATGTCCATCAAGACGCTCGGCAAGGTCCCGACCGCCGTGGGCGTCTACTGGCACAACCCCAAGGTGTTGATGACCAGCTTCAGGATGGGCGGCAAGGTGCAGCAGTGGGACGCCTGCGACGAACAGCTGAAGTCCTTCGCGCACATGGCAGTCGCGTCGATGATCGGCTGCAGCTGGTGCCTGGACTACAACTACTTCCAAGCCCACAACGAGAACCTCGACCTGGACAAGGCTCGGGAGGTGCCCCGGTGGCACACGTCGGACGCCTTCACGACGCTCGAGCGAGAGGTGATGGCATACGCCGAGGCGATGAGCCAGACCCCACCGGCCGTCACCGACGAGATGTCGGCGCGGCTGCTCGACCAGCTCGGGGCCGCGGCACTGGTCGAGCTGACGGCGGTCATCGCGTTCGCGAACCTGACCACGCGGACCAACGTCGCCTTCGGCATCGAGTCCGACGGCTTCGCCCAGGCCTGCGGTCTCAAGCCGCTGAGCCAGCCGGCCGCCGCACGGTCGTGAGCCGGGGCTGCTCGGACTGGACACCATGAGGAAGGGCACCGTGGGGGACCGGTGGGGCGTCACCGACGACGAAACCTCGCTGCACTACCCGTGCGACGACTTCGTGACCTCTCCGAACCTGCAGGCGTGGCGAGGCGTCTCGGTGCAGGCTCCCCCCGCGGCGGTGTGGTCGTGGGTCCTCCAGATCAGGGTGGCGCCGTACTCCTACGACTGGATCGACAACCGCGGCCGCCGCTCACCCCGGCGGCTGCTGGACCTGCCCGAGCCACAGGTCGGCGACGCCTTCACGTCGTCGGGCAACCGGCCGCTCGGTCGGATCGTGTCGGTCGAGCAGGAACGTCAGCTGACGGGGAGGATCCTGGGCGCGTTCATGTCCTACGTGCTGGTTCGCGACGACGTCACGACGAGACTGCTCCTCAAGGTCGCGATGTCGACCCATCGCCTCGCGGCTCCGGCCATCCGCGTCGGTGACCTGGTGATGGCGCGACGTCAGCTGCTGAACCTCAAGCAGCTCGCCGAGCGAGGACCTCGCCCCGGGTCGGAGTCCTGACCGAACTGCGCTCGCGCTGGCTGAGGTCGGCGGCGAGGTCCTCGATGACCAGCGACGTGGTGTGGATCAGCACGGAGCTCGCCCCGGGCCGCAGGTCGCCGTCGACCGCACCCAGCCAGCGGGCGAGCCGGTCGGGCTCGGTGAGGGCCGACCACAGGTCGTCGACGTCGGTGTCGAACCGGTCCTCGAGCCGCACGGTGTCGGTGCCGTCCGCGGCGCGAAGCGTGCCGAGGACGCGCAGGTTGCCGGGGTGTGGGTGCTCATCGCCAGGGCCTCCTCTTGACAGCGGACGCGCGTCCGCGATAGAAACCAGACAGTTATCTAACCAACTGGTTTCCAATAGGGAGCGACCATGACCACCACCGAGATGCGGCTCGAGCTCATCCACCTGCCGGTCAGCGACGTCGACCGGGGCCGCGACTTCTACGTCGAGCAGTGCGGCTGGACGCTGCTCACCGACCACGTCCAGACGGACGACATGCGGATCGTGCAGATCTGCCCGCCCGGGTCGGGGTGCGCGATCCTGCTGGGTCGCAACATCCCGGAGATCAGCGACATGCCGGTCGGCGTCCAGCGGGGACTGCACCTGGTCGTCGCCGACATGGAGCAGGCGACCAAGGAGCTGGCCGGCCGCGGTGTCGAGCTCGGCGAGGTGCAGGACCTGGGCGGCTGCCTGTTCTGCCGGTTCGAGGACCCCGACGGCAACTCCTGGCTGCTACAGCAGTGGCCCGAGGGCGGCTTCCCGCACGAGGACCTGGCCGGCGCGTGAGCAGCGTCGCCCTGGGCCAGGGGCCGGCGGGCGCGCGCGACCCGCTGTCGCTGGTCTTCGCCGCGCTCGCCGACCCGACACGCCGGGCGATGCTCACCCGGCTGCGGCGCGGTCCGGCGACGGTGGCCGAGATCGGCGAGCCGTTCGACATGACCGGCCCGGCCGTCTCCAAGCACCTCCGGGTGCTCGAGCGCGCCGGGCTGGTCAGCCGCGGGCGGGTCGCGCAGTCCCGGCCGGCCACCCTGCAGGCCGAGCCGATGAGACAGGTCGCGGAGTGGGCCGAGGAGTTCCGCGAGTTCTGGGAGAAGCGCTACGACCGTCTCGACGACTACCTCAGCACGATGGCCGACGACCCCGAGGACCGCGCATGACGATCTGGCCCGACACCTTCGACGTGACCACCCCCGACGACGTCTCGATCGTCGTACGCCGTGACTTCGACGCACCACCCGGCAAGGTCTGGCGGGCGATGACCGAGCCGGAGCACCTGCGCCGCTGGCTCGGCGACCCGTCCTTCCCGCTGACCACCTGCGAGATGGACGTGCGCGTCGGAGGCGGCTACCGGTGGGTGTTCAGCCAGCCCGACGGCCCCGGCACGATGGGGGTCCGGGGCAGGTACGACGAGGTCGAGCGGCCGCACCGCATCGTCTCCACCGAGCAGTTCGACGACTTCCCGGGCCCGAGCGTCAACACGCTCGTGCTCGACGAGCGCGCCGACGGCCGCACCGCGATGCAGCAGACCATCCGGTACGTCGACCGCGAGATGCGCGACGGCTGGGTCGCCTCGGGGATGACCGAGGGGCTCGGCCGCGGCTACGTTCGGCTCGACGAGGCGCTCGCCGCCATCGACTGAGCCGCGCGAGCACCGTCAGTGGGCGGGCTTGCGGTGCTGGGTCAGGACGGCGGCGCCGACCGGCTCGGCGAGCACGCACTCGAGGTCGACGTGGCCCCCGGTCGAGGGGAAGAGCCGGGCCCCGGTGCCGAGCACCGTGGGGAAGGTCAGCAGCCGGTACTCGTCGACCAGGTCCGCGGACATCAGCTGGTGGACCAGGCTGAGGCTGCCGGTGACGATGACGTCCCGGGTCTCGCGCTTGACCACGTCGAGCAGGTCGCCGTCCAGGACCCGAGAGTTCGGCCACGCGGCCGTGTCCGCGTCGGTCAGGGTGCGCGAGGCGACCAGCTTCTGCGCCGCGTTCATCCGCGTCGAGAAGGGGTCGTCGCGGTCGGGCCACAGCCCCGAGAACAGCTGCCAGGTGGTGCGCCCGAGCAGCATCACCCCGTCGTCCAGCGAGCGGCCCAGCCGGAACTTGTCCCCGGCGACCGCCTGGGGGCCGTGGCGGAACGCCCAGCCGCCGGGCGGCGTACCGGCGCTCCAGTCCGGGTCGGACACGACCCCGTCGAGGGTGATGAACTCGATGACGATGACGCTCATGGCGGGTCTCCTCGGGTTGGGTTCTCGCTGGTACGTACCGGCGGAACCGCGCGAACTCATCGCGACCGAGGCATTTCTTCGGCAGGAATCTCCGCCGCCAGCCCGAACGCCGGGAACAGCCGCGGGTCGGCGAACGTGACGTTGTGCCGGACCCGGCCGTCGGCGACGGCGAGGACCTGCAGGCTGTGCACGCGGCAGCCGCCGCCCGGCGCCGGCGCGTACGCCGCGAGGGCGGGCTGCCCGTTGGCGGTGAGCTCGCGCATCACCCACCCCGGTCCGCGCATGTCGAACACCCGCTCCAGGAAGCGTCCGTAGTCGAGACGTCCGCGGTACCAGAGCGGCACCGGCGGCATCTCGAGGACCGCGTCGTCGGCCAGCAGCCGCACGAGCCCGTCGACGTCCGCCGCCTCGAAGGCGTGCAGGTACTGCTGCACGACCTCCCGCGCCGTCGCGTCCTCCGGCTCGGCGATCGTGGCGGCGTCACCGACCTGGGACAGCGCGGCGCGGGCCCGCTGCAGGGTGCTGTTCACCGCGGCCACCGACGTGCCCAGCTGGTCGGCGACCTCGGCGGCGGAGAACGCCAGCACGTCGCGCAGCAGGAGCACGGCGCGTTGTCGTGCGGGGAGGACCTGCACGGACGCGACCCAGGCGAGCCGCAGGTCGGCGCGCACCTCCAGGTCGTAGCGCGCGTCGGGGAACGGCTCCAGCCACGGAACGTCGAGCGCCGCCACCAGGGGCGCGCCGGCATCGTCGCTCGGCGCCCCCAGGCCGGAGGGGAGCGGACGCCGGCCGCGCCCCTCGAGCGCGGTCAGGCAGACGTTGGTCGCGATCCGGTGCAACCAGGTCCGCACCGACGCGCGGTCGGGGTCGTAGCGCTCCCGCGCCTTCCACGCCCGCAACAGCGTCTCCTGCACGGCGTCCTCGGCCTCGTGGAACGAGCCGAGCATCCGGTAGCAGGACCCGACCAGCTCACCGCGGTACGGCTCGAAGTCCACCGGGGGCATGATGCCGCACACCGCCGACCGTCAGCGGCTGCTCACGCCTTCGGGGACGTCGACCTGCCGGTCCAGGCGGTCGACGAGCCCGAGCCGCAGGTGCTCGCTGTGGAACACCGCCTGGTCGAGGAGCTCGGCGACATGGTCGTCGTACAACCGGTAGACGATGCTGCGGCCCTGTCGCTCGCCCTCGACGAGACCGAGGTTGCGCAGCAGCCTGAGCTGGTGGGAGACCGCCGACTGCTCCATGCCGACCTCGTCCGACAGCTCGCCCACGGTCGCGGTGCCGCTGCGCAGCCGGCCGAGGATCAGCAGCCGGCTGGGGGTGGCCAGTGCCTGCATCGTCGCGGCCACCGTCTTCGCGGTGCGGGCGTCGAGCTCGGCGGCCGCCATGTGGCCCTCACCGGCATGTCCCATGCGGTCACCCTAGCGTGCGCGGATTGGATGAACATGTGTTCATGCATCTACACTTCACCGGGTGAGGCAGACCGTCGAGCACCCGCACCACGACCACGGACATGTTCACGGGCACGGGCACGGGCACCGTGGTGGGCTGGTCGGCCTGCTGTCCTCGGTCTTCCGCCCGCACAGCCATGACGCGTCCGACTCGGTCGACGACGCGCTGTCGTCCAGCGCGCGCGGCATCCGGGCGCTGAAGGTGAGCCTGCTCGCGCTGCTGGCCACCGGGCTGCTGCAGGCGGTGGTGACGGTGTCCACCGGGTCGGTGGCGCTGCTGGCCGACACCATCCACAACGTCACCGACGCGTTCACCGCCGTCCCGCTGGGCATCGCGTTCTGGCTGGGGCGCCGACCGCCGACCCGCCGGTTCACCTACGGGTACGGCCGGGCCGAGGACCTGGCCGGCGTGGTCGTGGTGCTGGTGATCGCCGGGTCCGCGGTGGTGGCCGGCTGGGAGGCGTTCCGGCGGCTGCTGCACCCCGCGCCGGTCGAGCACGTCGGCTGGGTGGCCGCCGCCGGCGTGATCGGCTTCGTGGGCAACGAGCTGGTCGCGATCTACCGGATCCGGGTCGGCCGCGACATCGGGTCCGCGGCCCTGGTCGCCGACGGGTTGCACGCCCGCACCGACGGCATCACCTCCCTGGCCGTCGTGCTCGGCGCGGTCGGTGTCGCGCTCGGCTGGCCGCTCGCCGACCCGATCGTCGGCCTGGCGATCACTGCCGCGATCGTCGCGGTCCTGTGGGGCGCCGCCCGCGACGTGTTCGGACGGCTCATGGACGCGGTCGACCCGGCGATGACCCTGGTCGGCCAGCGCGCCCTCGAGGAGACCGACGGGGTCCGCTCCGTCCCGCAGGTCCGGTTGCGCTGGTCCGGCCACCAGCTGCACGCCGACGCCACCGTCGACGTCGACCCCCACCTCTCCGTCGACCAGGCCCATGACGTCGTACACGCGGCCGAGCGCAACCTCACCCGGGCTCTGCCCAAGGTGAGCGCCGCGGTCATCCACGCGCACCCCGCCGCGCCTCCGCGGTCGGGAGCACGCTGACCCCAGGACGTGAGGACCGTCACCCGACGGTCCGAGTTCACGTTGCGTTCAGGTCCCGTTCATACGGTCGCCGTCGTTTGTCGACCGAAGGGCACCTGACCGAATGGACCTCTCCTCGGACACCGTGAGCATGCTGGGCCGTCTCGGCCTGGACGTGCTGGCGATGTTGTTGTTGATCGGCTGGCTGTACCGGCGACGCCTGGCGGCGCCCGAGATGGCCCTGGTCTTCACCGCCCTCAACGTGGGCCTGTTCGCGGCCGTCTCCACGATCGGGAACGGCGACTTCCCCACCGGCATCGGGTTCGGGCTGTTCGGCCTGCTCAGCCTGGTGCGGCTGCGCAGCGCGGCGTTCACGCTCAAGGACGTCGCGTACACCTTCGTGGCGCTCGTGCTTGCGCTGGTGAACGGCCTTCCCGAGCGGGACCTGCTCCTGGTGGTCGCCCTGAACGTCGTGCTGCTGGCCGCGCTGTGGGTGGTCGACGAGACCCGCACCAGCGCCCCGGTGAGCCGGGTGATGCGGGTGACCCTGGACGTCGCGGTGCGCGACCTGGCGCTGGCCACCGAGGAGGTGCGGCGCCGGCTGTCGGTGCAGCCGCTGAGCGTCGTGGTCGAGGACGTCGACCTGGTCCGCGAGACCACCCGGGTCGCGGTCCGCTACGCCGTCGACGACCGACAGCCCACGAGCCCGAGCGACGAGGAGCCGGACGGGCTGGCCGCGGAGGAGCTGTCCGATGCCCGATGACCTGATGGACCTGTCGTCCCTGCAGCCCGTGTCGCTCGCCGAGGTGATGGCCGAGGCGGCGCAGCTGACCCGGGTCGACCGCAAGTACGTCGTGCGCACCGACACCGCCCAGCGGCTGGTCGACGCGCTGCCGGCGTCGTACCGGGTGCTCACGATCGGCGACCGGGTCGTGACGACGTACCACAGCACCTACTTCGACACCGAGGACCTGGCGACCGCGCGGGCGCACGTGCAGCGCCGCCGGCGCCGGTGGAAGGTCCGACGGCGCCTGTACGTCGAGGACGGCTTCGCGCGCATCGAGGTCAAGGCCAAGGACGGCCGCGGGCTCACCGTCAAGACGGTCGCGGCGACCGACGCCGACGGCTCCCTGGGCGAGGACGAGACCGCCTTCCTGCGGGAGACGTTCGCCACGCAGGGCCTGACCTTCGACATCGCCTCGCTGCGCCCGACCATGGGCGTCAGCTACCGCCGCGCGACCCTGGCGCGCACCGGCCCGGACCCGGCGCGGCTGACCGTCGACTGGGCGGTGAGCTGCCGCCTCGACGGCCGCTGCGTCCGCCTCGACGACGGGCACGTGCTCGTCGAGACGAAGGGCGAGCCGATCCCCGGCGACGCGGACCGGCTGCTGGTGCGGCTGGGCTGCCGCCCGTCGTCGTTCAGCAAGTACGTCTCCGCCGCCGCCCTGCTCCGCGACGACATCGCGGACAACGACGTCCGCCGGATGCGGGGCCGCCTGCTGCACCTGGAGGGCGCCGCGTGACGCACACACCTCCCCGCCGGTACGTCGTGGTCCTCGTCCTCGCGCTGGTCGCCGTCCTCGTCGGCCTGGCCGGACCGTGGGCGTACGCGTCGTTCGTCGACACCTCCGCCAAGGACCGCATCGAGGCCGACCCGCCGCCGGCCCTGTTCCCCGACCGGACCGTCGCGCCGCTGCAGCAGGACGTGACCGCCCAGGAGCCGAGGGCCCACGCGCTGATGAGGACCTGGTGGCGCGAGCACGGGCGCGACGAGCACGACGCCGCCTTCGTCGGGTGGCTCGGGCGGACGCTGCCGGGGCCACCGTCGTCGACGCACCGGACCGCCGAGGTCGCCCAGGTGCAGCGACTCGCGGGCATCCGCACGGCCTCCGGCGTGCGCGCCTCCACCTGGCTCGAGGCCTACGGCAAGAAGGACCTGTGGAAGCTCTACGCCCACGACCAGGCCGAGATGGTCGGTTCCGACCGCGGTGACCACCGCAAGGAGGCGCTGAAGGACATGCTCACGATGGCGAAGGACGTGGCGGACAGCCTGGCGCTGCGCTACGAGCAGCCGGCGCCGTACGTCCTGCACCCGTCGCTGCGGCCGGAGAAGGCGGTGACCAAGGGCCAGACCTGCCCGTGCTCCTACCCCTCGCGGCATGCCGCGCGCGGAGCCGCGGCCACCACCTTCCTGTCCGGTCTCGACCCGCACCGGAGCCAGCAGTACCACTGGACCGAGGCGGAGATCGACTACTCGCGGGTCTACATGGCCGGGCACGTGCCCAGCGACATCACCGGCGGGGCGCTCCTCGGCGACCTGATCGGCGAGTACTTCCTGGTCACCCGGCACGACTCCGCGTAGGGGCCGTACGGCGGCTCGGGCCGGCCGGCTGCGGCGCGTCATGTGCCAGGATCGGGCTGTCCAGCCGCCGAGGTGGTGCCCGTGGTCGAGCCGATGGTCCGGGGGGAGCCGCGGTGGCCGATGGCCGCCGCGGTCGTCGCGGCCTCGGCGCTCACCCTCGCGCGGCCGGCCGAGGTCCGGGTGGCCCCGGCCTGGGTGCTCCCGGCGGTGGAGGCGGCCCTGCTGGTCGTCCTGGTGGTGCGCGACCCCGGGCGGATCGACCGGCGGTCGCGGGTGCTTCGCGCGGCGTCCATCGGCGCGGTCGGGCTGCTGGTCCTGGACGCGCTCTTCGCAACCGGTCGTCTCGTCGTGGCGCTCGTCGAGGGCGGGAAGCTGACAGGCTCCGCCACGGCGCTGCTGACCGCGGGGGTGGTCGTGTGGGTCTCGAACATCATCGCGTTCGCGTTGCTCTACTGGGAGCTCGACAGCGGCGGCTCCGCGGCCCGCGCACACGGGCTCCCGGAGACCCCGGACATCGCGTTCCCGCAGCAGCTCAACCCGGAGCTGGCCCCGACGGAGTGGCGGCCGCTCTTCCACGACTACCTCTACCTCGGCCTGACGTCCGCGACGGCGTTCAGCCCCACGGACGCGATGCCGCTGGCCGGCTGGGCCAAGCTGGCCATGTCCGTGGAGTCGCTCATCTCACTGACCGTGCTCGGGCTCGTCGTGGCCCGCGCGGTCAACGTGCTCACCTGAGCAGCCGGCTGCCCTCCGCAGGGTCGAGCAGGCGGAGGGGCAGCGGCGCGGTCCGGCCGGGTCAGCGGGTGGTCGACAGCCGCCCTGCGAGCGTGGGCACCACGATCAGCGCGGCGATGGTGTGCAGCGTGATCAGGGTGGCTGCGGAGCCGGCGTCGAACCCGAACGTCAGGTCCGGGACGAAGGACAGCGCGGTCAGCACGACGGCCGTGCGCACGAAGGTGGACCGCGGCCGGCGGGCCTTGCGCGCCATCGCGGCCGCCATGCCGACGCCGAGGAGCGAGAACACCAGCGTCAGCTGGGCGAACGCGCCGACCGGGATGCTCTCGCCGGTGCTGTCGGCGAACGAGACGCCGGCCGCTGACGCGACCGCGGCGAGCACGGTGGTGGTGACCGCGGCGACGACGGCCGCGGCGACGCCGTGCTTCCAGACGGGCTGCCGCTGGGTGGCCGGAGTGTGCGCAGCGGCGGTGGGGTGGGTGGTGACCTGCGTGGTGGTGGACATGGGGGGCTCCGTTGTCTCGGTCGGGCCGCTCGGTAGCGACCCACGTGCCCTGTCCACGAACGGGTGGACGCGGATTCGACAGGTCGGGCGGAGAAAACGTCCGACGGATCGGAGCGCACGGATTTGTGTGGCAGGTTGTCGTATCGAGGCGATGCCGTTCGTGGTGAGGGCGAAGGCGGTCGTCGGGACCGCCCGGAACTGAGGAGAACCTGCGATGACGCACTACCTGCTGGCCGTGCACGGCCCGACCGAGATGGGCGAGTTCGGCAACTACGGCTCCAAGGAGGAGATGGAGAAGGCGTTCGCCGACACCGGCGCCTTCAACGACAAGCTGCGCGCCGACGGCTACTGGGTCTTCGGGGGTGGGCTGGAGCCCGCCTCGACGGCGACCGTGGTCGACGGCCAGGCCGAGACGCCGGTGATGACCGACGGCCCGTACCTCGAGACGAAGGAGATCATCGGGGGCTTCTGGGTGATCGACGCGCCCGACCTCGACGTGGCGCTCAAGCTCGCGGCCGCGGGGTCCAAGGCGTGCGGGGGCAAGGTCGAGGTCCGTCCGTTCGCGGGCCTCGCCTGAGCCGGCCGACTGACCCGAGAACGATCGATGCAGCACGAACGGGCGGCCGTCGAGCGGGTCTTCCGCGAGGAGTACGGCCGCCTGATCGCCTCGCTCGTCCGCCGCTTCGGTGACATCGACGTCGCCGAGGAGGCGGCGGGCGAGGCGCTCGTGGTCGCGCTGGAGAAGTGGCCGGAGTCCGGCGTACCTCCCAACCCCGGCGGCTGGCTCACCACCACCGCCGGGAACCGCGCGATCGACCGGATCCGCCGCGAGAAGCAGCGCGACGCCAAGCATCAGGCGGCCCTCATGGACTACGACGACACGCCTCACGAGCCGACCGGGCCGGTCGAGGACGACCGGCTGCGGCTGCTGTTCACCTGCTGCCACCCCGCACTCGCACCGGAGGCGCGGATCGCGCTGACGCTGCGGCTGCTCGGGGGGCTGACCGTGCCCGAGATCGCGCAGGCCTTCCTGGTCCCCGAGACCACGATGGCGCAGCGGATCACCCGGGCGAAGAAGAAGATCCTGGCCGCGAAGGTGCCCTACCGGGTGCCCGAGGCCGCCGACCTCCCCGAGCGGCTCGGCGGCGTGCTGGCGGTGCTGTTCCTGGTCTTCAACGAGGGCTACCTCGCCACCGGCGACGGCGACCCGGTGCGCGCCGAGCTCACCGGCGAGGCGATCCGGCTGGCCCGGATCCTCCGCCAGCTGCTCCCCGACGAGCCGGAGGTGGCCGGTCTGCTCGGCCTGCTGGTGCTCATCGAGGCCCGCCGCGAGGCCCGCGTGCGCAACGGGCAGCTGGTGCCCGTCGACGAGCAGGACCGCGCCGGCTGGGACCACGCGCTGATCGCCGAGGGGCACGGGCTGGTCCGCGAGTGCCTGGCGACCAACCGCCCCGGCCGCTACCAGATCCTGGCCGCCATCAACGCCGTGCACACGGACGCGGCCACGGCGGCGGACACGGACTGGTCGCAGGTGGTCGCGCTCTACGACCAGCTGACCCGCCTCGACCCGTCGCCGATCGTCGCCCTCAACCGCGCGGTCGCCATCGCGGAGCTGGACGGTCCCGAGGTGGCGCTGGCGCTGGTCGACCGGCTGCCGCTCGAGGGGTACCACCCGTGGCACGCCACCCGCGCCGACCTGCTCCGCCGGCTCGGCCGCAGCGTCGAGGCGAAGGAGGCGTACGACGCCGCGATCGGCGCCACGCAGAACACCGCCGAGCGTGCCTACCTGAGCCGCAAGCGCGGCGAGCTGGTCTGAGCCGCGCAGGCGTCGCGCCGCCGGGAGGGACCGCCGGGCCTGACCTCCTCGCTCAGAGGTGGTGCTGGACCCAGAGGTTCTCCTCGACGTACTCCGCGACGTCCGCGTCGCGGTCGACGTCGAGGGGGTTCAGGGCGTCGGGGACGACGTACGTCCCGGTGACGGGGAGCGGCATGTCCGCCCATCCCTCCCACTCGGCGACCGTGCCGCGGACCACCATCGAGCGCGCGGCCGGCCCGAGGATGGTGGCGCCCATCCGCTGGTGGGTGCGGATCCACGGGTCGAGGTGCAGCCCGTCGTCGCGGGCCCACCCGGCGTAGTCGGCCATCGACTGCAGCGGGTAGCGGTGCTTCCAGGTGGGCCGCAGCGGAGCGACGACCTCGGTCATCCCGCGCTCCCGGGCCCGGCCGGCCAGCGCCTGCAGGACCTGCTGGGCGAGGCCCTGCCGGTCGTAGGCCTTCGCGACCGCGGCCGCCATGAACGACAGCGCGGTCGGCGGCCGGCCCTGGTCGTGGTCCTCGACGGACCGGGCGAGCGTGCCCTCGTAGCCGTCGGGCAGGTCCTCGAAGCGGCCGTCCCACGAGAACGGGACACCCCACCCGCCCGCGGCCACCGTGCCCTCGTCGAGGAGCAGCACGTCGTACTCGGCGAAGTACGTGCTGACCAGGGGCAGGTACGTCGGCCCGGCCGTGCCGTGGAAGACGAACTCGGGCCAGCGCTCCTTGAACGCGGCGCCCGCCTCCTGCTCGAGGTCGGGCCGCTCGCTGCTGGTGACGACGTCCATCCGGACATTCTGGGCCAGGCGGTCCGGGGGTGGCGGTCGGGCCGGGTCGGGCAGAGTGGGGTCCATGATCGAGCTGCGCAGCGACAACGCCGCGGGGGTGGCGCCGGAGATCCTCGCGGCCGTGCAGGCCGCGAACACCGGCTCGGCGCTGGCGTACGGGGGCGACGACCTGACCGCCGACCTCCAGGAGGTGGTGCGGAGGGTCTTCGAGCACCCCGCCGCCCGGGTCTTCCCGGTCACCAGCGGGACCGCCGCGAACTCGCTCGCGATCTCGGCGGCCACGCCGCCGTGGGGCGCGGTGCTGTGCCACTCGTCGGCCCACATCATCACCGCGGAGGGCGGGGCGACGTCGCTGTTCGGCGGCGGCGCGGTGATGCGCGGCGTCGACGGTGCGCACGCGCTGATCGACCCGGAGCGGCTGCGGGAGGTGCTGGAGTCGGTCCGGTGGGGCGACCCGCACGAGAGCCAGCCGAGCGTGCTGTCGCTGACGCTGCCCAGCGACCACGGCACCGTGTACGACGTCGACCAGGTCGCGAAGCTCGTCGCGGTCGCCCGCGAGCGCGGGCTGCGCACGCACCTCGACGGGGCGCGCCTCGCGAACGCCGTCGCCGCCCTCGGCTGCGCACCCGCGGACGTGACCTGGCGGGCCGGCGTGGACGTGCTCTCGCTCGGCGCGACCAAGAACGGCGCGCTGAGCGCCGAGGCGATCGTGGCCTTCGACAGCGCGATCGCCGACGAGCTGGTGTACCGCACCAAGCGCTCCGGCCACGTCACCAGCAAGATGCGGTTCCAGTCGGCGCAGCTGGCGGCGTACCTCACCGACGGGCTGTGGCTGCGCCTGGCGAGCAACGCCAACCAGCGGATGGCCGCGCTGGTGGCCGAGCTGCAGTCGCTGGCGGCGTACGGCGTGCGGCTGCTCGACCGCGTCGACGTCAACATGGCCTTCGTCGAGATGCCGGCGGCGGCGATCGACGCGGCGACCGAGGCCGGCGTGCAGTTCTACCGGATGGGCCCGACCACCGTGCGGCTGGTCACCAGCTGGCAGACCACCGCGGAGGACGTCGCGGCGGCCGCTGCCCGGTTCCGCGAGGCGTGTTCGTCGGCCCGGGACGGTGAGACGCTGACGGGATGATCCTCGCCTGCCACACCCTGATCTACTCCGACGACGCCGACGCCACCCGGACCTTCTTCCGCGACGTCCTCGGCTTCCCCTCGGTCGACGCCGGCACCGGCGACCACGACTGGCTGATCTTCCGGACCGGGCCGAGCGAGCTGGGCGTGCACCCGACCGGTCCGTTCGACGACGGGTCGAGCTCACCACGGCACCACGCGATCAGCTTCGTCGTCGACGACCTGGACGCCACGATGGCCGAGCTGCGGGCCAAGGGCGCGGAGTTCAGCTCCGGCCCGGACGACCACGGCTACGGGATCGTCGCGATGGTGCGGGTGCCGGGCGCCGACGACGTGCAGCTCTACCAGCCGAGGCACCGCACGGCGTACGCGCTCTGACCGATGATTCTCGGCGAGCACGACGGTCTGACCCGGCGTACCCGCACTCAGGAGGAACCATGAGCAAGGTCATCGCTGCCATCACCACCTCCGTCGACGGCTACGTCGTCGGGCCGGACGACAGGCCCGGGCAGGGACTCGGCATCGGGGGTGAGCGCCTCCACTACTGGGTGATGGGCGGCCCCTGGACGTACGCCGACGACGGCCGCGACACAGACGGCATGCACGGCGCCGACCGGGAGTACTTCGAGGCGCTCACCGAGGGGCTGGGCTGCGGGATCGTCGGCCGCACCATGTACGACGCCGCGGGCGCCTGGGGCGGCACGAACCCGTTCCCCGGCACCCTGATCGTGCTCACCCACCGCACCGAGGACCAGCCGGACCCGAGCACCGGCTTCCTGTTCGTCGACGGCTTCGACGCCGCGCTGCAGAAGGCACGCGAGCTCGCCGGCGACGCCACGGTGTCCCTCGGCGGCGGTGCCGACCTGATCCGGCAGGGCCTCGCGGCGGACGTGGTCGACGAGCTCGCGATCTCCACCGCACCGGTCGTGCCGGGCGGCGGGAAGCGGCTGTTCGAGGGGTTCGAGCGAGACCTCGACCTCGACGTGCTCGGCACCTGGAGCTCGCCGTTCGCCACCCACGTGCGGTACGCCGTCAAGCGACCGGGGTAGCGGTCGGCCGGCCGGTGCCGCCCCGGCCGCTCAGGCGCTACCGTCGGGAGCGGACAGCGTTCCGGTAGGGGAGTGGATGAGTTACTCCGACGGGGCAGGCCTCGACGGGCTGCAGCAGACGGTCGACCGGCTCGCCGCGCGGCTCGGACGCTCGGTCGCCATCGACGACACCCAGGGCCGGCTGGTGGTCTCGAGCGGGCACTTCGGCGAGGAGGACGAGCTCCGGGTCTTCGCCATCGTGCACCGGTACTCCGACCCGCGGGTGCTCGCGCACTTCAAGAAGCACGGCATCTACTCGTGGGACCGGCCCGGCCGCATCCCCGCGGACGCCGAGCTGGGGTTCAAGGCGCGGGTGTGCTGCCCGATCCGCGACCACGACATCCTGTTCGGGCACCTGTTCCTCATCGACGAGGGCGTCGAGGACGACGAGGTCGAGGAGGCCGCGGCCGCCACGGTCCAGATCGGGCAGCTGATGTACCGGCGGCTGATGCTGCACGAGGAGTCGCAGCAGCGGGCGGCCGAGCTGACCCGCGGCCTGATCTCGTCGGAGCCCGCCGACCGCGCCCGCGCCTGGGACCGGCTCGCGGACCAGGAGGTCGTGGCCGGCACGGACTGCAGCGTGGCCCTGGTCGCTCGGGTCGTCGGCCCGGTGCCGGACACCGAGGACGTCCAGGCCGACCTGCAGGCCGCGGTCGAGATGGCCACCGGCGACCGGGCCCGCGCGAGCGTCGCCTGGGTGCGGCCGGTCGAGGCCGTGGTCCTCGTGCTCGGCGGCGGGCAGGCCCTCGCGCGTCAGGTCGCGGAGCGCATCGCGGCGCGGATGGTCGCGGTCGGACGTCGGATGGTCGTCGGGATCGGCGGCGAGGAGGCCGGCGCCGACGGCGCGGCGGCCTCGCACGACGACGCGAGGCTGGCGGCCCGCGCGGCCACCTTGCTGCCGGAGCTCGGGCCGGTCGTGGGTGCCGAGAGCCTCGGGGTCTACCGGTTGCTGCTCAGGCTCCCACCCGGGGAGCTCGCTGCGTCCCGCTACCCGGCCGAGCTGCGCCGGCTCGTCGACGCCGACAGCAACGACAACCTGGTCGAGACCCTGGCGGCGTACCTGTCCTGCGCGGGCGACGTGACCGCGGCCTCGGCCGCGCTGCACGTGCACCGGTCCACCTTGTACTACCGGCTCGGCCGGATCGAGGAGATCGCCGGCGTCGACCTGCGCGACGGGGAGCAACGGCTCCGGCTGCACCTCGGGCTGAAGATGCGCAGGCTCGTCGAGCGGTCCTGACCGGGCCCTGACCTGCACGTTCCGACGATTGTCGGAACGGCGGCGCCGAGTTTGCCGACCTGGTCCGAAGCGGCGCCGGCTCGTCGTGAGGAGGCTATGGCGCACGTCACTGCCAACCGAATGAGGTCATCGTGAGTGCCATCAACGCCTTCGACGACGCGCCGTTGTCGCGGTTCCACAAGAGGCTCGCGGTCTTCACCGCAGGTGGACCGTTCCTCGACGGCTACATCCTCAGCATCATCGGGGTGGCCATGGTGCAGCTCGCTCCCGAGTTCGACATGAGCCCCTCGACCCAGGGCCTGGTCGGCGCCGCCGCCCTGATCGGCATCTTCTTCGGCGCGTTCGTCGGCGGCTGGGCCACCGACAAGCTCGGCCGCCACCTGCTGTTCACGATCGACCTGATCGCGCTGGTCGTGTGCTCGGTCGCACAGGGACTCGTCAACGACGTCGGGTGGCTGATCGCGCTGCGGTTCCTGGTCGGGATCGCGGTCGGGGCCGACTACCCGATCGCCACGTCGCTGCTCGCGGAGTTCACCCCGCGCCGCTACCGCGGCAAGCTGCTGGGCGCGTTCGTCACCACCTGGTTCCTCGGCGCCGCCACGGCGTACGTCGTGGGGCAGTTCCTGCTGCACGTCGACGGCGGCTGGCGGTGGATGCTGGCCAGCGCCGCGCTGCCCGGCCTGGTGATCGTGATCGCCCGGATGGGCACCCCCGAGTCGCCGCGGTGGCTGGCGAAGAACGGCCGCGAGGACGAGGCGCTCGAGGTCATCCACAAGGTGTACGGCGAGCACGTGACGCTGCACGACCTGCAGGAGGCCGACCAGGCCGAGACCCAGGAGCACGTCGGGCTCCGCGCCCTGGTCAGCGCCGGCTACGGCAAGCGGATGGCCTTCATCACGATCTTCTGGACCTGCTCGATCGTGCCGCTCTTCGCGGTCTACGCCTTCAGCCCGGCGATCCTCAGCGCCCTGAACCTCGGAGACGACCTCGCGCACATCGGCTCCGCGGCGATCACCGTGCTGTTCCTGGTCGGCTGCCTGGTCGCGGTCGGGCTGGTCGAGCGGATGGGCCGCCGGCCGCTGATCATCCACAGCTTCCTCTGGAGCGGCGTCGCGCTGCTCGCGCTCGGGCTGTTCCCGCACGCCGCCCCCGTCGTGATCCTGGCCCTGTTCGCGACGTACGCGGTGCTCATCGGCGGCACCCAGATCCTGCAGTGGGTCTACCCGAACGAGCTGTTCCCCACCGAGATCCGCGGCTCCGCGGTGGGCCTGGCCTCCTCGCTGAGCCGGATCGGCGCGGCGGTCGGCACCTACCTGGTCCCGGTGGCCCTCTCCGGCATCGGCATCGGCCCGACCATGCTGCTGGGCGGTCTGATCACGCTGGTCGGCGCGGCCGTGTCGCTCGCGTGGGCCCCCGAGACCCGCGGCAAGACGCTCGCCGAGTGCGCCTCGCTCACCACGACCACCGCTGTCGGCACCGTCGCGAAGGCCGTGTCGTGAGGGACGTCGTGATCGTCGGCGGTGGCATCGCCGGCCTGTCCGCGGCCTGGCGGCTCCGGAACCGCGACATCTGCCTCCTCGAGGCGGACCACCGGGTCGGCGGACGGATCCGGTCAGAGCGCCGCGGCCGGTACTGGCTGAACTGGGGCGGGCACGTCATCGCCGGCGACGGCAGCTCCACCGACGCGCTCCTCCGCGAGGTCGGCGTGACCGCGCTGACCGTCCCCGGCTCCCTCAAGGGGATGGCGATGAACGGCGCGCTGCTGACCGGCGGGCCGGTCGCGACGTACCCGTTCCGCATCCCGATGTCGCTGCGCGACCGTGCCGCGATCCTGCGCGCGGGGGCCAAGGTGGGGGTCGGCGCGCTGCGCTACAACGCGCTGGTGCGCCGGCACGCCGCCGAGCCGCCGCTGGCGCTGCAGCAACGGGTGTACGACTTCGAGGACGACCGGACCTTCCGGGACCTGACCGGCGACCTGCCGCCCGACGCCTCGAAGCTGTTCGAGACCGTGGTGACCCGCTCCGCGGGCGACGTGGACGAGATCTCGGCCGGCTGCGGGATCGGCTACTTCTCGCTGGTCTTCTTCGCCGGCAAGGGCCTGAACCGCAACATCGTCGGCGGCCCGTCCACGATGACCGAGGCGCTCGCGGCCGCCCTGGGCGAGCGGGTGCATCTCGGCGCCGAGGTGCGCGAGGTCGTGCACCGCCGTGACTCGGTGCTGGTCCGGTACGCCCAGGGCGGTGTCGAGCACGAGGTCGAGGCGCGGGCCGTGGTGCTCGCGACCACCGCCGGGGTGGCGCACCGCGTCGGCGTCGACCTGCCGTCCGACGTCCGCGACGCGCTCGGGCAGGTGGTCTACGGGCCGCACGTCAGCAGTGCGTTCCTCACCGACGAGACCGGGCCCCGGCCCTGGGACTCGACATACGCGATCGCGGCCCCGAGGAGCTCGTTCGCGATCGCGCTGAACCACGCCAGCCTGGTGCGGGCCGCCGAGCAGACCCGGCAGCCCGGGGGCAGCATGATGACCTTCTCGCCGGCGGGTCGTCGGCGCGCACTGCTCGACAAGACCGACGCCGAGGTGGTCGAGATCCATCTGCGCGACCTGGACGCCGTGCTCGGGCACGACTTCGCGTCCACGGTCGTCGAGGCCAGGTCCGCCCGCTGGGTCGAGGGCTCGCCGTACCGGTTCCCCGGCCGGGGCAGGCTGCAGCCCGCGCTGACGCGGGGCGGCAGCCGGGTCTTCCTCGCCGGCGACTACCTCGGCACCTTCTACATCGACTCCGCGGTCAGCACCGGCTTCGCCGCCGCCCAGCACGCCGCCGCGCTCTGCGGCGCCGTCCCCACCCCCACTCTCGAGAGGAACCTCCGATGACCGACTCCCTGCGCGGCGTGCTCGTCGCCCTGGCCACCCCCGCGACCACCGACGGCGCCCTCGACGAGGCGGCCCTGCGGGCCCTCGTCGACCGGACCATCGACGGCGGGGTGCACGGCGTCGTCGCCTGCGGCTCGACCGGCGAGTTCACCGCCCTGACCACCGACGAGCGCCGGCGGGTCGTCGAGGTCGTCGTCGACCAGACCGCCGGACGCGTGCCCGTCGTCGCCCAGACCGGCGGCACCAGCGCCGCGAAGGCGATCGCGCTGACCCGGCACGCCGAGGCCGCCGGTGTCGACGTGGTGATGCCGGTGGCGCCGTACTACGAGCCTCTGACGCTCGACGAGACCCGGCACTACCTGCGTCGCGTCGCGGGCTCCGTGCAGGTCCCGGTGATGCTCTACAACCTGCCGCACGCGACCGGTGTCGACCTCGCCCCCGAGGTGGTGGCGGGACTCGCCCGCGAGGTCCCGAACATCCGGTACGTGAAGAACACCAGCCCGGACATGGCGCAGGCCGCCCGGCTGATCCACGAGTACGGCGACCTGGTCGGCACGTTCGTCGGCTGGGACAGCCTGATCCTCTCCGCTCTCGTCAGCGGGTCGGCGGGCGTGATGGCGGGCACCGCCAACGTGGTGCCGGCCGAGCTCGTCGAAGTCCACGACCGGGTGCGCGAGGGTGACCTCGCGGCCGCCCGTGCGGCGTGGGCGCGGGTCCACCCGCTGCTCGACGCGGCCCTCTCCACGTCGTACGTCGCCGCGGTCAAGGCCGCGATGGAGGCGATCGGGCACTCCGCCGGACCCGTGCGCGACCCGCTGCTGCCGCTCGGCCCGGCCGACGCGGCCCGCATCGAGCAGCTGGCCGCCGTGTTCCGGCGCCAGCCTGCGGGAGTCTGAGCGGGTCAGGCGTCGACGACCAGGTCGCTGGTCGGGGTCGCGCAGCAGAGCAGGATCCTCTGCTGCGCGATCTCGCGCGGCCGGATGCCCCCGGCAGGTTCCATGTCGACGGTGCCCTCCAGCAGCGTCGACCTGCAGGTGCCGCACACGCCCTCGCCGCACGAGGACGGCAGGCTCAGCCCCGCCCGGGCCGCGGCGCCCAGGATGGAGGTGCCCGCGCCGCACTCGAGGGTGCGGCCGGACCGCCGCAGCTCGACCGTGTACGTCGGTCCGGCCGGCGGGCCGTCGTCCGGCGGCGGGCCCGGCGTGCCGAGGTCGAAGCTCTCCTCGTGACAACGCGCCGGGTCGGCGCCCGCCTCGGCGAGCAGGGTGCGTGCCGCCGCCATGTAGGGAGCCGGCCCGCACGTGAACACCTCACGCTCCAGCAGGTCGGGCGCCGCGGCCAGCAGGTGCGCGAGGGTGAGCCGGCCCCGAGGCCCGGTCCACGTCTCGGCGGCGGAGTCCGCCTCGCAGATGGTGACCACCCGGACCCCCGGGACCTGCTCGGCCAGGTGCTGCAGCTCGGCGCGGAACACGATGTCGTCGGGGGTGCGGGCGTTGTGCACGAGGACGACGTCCGCGCCGTCACCGCGGTCGCGGCGGTCCCGGGTCATCGACATCAGCGGGGTGATCCCGCTGCCGGCCGAGAGGTAGAGGTGCTTCGCGGCGGGGTGCCGCGACGTCGTGAAGACGCCGTACGGACCGGAGACCTGCAGCATCGTGCCGGCGCGCACGGTGTCGTGCAGCCAGCCGGACACCGGCCCGCCGGGCACCCGCTTCACGGTGAGCTCCAGGGTGCCGGGGGCGGTCGGCGGCGACGCGATCGTGTAGCACCGCTCGACCGGCCCGGTGTCGAGGTCGGCGGTGAGCGTGACGTGCTGCCCGGGCTCGAACACGAACCGGCCGCCCCGCGGGTGGCGCAGCACGAACGTCCGGACGTCGTGGGTCACCGGCCGCACGTCGACGCAGACCAGCGGTTCGTCGACGACGGGGAGCCAGGTCTGGGGTGCGACGAGGGGCAGGTCCAGCGTCGCGGTCACGCCAGGTGCTCCCGGACGCGGGCGACGTACCAGCGGACGAGCGCGTCGACCTGGTACTCGCTGGGGGCGTACGGACCGGGCCGGTACGCCGGGCTGCCGACGCCCTGCTGGGCCCGCGCGCACAGCGTCGCGTCCTGCTCGTTGGTCCGCCGCCACACGTGCGTGAGGGCGTCCGGGTCGTAGTCGACCCCCTCCTCCGCGTCCTCGTGGACCAGCCAGGTGGTGCGCACCAGCGTGCGATCCGCCGCGAGGGGCAGCGCCGCGAAGGTGACGGCGTGGTCGGCGAGGAAGTGGAACCAGGCGTTCGGCTGGTTGTGCAGCGAGAGCCTGCCCAGTCGCGGGCTGTCCAGGTCGCCGAGCAGCCGCCGCGAGGCCGCGGTGCCGTCGAGCGTGTAGGACTCCCCGGCCCCGTCGAGCGCCTCGCGTTGCACCCGGAATCCGCTGGTGCGAGTGTCGAGCTCCTCGACGGCGGCGTGCGGCATCCCGCGCAGGGTGCACGACGCCTGCAGGTCGGCCTCGGCCCGCAGGTACCGCTCGTGCGCCGGCCGCAGCCGTGCGGGGATCTCGTCCTCGGCGTACCCGTAGGTGGGGAAGAAGGTGCGGATCAGCTCGGGGTGCCCGGCCTCGCAGTGGTAGCACTCGCGGTTGTTCTCCATCACCAGCTTCCAGTTGGCGTCCTCGACGAGGTCGAGCTGCGCGGCGACCTTCGTGCGATGCAGCTGGTGCGGCAGCAGGTACGGCGTGATGGTTGCGACGACCTCGTCGAAGTCGGCCGGGGGGTCCTCGGCGAGGCAGAGGTAGACGAGCCCGGCGACCACCCGCACGTGCACGGGCCTGAGCCCGAAGCAGCTGGTGTCGAAGCCCGGGCGCTGGTCGCCGGCGCGCAGCAGCGAGCCGTCGGTGGCGTAGGTCCACTGGTGGTAGCCGCACACGATGTTGCCGACCGACCCGGCCCGCTCGGTGAGCACCCGGGAGCCACGGTGGCGGCAGACGTTGTGCAGCGCCCGGACCACCTCGTCGTCGTCGCGCAGCACGATCACGGAGTAGCGGCCGATGTCGACGGTCACGAAGTCGCCGGGCTCGCGTACCTCCGCCTCGGTGACCGCGAAGATCCAGGTGCGGGCCCACACCGCCTCGACGTCGAGGTCGAACACCCGCGGGCTGGTGTAGCAGGGCCCGGGCAGGCTGTGTCCCGGCGGCCTCGCGTCGAGCAGGGCGAGCAGGTCGGCCCGGTCGGTGCTGGTGGATGGCTCCTGGACGAAGGCGCTCATCGGTTCCTCCCTGCGGTCAGAGGGCGAGGCACAGGCGCAGTGCGTCGTACGTCGCGGCGTGGATGTTGCGGCTGGCGACGGCGTCGCCGACCCGGAACAGCGCGAAGCCGCCGTCCGGGTTCGTGTGCACCTGCTGGGGGCGGATCGCCAGCAGCGCCCGGTGGTCGACCGCGCCGAGGTTGCGCGAGAGCGGGACCAGGTCGCGGTACAGCTCGTCGTTGGGCAGCGTGCCGTGCTCGACGACCACGTGGCTGACGTGCCGCTCCCGCTCGACGTCGGCGTAGTCGCTGCGCAGCCGGGCGCGCAGCCCGCCGGCGAGGTCGCGCTCGACCGAGACGAGCCGGTGGCCGAGCGTCACCTCGACGCCGTGCCGCGCGAAGGCGGCCAGGTAGGCGGGGGAGTTCATGCTGCCGACCAGCGGGCCGACGGTGCGCTCGGGGGTGACCAGCTCGACGGTGGCCCCGCGGGTGGCCAGCAGCTCGGCGGCGTCCAGGGCCGGCTCGGCGCCGTTGTCGTCGTACACCAGCACGCGCCCGTCGGGCTGCACGCCGCCGGACATCACGTCCCAGGTGTCGTGGAGCAGGTGCCCACCGGTGCGGACGACGTCGGTGTTCGGCAGCCCGCCGGTCGCGACGATGACGACGTCCGGGTCCTCGGCCAGCACGGTGCCGGTGTCGGCGAGGATGCCGAGGCGGAGCTCCACGTCGTGGTGCTTGAGCTCGGCGACCCGCCAGTCGACGATGCCGATCAGGTCGCGGCGCCGCGCCGCCGCGGCCGCGAGGCGCACCTGGCCGCCGGGGGTGTCCGAGGCCTCGAGGACGACGACGCGGTGGCCGCGCTCGCCCAGCACCCGGGCCGCCTCCAGCCCCGCGGGTCCGGCGCCGACCACGACCGCCTTCCTCCGCGCGGCGGCGGGCGGGGTGAGATGGGCGAGGGTCTGCTCGCGCCCGCTGGCCGGGTTGTGGATGCACTTGGCGTCGCCGGACTGGTAGATCGCGTCCAGGCAGTAGTTCGCACCGACGCACGGGCGGATCCGGTCCTCGTCGCCGGCCGCGACCTTGCGCACCAGGTGCGGGTCGGCGATCTGCGCGCGGGTCATGCCGACCAGGTCGACGAGCCCCTCGCGGACCGCGTACCGCGCCGTGGCGACGTCGGAGATCCGCGAGGCGTGCATGACCGGGACGTCGACCGCCCGCCGGATCTCTCCCGCGAACGCGAGGTGCGGCGCGGACGGCGTGCCCATCGACGGGATCACCTTGGCCAGCGTCGCGTCGCTGTCGATGGTTCCGCGGATCACGCTGAGGAAGTCGATCCCGTCCTCGACGTACGCGCGCAGGGCGCGGAGCGCCTCGTCACGCCCGAGTCCTTCGGCGGCGTCCTCGTCCATCGACATCCGGATCCCGACCACGAAGTCCGGGCCGACCGCCGCACGGATGGCCCGGACCACGCGACGCGGGAAGGTCATCCGGTGCTCCAGGCTGCCGCCCAGCTCGTCGTCGCGGTGGTTGGTGGCCGGGGACAGGAACGCGTCGAGCAGGTGCCCGTACGACTGCAGCTCGATGCCGTCGAGACCGGCGGCCTGGCAGCGTTGCGCCGCGGCCGCGTAGTCGTCGACGATCCGGTCGAGGTCCCAGGGCTCGGCGACCTTGGGGAAGCTGCGGTGCGCCGGCTCCCGCAGGGGCGACGGGTACACCAGCGGCAGCCAGTCGTCGGTGTAGCTGCTGGACCGGCGGCCGAGGTGCGTGACCTGGCACATCACCGCGGCGCCGGCCTCGTGCACGTCGTCGGCCAGACTGCGCATCCACGGCACGATGTCGTCGCGGTACAGCAACAGGTTCCCGAACGCCGGCGGGCTGTCCGGGGCGACCACGGCCGAGCCGCCGATCATCGTCAGGCCGACGCCGCCGCGGGCCTTCTCGAGGTGGTAGAGCCGGTACCGGTCCTTCGGCATCCCGTCGACGGCGTACGCCGGCTCGTGCGACGTGCTCACCACACGGTTGCGCAGCGTCAGGTGCTTCAACGAGAACGGCTCGAGGAGCGGGTCGAGGGATCGCACCCGGCCAGTCTGGGAGCGGGTTCCGGCGATGCACCAGGCCGGGAAAGTGCATGGTGTCATGCACAATCGCTGCATGATCGACCGGCGGCTGCAGGTGCTGCGGATGGTCGCCGCCTGCGGCACCGTCACCGGTGCCGCCGAGGCCCTGCACTACGCGCCCTCGGCCGTCTCGCAGCAGCTGCGGACGCTGGCCAAGGACCTCGGGGTGGACCTCGTCGTCCAGGACGGCCGCCGGATCCGGTTGACGCCAGCCGCCCGCGTGCTGCTCGCGCGCAGCGAGGACCTGTTCGCCACCTGGGAGGAGATCCGCGCCGAGCTGGCCGCCGCAGGCGACCAGGGCCGCGGGACCCTGCGGCTGTGCGGGTTCTCGACCGCCGCCGCCGCGCTGCTGCCGCCTGTCGCGGTCGGCGTCCGCGCCGCCCTGCCCGGGTGCGAGGTCCGGGTCGTCGAGGTCGGGCCGCGCGAGTGTTTCGAGCTGCTGCTCGCCGACGAGGCCGACCTGGCCGTCGTGGTCGCCACCAGCGAGGTGCCCGCCAGTGCCGACCCGCGCTTCGAGATCGGGCACCTCCTCGACGACCCCCTCGACCTGCTCGTCCCGGAGGGGCACCGGCTGGCGGGGACGTCGGCGGCGCTGCTGAAGGACGTGGTCGACGAGCCCTGGGTGATGGACCGTCCCGGCAGCCCCTACCACCAGCTGCTGCAGACCGCCTGCGCCTCCGCCGGCTTCACGCCCGTCGTCGCCCACCACGCCACCGAGTGGGACACGGGTGCGGCTCTGGTCGGCGCCGGCCTCGGCGTCGCGCTGGTCCCGCGGCTGGCGCACATGCCGATGGGGTACCCCGTCGTACGGGTGCCGCTCACCGGCGACCCGATGCCCTCGCGGCACATCCTCACGGGGATCCGGCGCGGCAGCCGCAACCACCCGATGATCGCCGCCGCGCTCGGCTGCCTGCACGAGGTCGCCACGGCGTTCGCCGGCCGGCACTGACCGGTACGCGGGCGGGGTGGGCGGTCCCACGGACCAGGTGGGACCGCCCCCCATCGCCGCGCCGGGCGCGCACAGGGATGCCCGACGCAGTGGACGCCCGTGTCTCCCGGGCCTCACAGGGGTGATCGCATGCGGGACCGGTGAGGTGACGGACGCGGGAAAGGTCCCGGCTGCGGCGGCCGGTCCAAGCCACCGCGCACCGACCACGCTTGAAAACCGCCGCGCTGGGCAATGACCCCGCGAACATCCGACGCAGGAGAGGGATCCGTCATGGGCATTGGTCTGGGCATCGTGCTGGTGATTCTCGGGTTGGTCCTCGCGCTCAACGTCCTGAACTTCGACATCGGTTTCGTCGACGACAGCGCACTCGGCTGGATCCTGCTGATCGTCGGGGTCGTCGCGCTGGTGCTGTCCGTGGTGATGAACCGTCAGCGCCGTACCACCCACCACGTCGAGGAGCGGCGCATCGACGGGCCGCCGCGCGCGTGACCATCATCCGTCTCCCCGTGCCGGGACCCGTGCGCGACCACCGCCGGCGGGTCGTGCTCGCGTCGCTGCGGATCGTGCCGGGGGTCGCGCTCCAGCTGAGCGTGGTCCGTCGGCCCCGCGAGCGCGGGTCGCCGCCGGCGCCGCCGGGCCACTGGCCGGACCTCGCCCGCGGGATCTGGCTCGACGAGCCCGCCTGACCCCGCTGCCCTCCGAAGCCCGCTCGGCGGGACGGGCCCTGCCCGCCGGCACCTGCTCCGTCCGCACGTACGACGACAGGGTGTCCTCGCCCGGGTGCCGCCACCAGTCGAGGCCCAGCGCCGCGACCAGCGGGACGGTGATGGCGAGAGCCAGCGCGAAGGTCAGCATCGCGGCGCCGTACCCGCAGGTCTCCCGGGCATGACGTGCGGTCGGGGATCGATGTGGTGAGTGATCTCTCGTCCCGCCGCATGCCGCGACGCGCCGGTGCCGTCCTACCCCTGCGAGGCTCGGGTGGCGCAGACTGGCGGCGACCCCACCGGAAGAAGAGCCCAGTGCCGGACGCGAACGCACCGCAGCCGCCGGTATCAGGAGACATCGTCGCGCTCGAGGGCGACCAGGACATGGAGAGCACCTCGCTGTGGGTGGCCACCATCGCCGACTCCTTCGGCACGCACTGCTTCCTCACGATCGACCTGACGCGGGTGACGCTGCTGTCCGCGGCCGCGATCCGCGGTCTCGAGGCACTGGCGGTGCAGGCCCGCGTCGACGACGTCGTCCTCGACGTGGTCACCACCCGCGACAGCCACGCGCACCGGGTGCTGGCGCTCCTGCAGCTGATCGGGCCCGACCCGATGAGCCCGTCGCCGCTGCACGTGCGGCTGCTCGACCCGGCCGACGAGCGGGACGACTGACCCCCCGCCGTCCAGGTCAGAGCGCGCGGGACCGCGGCCGTCGGACCGTCAGCGCGCTGGCGAACCACCCCAGCCAGAAGCCGAACCCCACCCACGCGAACGCCGGCCAGATCAGCGCCGGGGTCCACACCGAGCCGACGACGAGCCCGGCGGCGAGCATCAGGTGCACGGCCCACTCCCAGCGTCCCGCGCGGCGCCGGATCACCGCGACCGTCAGCAACGCGAAGCCGGCGGCGACGGAGGCGAGGAACTGCCCGGGGAAGCCCTCGCCGCGGTCCTCGAACGTCACCGCGTAGCTGCCGGTCGGGAACGGCCAGAAGTCGAAGGCGCCGACGACGGCCGACGTCACCACCAGGAGCTGCGCCATCCGCAGCAGCACGACGGCCGCGAGCGTGTCGGTCTCGCTGGACCGGCGGACCAGGCACTCGAGTCCCGGCAGCAGCAGGAGCAGCGCGAAGGGCAGCACCTTCGACGTGTCCATCCAGGTCAGGCCGAGCACCAGCCGCATCTCGTTCACCGAGCTGCTGCCGTGCGCCTCGAGCTGGTGCACCGCGACCGCCGCCCACACCACCCCCGCGGTCAGGGAGCACACCGAGCCGGCCAGCAGCAACCGGTGAACCGGCACCCCGTTCACGCCTTCCATGATCGTCCCGGGTCGGTCCGACGGGAACCTGCTTCACAGGCTCCCGACAGCCGGGTGGCAGGAGCGGGACAGTCGCTGCGGACAGGGTGTGCCTCTCGTTCCCTCGACGACTGGAGAAACCGTGAGTGACCAGCCCCCCAGCGGCAACCGCTGGGAGCCGACCGACGAGACCGCGCCGATCGCGGCCGGGACCGGCCGGCCGAGCCGGCCGGACGAGCCGGCGCCGGACGGGCCGGCCCGGGTCGAGGGTGCGCACG
>JABFXA010000297.1 GCA_013361955.1 Nocardioidaceae bacterium
GAGGCCGGCCGACGCGGCCGCCTCCTCGACGAGGGGGTGCAGCCCCGCCACCGCGGCCTCGGCGCCGACCAGGTGCGGGTGGAACCCGCCGCCCCGCGCGGCGCCGAGCACCGCCCCGTCGGCGGCGACCAGCACCACGTCGGTCTTGCTGTTGCCGGCGTCGACGGCGAGCACGGCGGGCAGCACGGCGGCCACGTCAGGCCCAGGCCAGGTGGTCTCGGTTGTGCGCCACGAGCTCGTCGGTGAGCCGGTCCGCCCGGTCGACCTGGCCGACCAGCGGGTGCGCGAGCAGCGCGTCGAAGACCCGGTCGCGGCCGCCGCGCAGTGCCGCGTCGAGAGCGAGGTGCTCGTAGGCCGTGACCGCAGCCACCAGGCCGGCGTACAGCGGGGCGAGCGGGTCGACCGGCAGCGGGACCGGGCCGTGGTGGTCGATCCGGGCCGGCACCTCCACGACCGCGTCGTCGGGCAGGAACGGCAGCGTCCCGTCGTTGCGGACGTTCACCACCTGCACCGGGTCGGCGCCGGTCCCGAGCAGCGACGCGCAGAGCGCGACCGCGGCCTCGGAGTAGTAGGCGCCCCCGCGCCGGGTGAGCAGCTCCGGCAGCGTGTCCAGCCGCTCGTCGGCGTACGACGCGAGCAGCCGCTGCTCGATGTCGGCGACCTCCTCGGCCCGCGTCGGGGCGGTGCGCTGCTCGCGGACCACCGCGTCGTGCGCGTAGTAGTAGCGCAGGTAGTAGGACGGCAGCACACCCAGCCGGGTGAGCAGGCCCGGGGGCAGGCCCAGTCCGTCGGCGAGGCCGTCGGCGTCCTCGGCCAGCTGCTCGGGGAGCCGGTCGACACCGTCGACCAGCACCCGACGCACCCAGGTCAGGTGGTTCAGGCCGACGTGGTCGAGCCGCACCTCCTCGGGGGCGACGCCGAGCCGGGTGGCGAACCGGCGCTGCACCCCGATCGCGACGTTGCACAGGCCGACCGCCCGGTGCCCGGCGGTGAGCAGCGCGCGGGTGACGATGCCGACCGGGTTCGTGAAGTCGACGATCCAGGCGTCCGGGTTGGCCTTGCGCACCCGGTCGGCGATGTCGAGCACGACCGGGACGGTGCGCAGCGCCTTCGCCAGGCCGCCGGCACCGGTGGTCTCCTGTCCGACGCACCCGCACACCAGCGGCCAGGTCTCGTCCTGCTGCCGGGCCGCCTGCCCGCCGACCCGCAGCTGCAGCAGCACCGCGTCCGCGCCGTCGACGGCCTCGTCGAGGTCGCCGGTGGTGGTGAGCGTGCCCGGGTGGCCGAGCCGGGACAGGATCCGGCGGCCGAGGCCGGCGACCGGCTCGAGGCGCTCCGCGGCCGGGTCGACCAGCACCAGCTCGTCGACCGGCAGCACTTCTCGCAGCCGGCCGAAGCCGTCGACGAGCTCCGGCGTGTACGTCGACCCACCGCCGACGACCGCGATCTTCATCATCCCTTGACTCCCGTCAACGTGACTCCCTCGATGAAGGCCCGCTGGGCCAGGAAGAACAGCACGATCACCGGCGCGATCACGAGCAGCGTGGCCGCCATGGTGAGGTTCCAGTTCGTGTGGTGCGCGCTCTTGAAGGTGCCCAGACCGTAGCTGAGCGTCCACGCCGCCGGGTTCTCGCTGGCGTAGATCTGCGGGCCGAAGTAGTCGTTCCAGCAGTAGAAGAACTGGAACAGCGCGACCGCCGCGACCGCCGGCTTGGCCATCGGCAGCACCACCCGCAGCAGCGCGCCGAGGTCGCCGCAGCCGTCGACCTTCGCCGCCTCGATGTACTCGCGCGGCACCGTCAGCAGGAACTGGCGCAGCAGGAAGATCGAGAACGCGTCGCCGAACGCCAGCGGGATGATCAGCGGCCACAGCGTGCCGGACAGGTGCAGCTGCTTGGCCCAGAACAGGTACATCGGCACGATCACGACCTGCGGCGGCAGCATCATCGTGGCCACCACGACCATCATCGCGACGGTGCGGCCGCGGAACCGGAAGTGCGCGAGCGCGTAGGCCACCGGGATGCTCGACACCAGGGTGAGCAGGGTGCCGGTCACGGCGTACACGATGGTGTTGCGCCACCAGGTCGCGAAGCCCGGCGTGCGCCAGACGTCGGCGAAGTTGTGCCACTCCCACTGGTTCGGCCACAGGTCGCGGGTCAGCGTCTGCTCGTCGGTCATCACCGCGGTCAGCACGATGAACACGAACGGCAGCACGAAGAACAACGCCGCGGTGACCGCAACGGTGTGCAGCGCGACCCACTCGAGCGCGCGCCTGCGGCGTACGCCGGCGGGCACCGTGGCGACGGCGCGGCCGGGGGTGGTGCGTGAGGTGGTGACGGTGGCCATCTCAGTCCTCCGCCAGGAACCCGCTGCCGCGCCGCATCAGCAGCACCGCGAACAGCATGGACAGCACGAAGAGCACCAGCGCGATCACGCACGCGGCGCCGATGTCGAAGCGCTGGAAGCCGAGGTTGTAGACGAGCTGCGGCAGGGTCAGCGTCGACCCCGCGGGGTAGCCGGGCTCGACCTGCTGGCCGGAGCCGCCGATCTGCCCGCTCGCCACCAGCCCGGCCACGAACGGCTCCGTGTAGTACTGCATCATCGCGATCACGCCGGTCACCGCCGCGAACACCAGGATCGGCCGCAGGTGCGGGACGGTGACGAAGCGGAACCGGTTGAACGCACCGGCCCCGTCGAGCTCGGCCGCCTCGTACTGCTCGCGGGGCACGTCGAGCAGCGCGGCCATGAAGATCACCATCAGGTCGCCGATGCCCCACAGCGCGAGCAGGGTCAGCGCCGGCTTCGACCAGGCCGGGTCGTTGAACCAGCCCGGCTGCGGCAGCCCGAGGTGCCCGAGGATCACGTTCACCGGCCCGGTTCCCGGGTTGAGCAGGAACACGAACGCGAGCGTGCCCGCGACCGGCGGCGCCAGGTACGGCGCGTAGTAGAGCGTCCGGAACAGCCCACCGCCGCGCTTGACCCGGATCACCAGCATCCCGATCGCCAGCCCGACCAGCATCCGCAGCGTCACCACGACGAGGACGAGCCACACGGTGTTGCGCATCGCCGGCCAGAAGAACGGGTAGCTCTGGAACACGAACTCCCAGTTGCGCAGGCCGGTGAAGCGCGGCGGCGCGAACCCGTCGTACCGCATCACCGAGAAGTACGCCGTGGACACCAGGGGGTACAGGAAGAACAGCCCGGTGCCGAGCAGCCACGGTGAGAGGAACGCCAGCGTGCGCAGCGCGTCGCGGCGCCTCCTCGCGGCGAGGCTGGTGCTGGTCACTGCGACTGTGCGATGTCGGCGTCGATCTGCTCGGCGGCCTTGTCGAGCGCACCTTGCAGGTCGGTGTTCTTGCCGGACTCGTAGTCGTAGCCGACGTTCTGCAGCGTCAGCTGGTAGGCGCCGCCGTTGGGGCTCGACGGTGTCGTGTTGCTGTCCTGGTTCTGGGCGATCTTGATGAACTCCTGGAAGGCCGGGTTCTGGTCGACGTCGGACGACGCGAGCGAGTCCTGCGTCGACGGGACGTTGTGGATCACGTTGGCGAAGTCCACGACCGCCTTGGTGTCGGTGGTCAGGTACCTCACCAGCTCCCAGGCGGCGTTCTGCTTCTTGCTGGTGCTGGCGATCCCGATGACGGTGCCGCTGATGTAGCCCTTGCCGTACTGGGCGGCCTGATCGTCGGGCACCGGGAACGGCGCGACGCCGTAGTCGACGTCGCTGTCGGAGTCGTCGATCATCCCGCCCCGCCACTCGCCGTCGATCGCCATCGCGACCTGACCGGTCATGAACGGGTTCTTCGAGCCGAACTCGTCACCGAACGTGTTCCGGTACCTCTCCAGCCTCTGGTAGCCGCCGAGCGAGTCCACCAGGTCCTTCTGCCACAGGTACATCGCCTTGAGCCCCGGGTCCT
This sequence comes from Nocardioidaceae bacterium, assembly GCA_013361955.1. Lineage (GTDB taxonomy): Bacteria > Actinomycetota > Actinomycetes > Propionibacteriales > Nocardioidaceae > Nocardioides_B. Next base: position 3,915 of record JABFXA010000297.1, read on the forward strand.
TCGCCACGTTGGAGGTGCCGTCGTCGTTGAAGTACGTCGGACTCCACATCGCCGCGAAGTGGCTGACCACGGACTCGTAGCCGTGGTAGTTCGGCATGAACCCGAGCTGCGCGTAGCCGTCGCCCTTCGTCTTCGTGAGCTTCAGCGCGTCGGCCTTCAGCTCCGACATGGTCCTCGGCGGCGCGGAGATCCCGGCGTCGGCGAACGACTTCTTGTTGTAGTACAGGCCGTACGCGTCGCTCAGCAGCGGCAGCGTGCACTGGTTGCCCTCGAACTGCGTGTACGCCAGTTGGGGTGCCGGGAACGTCGAGGCGGCGTCGATCCCGGACTTCTTCATGAACGACGAGAGGTCGACGAACGCGCGCGAGCCGCAGAACTCGCCGACGTTGTCGGTGGTGAAAGACGACACCACGTCGGGCGCGTTCGGACCGCCGGCCCGCAGCGCCTGGTTGATCTTGTCGTCGGTGATGTTGGAGACGGCCTTCACGTGGATGTTGGGGTGCGCCTTCTCGAAGGCGTCGATGTTGCCCTGGATCGCCTTGATCTCGCTCGGCGCGCTCCACCCGTGCCAGAAGGTGATCGTGGTCTCGGCGTTCGGGTCGTCGTTCGCACCTCCCGACGTGCTGCCCGTGCACGCCGAGGCGAGCGCGAGGGCGGCGACGGCGGCGACGGCCGCACCCGTGCGGCGCAGGGCCCTCGTGGGGGTCGGTCCGGTCATCGGTTGTTCTCCTGGTCGGGGCCGGTCAGGTGGCCGGCAGGGTGGTGACGGCGTCCCGGGGTGCGGGCGGGGACGGCCGGTCGGTGAGGGTGTCGAAGACGTGGTCGCGGGTGAGCGCGAGCGCCGTGTGCAGCGCGCCGGTGAGCACCGGGTCGGCCGGCACCGTGGACAGGTCGACGGTGGGGCGCGGCACCGCGAGCTGGGCGAGCTCGCTGCGGACCCGGTCGAGCAGGCGCTCGCCACCGGCGGTGAGGACCCCGCCGGCCAGCACCACGAGCGCCGGGTCGAGCACCGCGACCACGGCGGCCAGCCCGAGCGCGAACCGGCCGCCGAGCTCGTCGACGAAGTCGTCGCCCACGCCGGGCGTCTCGAGCGCGCGCCGGACCGCGGCCTGCGGGGTGCGCGCACGCAGGCCCATCGACCGGGCCAGCGCGAGCACCTCCTTGCCACCCGCGAGCTCCTGGAAGCCGCCGGCGTTGGCCCGCCCGACGTTGCGCACCAGCGGGGTCCCCGGCAGCGGCAGGAAGCCGACCTCCCCGGCGCCGCCGGTGGCGCCGACGTGCAGCCGGCCGTCGATCACGATCGCGGCGCCGAGCCCCTCGTCGGCCCAGAGCAGCACGAAGTCGTCGACCCCGTGCGCGCGGCCGGAGTCGCGCTCGGCGACGGCGGCCAGGTTGACGTCGTTCTCCACGACGACCGGGGCGCCGACCGCCTCGGCGATCCGCGCCACCAGGTCGGGGTCGTGCCAGCCGGGCAGGTGCCGGGCGTAGCGCAACCGGCCGGTCGCGGGGTCGAAGCCGCCGGGCGTCCCGATCACCACGCGGGCCAGGTCGTCGCGCGACAGTCCGGGGCCGGCCAGGGCGAGGTCGAGGGCGGTGCCGACCTGCTCGAGCGCCGACGACCCCGCCTTGCGCGGCGTCGGCAGCTCGCCGGTGCCGACGGTCCGCCCGGTGAGGTCGGCGACCGCGGCGAGGATCCGGCTCGGCGTGACGTCGAGCGCACCGACGTACGCCACGCCGGGGTTGACCTCGTAGAGCCGCGCGGCGGGGCCGGGACCGCCCTCGCTGACGCCGGTGGCGACGACGAGGCCGGCGCGCTCGAGGCGGCCGAGCAGCTGCGACGCGGTGGGCTTGGAGAGCCCGGTGAGCTCGCCCAGGCGGGTGCGCGACAGCGGGCCGTGGCTGAGCAGCAGCTCGAGCGCCGCACGGTCGTTGATGCCGCGCAGCAGCCGCGGGGTGCCGGGCCTCATCCGCGCCTCCCCTCGTCGAACAAGAAAGTTTCCTAACGGATAGTGCTCCCGAAGCGGCGACCGCGCAAGAGCGGTACGGACCTCAGTCCTCGGCGGCGGCCCGCAGCAGCTGCCAGGCGCGCTCCACGTCGGCGCGCTCGGTGGTCTCGGCGCCCACCGACACCCGGACCGACCAGGTGCCGCCGAGCTGCGCGGGGGTGACCAGCAGCTCCCCCGAGGAGTTGAGCGCGTCGACCCACGCCAGCGTGTGTGCGTCGAGCGCCTCGGCGTCGAGCACCCGGCCGTCCGCGTCGACCAGGCCGTCCGGCTCGTGCCGCAGCACCACGGTCTGCAGGGTCACCGGGGTCAGCACCCGCCAGCCCGGCGTGTGGGCCACCTCGTCGGCGAGCCAGCGGGCGTTCTCGAGGTCGCGACGCAGACGTGCGCGGATCGCCTCGACCCCCTCGAGGCGAAGCATGAACCAGAGCTTGAGCGCGCGGAACCGCCGACCCAGGGGGATCCCCCAGTCCTTGAACTGGGTCACCTCGCCGTCCACCGACGAGCGCAGGTACGACGGGTCGGTGGTCATCACCCGGACGAGGTGGTCGGGGTCGGCGACGTACAGCAGCGAGCAGTCGAGGACCGCGCCCAGCCACTTGTGCGGGTTCCACACCAGCGAGTCCGCGCCCTCGACCCCCTCGACGAGCCAGCGCATCTCGGGCAGCAGCAGCGCCGAGCCGGCCATCGCCGCGTCCACGTGCACCCACAGGTCGTGCTCGCGCGCGATGGCGACGACGTCCGCGAGCGGGTCGACCGCGGTGGTGCCGGTGGTGCCGACGTTGACCACCACGGCGGCCGGCCGGCGGCCCTCTGCGACGTCCCGCTCGACGGCGTACCGCAGCGCCTCCGGTCGCATGGCGTACGTCGTCGGGTCGACCTCGACCAGGCGCAGGTTGTCGCGGCCGAAGCCGGCCAGCGAGGCGGCCTTGGGCACCGAGGAGTGCGCCTGGTCGGTCGTGTAGACGGTGAGCGGCTGGGGCTCGGCCTGGAGCCCGCCGCGCGCCTCGGAGTAGCCGGTGGCCCGCTCGCGGGCGGCCAGCAGCGCGACCAGGCAGGACGTCGAGGCGGTGTCGGCGATGACGCCCCGCCAGCTCTGCGGCAGCCCGCACAGGTCGCGCAGCCACGCGACCATCACCTCCTCGACCTCCGTCAGCGCCGGCGCGGACTGCCAGGTCAGCCCGAGCGCGCCCAGGCCCGCGGTCGCGACGTCGCCGAGCACCGAGCCCAGCGACGCGTTGGACGGGAACCAGCCGAAGTACCGGGGGTGCTGCACGAGGGTGAGCCCCGGGACCACCACCCGGTCCAGGTCGGCCAGCACCCGCCCGAAGTCCTCGGGCTGCTCCGGTGCGGCGTCCGGGATCAACGCGGCGACCTCCCCCGGCTTCACCTGCGCCTGCACCGGCAGGTCCGGCACCCGCGCCCGGTAGTCGGCGATCCAGTCGACCAGCTCGTGGCCCGCGGCCCGGAACTCCTCAGGTGTCACGACGGGTGTCTCCTCGGCTGCTGCTTCCGACATCGGATGTGTTTCAGTGACCTGGAGGTCACTCAAACACATCCACTATCGGGTCGGCCGTGTTGAATGGGCGGCATGCCCAAGGCCTACGTGATCGTCGACGTCGAGGTGACCGACCCCGAGACGTACGAGGAGTACAAGCGGCTGTCCACCGCCGCGACGGAGCAGTACGGCGGGCGGTTCCTGGTCCGCGGTGGGGCGGTGACGGTCGCGGAGGGCGACTGGGAGCCGCACCGGCTGGTGGTGCTGGAGTTCGCGGACGCCGAGGCGGCCCGTCGCTGGTACGAGTCGCCGGAGTACACCGAGGCCCGGGCGGTCCGGCAGCGCTCGTCGACGTCGTCGCTGCTGTTCGTCGACGGCGCCTGAGGGGTCAGGCCGCGGCGGCCGGGTGCACGCCCGGCGGCGGCGCCGGCACGCATGCGCAGGTGTCGGAGCACGGCAGGTAGGTGTGCGAGGCGTGCCCGCAGCGCAGGCACGACATGTCGTGCGGGAGGTGCGCCACCGGCGCCCCCGTCTCGGCGTTGTCCCACATCTCGCACCTCCTCGCGTCCCGTCCCGCTTGCTGGAGAGGAGCCTGCGGCGCCGGGTCCGATACACGTCGTTCGCTGACCAGCGTGCGTGCGGACTGGTGCGAGTTCCCAGTGGACGTAGGTCCTAGGTCGTGTCGGTGAGCCCTCGTCGGGCCGGCACAACACGAGGCCCCTGCCGATGAGCGCGGCAGGGGCCTCGTAGCTGGACGGCGGAAGGCGCCTTCCGCCACCGCCCTCGAGGTGGGAGGTCCTCGAGGCCGTTGCGCAGTTGGGAGGTACGCGCAGAGACAGGATGTGGGCCCGTCCTTGGACAAAGGTTGTGGCCGCGCTTCTTCCGCTCCCGCGGATCGTTTGTACATGTCACAGTGTGGCCGTGACAGACGCACCGAAGACCGGTCTGGTGACCGGCCCGCAGCAACGGCCACCGCACGGCGCCAGCGTGATCCACTCGGTCGCCGAGGCCCTCCACGAGGGCATCGGGTCGGGCGGCCGGCTGCCCAGGAACCCGCTCGCGACCGCCGTCGGCAATGCCCGGCTCAACGACAGCGAGAAGCTCGCGGCCGCCCTGCTGCTGCTCCAGAGCATCGTCAACCAGACGCCCGCGGCGCAGACCGCGGCCGCCGACGTCCCCGAGGGCGACGCGGACCAGGGCCGGGTGCTCGACCACGTCGGCGCACGCCTCGCGGCGCTGGTCCAGGAGGACGTCGAGGGCCTCGACGACGACGAGGCGGCGATGGTCGCGCACGCGGCGATCGGCTACCCGCGGCGCAGCCAGGTGGTGGCCGCGGCGGGCAGCGCCGGCGCGGCGCTCGGCACCGCGGTCTCCGCGCTCGGCAGGATCGAGACGGCCTACCACGAGGTCGCCGGGCAGATGCTCTCCGAGATGCTCGACCTCGACCCGGTCGAGCCGGACAGCACGCAGGACGCCCGGATGGTCGCGCTGCACGTCGTCGAGTGGTGGTGCGCGCAGCACCCGGAGGCGCCGGTGCGGCTGACCCGCGGCGGGAGCGGACAGACGCTCGCGACGTTCGCCGCCCGCCCCGGCGACGACTCGGTCACCGCGTGCGCACTGCTGCTGTTCGAGTGGCCCGGCAACACCCCGCCGGTGGTCACCGCCGAGAGCCTGCTCGACGCGATGCGCGGCGCGCACATCAGCCCGCAGAGCGACTCGATCAGCCTCGACGTGGGGGCGTTCGTGAGCACCGAGGCGGCTGCCCCGCAGCCCGTCCCGGAGCACGACCGGATGCACGTGGTCACGCAGTCCCCCGCCAACGCGGTCGACCGGGTGCTCACCGGCCAGTCCGGCGCCGGCCTCTTCCCGGTCGCCGTCGTCGACGCGGCCTGGACGCTGCGGCCGTGGGCCTCGACGTCCGACACGCTGAAGGTGCTCAGCGACCCCGACAGCGGCGGCACGCTGCTGACCGGGGACTCGTTCGTGCTCTTCGTCGCGGGGCCCTGAACCCTCGGTCAGTCGACGTCCCTCGCCAGCAGGTCGTCCCAGGTCTCGCGGCGGACCACCAGCCGGGCCTCGCCGTCGCGCACGAACACGACCGGCAGCCGCCGGGTGCCGTTGTAGTTGTTGGCCATAGTGAAGCAGTACGCACCCGTCGCCGGTACGGCGAGCAGGTCGCCGACCCGCGGCGCGGACAGCGGCACGCCGTCGACGAGCACGTCGCCGCTCTCGCAGTGCCGGCCCACCACGGTCGCCGGCTCGCTGTCCGCGGCGTCGAACCGCCCGACGATCCCCGCCTCGAAGCGCTGCTGGAACAGCGCCACCTCGAGGTTGTCGCTCATCCCGCCGTCCACCGCGACGAACGTGGTGACTCCGCGCTTCACGGTGGTCACCCGGTAGAGGGTGGTGGCCGCGGTCGCGACCATGCTCCGGCCCGGCTCGACGACCAGCTCCGCCTCGGCGGGCAGGTGCGCGCGGGCGGCGGCCACCAGCGCCTCCGCGTACGCCGCCACCGTCGGCGGCTCGTCGGCCCAGGTGTAGCGGGCGCCGAGACCGCCGCCGAGGTCGTAGACCGGGAACTCCCCCAGCGCCGCCACCGGGGCCACCGCCGCGGCCAGCGGTTCCACGTCGAGGATCTGCGACCCCACGTGCACGTGCAGCCCGCGCATCCGCATCCGCGGGCTGTGCTCGATCCGGCGCACGAGCGCGGCCGCGTCGCGCGGTGCGAGACCGAACTTGGAGCCCTCGTGCCCGGTGAGCACCGAGCTGTGCGTGTCGGCGGTGACACCGGGGATCACCCGGACCAGCACGTCCTGCCGCACTCCGGCCGGCATGGTCGCCTCGATGCGGTCCACGTCGTCGGCGTTGTCCACGACCACCAGACCGATCCGGTGCTCGGCGGCGAGCGCGATCTCCTCGTCGCTCTTCGCGTTGCCGTGCAGCACCACCAGCGCCGGGTCGACCCCGGCCTTGAGCGCAGTGAGCAGCTCGCCGCCGCCGGCGACGTCGAGCCCGAGCCCCTCCTCGACCATCACCCGCTGGACCGCGGTGCACGGGAACGCCTTGGACGCGAACACCACCCGCGCCCGGCCCCACCGCGAGGTCAGCTCGCCGACGTACTCGCGGGCGCGGGCGCGGAGCGCGTCCTCCGAGACGACCAGCACGGGCGTGCCGAGCTCGGCGGCGAGGTCGTCGGCGCGGCAGCCGCCGACCACCAGGGTGCCCGTGGCGTCGAGGGTGCTGCCGGGCGGGAAGAGGGAGAGCAGGTCCTCAGCCATGCACCGCCCTGCTCGCCAGCTCCTTGGCCCGGGAGCGCGGGACCACGGCCACCGGCACCGGGGAGTGCCGGAGGATCTTCGTCGCCCGCGAGCCCAGGAACACCTGGGCCAGCGGCCCCAGCTCGCTGGAGCCGACGACCAGCACCTCGCCGTCCTCCCACGGCACGTCCTCGATGGCGTCCTGCCAGGTGGCGCCCTTCCCGACCACCGTCGTCACGGACGGCGGCGGCACGCTCAGGCCCTCGACGTGCGCGAGCGCCTGCGACACGGAGTCGCGGATCCGCGTCGACCACTCCTCGAACACCACCTCCTCGCTGTCCGTGCCGAGCCGCATCGTGTACGGCGGGCGGGCCCAGATCGCGATCGACGCGATCGGCAGCGGCGGGCCGACCGGCTCGGACACCGTGCCCGCGGCGACGACCAG
>JABFXA010000074.1 GCA_013361955.1 Nocardioidaceae bacterium
CGTCGGCCGTGCCGTTCGCCGAGCGGGGCCGGCCGTGAGCCGCACCGCCGTGGTGGTCGGCAACCCCAAGCGGGGCTCGCGCACGCTGGCCGCCGCGACCGCGCTGACCAGGCGGCTCACCGACGCCGAGCCGGACCTCGTGGTCGACCTGGCCGGCCTCGGACCGGCGCTCCTCGACTGGCAGGACCCCGCCGTCGCGTCCCTCGTCGACGACGTCGGCGCCGCGGACCTCGTGGTGGTCGCCAGCCCGACGTACAAGGCCAGCTACACGGGTCTGCTCAAGCTGTTCCTCGACCGGTTCGCCGGCGGCACCGGCCTGCGCGGCCTCGCCGTGCCCCTGATGCTCGGCGCCGCACCGCGGCACGCCCTCGCGGGCGAGGTGCACCTGCGCCCGCTGCTCGCGGAGCTCGGTGCGGCGGTGCCGACGCCGGCGCTGTTCGTGCTCGACCACGAGCACGACCGCGCCGAGGCGTACGACGCCTGGCTGACCCGCTCGCGACCGCTCGTCAGCGCGTTCCTCGCCAGCACGACAGGAGCCCCCGCATGACCGTCCGCGCCCTGCCCACCAACCAGGACCTCGACCCGGACCGGCTGCGCCGGGTGTTCGGCGTCTTCCCGAGCGGCGTGGTCGCGGTCGCCGCCGAGGTCGCCGGCGAGCGCGTCGGGCTGGCCGCCAGCTCGTTCACCACGGTCAGCCTCGACCCGCCGCTGGTGTCCTTCTCGGTCGCCGCGACGTCGCGCACCTGGCCGATGCTGCGCCGGGCCTCGCACCTCGGCGTCACGGTGCTGGCCGACCACCACGGCGAGGCGTGCCGGCGGCTCGCCGGTCCCGTCGCGCACCGGTTCGACGGGCTGTCGCTGACCACCACCCAGGACGGCGCGCTGACGCTCGACGACGGGCTGGCCCGCTTCGACTGCACGATCCACGACGAGGTGGAGGCGGGGGACCACGTGCTGGTGCTGCTGCGGCTGCACGCCGTCGAGCACGCCGACACCTCCGAGCCGCTCGTCTTCCACCGCAGCGGGTTCGGCTCGATCAGCCGGACCGCCTGACCACCCACCCCCCGAAAGGTCACCCATGCCCAGCCCCGTCCCCGCACGCCCGAGCCCACGCCGGGTCGCGCTCGCGTCCGCCGTCGGCGCCACCATCGAGTGGTACGACTTCTTCCTCTACGGCACCGCCGCCGGCCTGGTCTTCGACAAGCTCTTCTTCAACGGCCTCGACGGCCCGGCCGCGCAGTTCGCGGCGTTCGGCACCTTCGCGGTCGGCTTCCTCGCGCGCCCCGTCGGCGGCTTCCTGTTCGGCCACTTCGGCGACCGCGTCGGCCGCAAGAAGATGCTGCTGCTCACCCTGGTGATCATGGGCGTCGGCACCGCCGCGATCGGCCTGCTGCCGTCGTACGACACGATCGGGGTGTGGGCCCCGGTGCTGCTCGTGGTGCTGCGGGTGCTGCAGGGCATCGGCGTCGGCGGTGAGTACGGCGGCGCGGTGCTGCTCGCCGTGGAGTACGCACCGCCGGAGCGACGCGGGTTCTTCGGCAGCTTCGCGCACATCGGCGTACCCGGCGGACTGGTGCTCGCCAGCGGCGCGTTCTGGCTGGCCGGCCTGCTGCCCGACGAGGCGTTCCTCGGCTGGGGCTGGCGGGCCTGCTTCTTGGCCAGCGTGGTGCTGCTCGCGGTCGGTGCGTACATCCGGCTGCAGGTGATGGAGACCCCGGCGTTCGCCCGGGTGCAGGAGCGCAGGGAGGTCTCGCGGGTCCCGCTCGGCGACCTGCTCAGGGCGCAGCCGAAGCGGCTGCTGCTCGGCATGGGCACCCGCTACATCGAGGGCTTCACGTTCAACTTCTTCTCGGTCTACCTGCTCGCGTACGTCGTCACGAACCTCGAGCTGCCCAAGTCCCTCGCGCTCGGCGGCGTGATGGCCGGCGCCGCGCTCGGCGTCGTGCTGGTGCCGCTCACCGGCGCGCTGTCCGACCGGGTCGGCCGCAAGCCCGTCTACCGCGTCGGCGCCTGGCTCGCGCTGGTGGTGGCGTTCCCGGCCGCCGCGCTCGTGCAGTCGGAGAACCCGGTCGCGGTGTTCGTCGTGTTCGTGCTCGGCCTCGGCGTGCTGTACGGCACCGTGTACGGCCCGCTCGCGGCGTTCTGGTCCGAGCTGTTCGACACCCGATACCGCTACACCGCGCTGAGCACGCTCTACCAGATGTCCGGGGTCGTCGCGTCCGGCTTCACCCCGCTGATCGCCGCGTGGCTGGTCGCGCGGAACGACGGCAGCCTGTGGCTGGTGGCCGGCTACAACGTCCTCGTCGCGGCGGTCAGCCTGGTCTCCGCGCGGTTCCTCCCCGAGACCCGCGGCCGCGACCTCGACGAGAGCGTGCACGAGGAGCGGGCCCGGCACGCGGAGACCGTCGCGGCCTAGCCCCTCCGCTCGTTGAGCTGCGAGCCTAGCTGCCCCGCAGGCCCGGGAAGTCCTCGTCCTTCCACTCGCGGGCGCCGCTCTCGAACTGCGCGGCGCCCGCGGCGAGGTCGCTCTCGCGGCCCCGGAGCTCGACGCGGCGGATCTTGCCCGAGATGGTCTTGGGCAGCTCGAAGAACTCGAGCCGGCGCACCCGCTGCCACGGCGAGAGGTGCTCGCGTGCGTACTTCAGGATCTCGTACGCCGTCTCCTCGGTCGGCTCGTGACCGGGGGCGAGCGCGACGTACGCCTTGGGGACGGCGAGCCGCACCGGGTCCGGAGCCGGGACCACCGCGGCCTCGGCGACGGCCGGGTGCTCGATCAGCACCGACTCGAGCTCGAAGGGGCTGATCTTGTAGTCGCTGGCCTTGAACACGTCGTCGGTGCGGCCGACGTAGGTGATGTATCCGTCCTCGTCGCGGCTGGCCACGTCGCCGGTGTGGTAGTAGCCGCCGGCCATCGCCTCGGCGTCGCGCTCGGGGTCGCCCTGGTAGCCGGTCATCAGCGGCAGCGGGTGCTGGGCCAGGTCGAGGCAGATCTCGCCCTCGCCGACGTCCTCGACGAGCTCGTTGGTCAGCGGGTCGACGAGCACCACGGGCAGGCCCGGCAGCGGGCGGCCCATCGAGCCGGGCTTCACCGGGCTGCCCGGGGTGTTGCCGACCTGCGCGCTGGTCTCGGTCTGGCCGTAGCCGTCGCGGATGGTCAGCCCCCACGCCTTCTCGACCTGGGCGATCACCTCGGGGTTCAGCGGCTCGCCCGCACCGATCACCTCGCGCAGCGACCCTGGCCCGCCGCTGAGGTCGGACTTGATCAGCATCCGCCACACCGTGGGCGGCGCGCAGAACGACGTGACCCCGCGGTCGCGCAGCTGGCTGAGCAGCGCGCCGGCGTCGAAGCGCGTGTAGTTGTACAGGAAGATCGTGGCCTCGGCGATCCACGGCGCGAAGAAGCACGACCACGCGTGCTTGGCCCAGCCCGGCGAGGAGATGTTCAGGTGCACGTCGCCGGGGCGCAGGCCGAGCCAGTACATCGTGGCCAGGTGGCCGACCGGGTAGGTCACCTGGGTGTGCTCGACCAGCTTCGGCTTCGAGGTGGTGCCGGAGGTGAAGTAGAGCAGCAGCCGGTCGGTGGGCGCGGTGCCCGGGTGCTGGGCCGGCGGTACGTCGAGGTCGTACGCGCCGCGCAGCTCCTCGGTGGTCAGCACCGTGTAGTCGCCGGGGACGTCGTCGAGCTTGCCGGCGTCGCTCGCGTTGCAGACCACGAACCGCGCCCCGCCGCGCTCGATGCGGTCGAGGAGGTCGCTCGGGCCGACCGCCGTCGTGGTCGGCATGATCACCGCGCCGAGCTTCATGATCGCGAGCATCGTCTCCCAGAGCTCGACCTGGTTGCCGAGCATCACGATCACCGCGTCGCCGCGCGCCACGCCGCGCTCGCGCAGCCACGCCGCCACCTGGTCGGAACGGCGGGCCATCTCGTCGAACGACCGCTCCGTCGACGTACCGTCCTCCTCGACGATCACCAGCGCGGGCCTGTCGTTGCCGCGGGCGACCGCGTCGAACCAGTCCACCGCCCAGCTGAACCGGTCGCCGACGTCGGGCCAGGAGAACTCGGCGACCGCCCGCGCGTGGTCGTCACGGAGCTCGAGCAGCTGGTCGCGGGCGGCACGGTAGGCGTCGGTGGCAGCAGTCATGGCGCCGACTCTGGCACCCACCGGCCGCGAGGACCACTACCCGTCCGAGGGGTCCGTGGTCAGACCGGGGCCGCCACGGCGTACCGCTGCACGAACCGTTGCAGGATCTTCGGCGGGTCGTGGACGGCACCGGCGCGGGCCATCTGCTTCAGCGACTCGGCCTGGCTCGGCTCGAAGTACCCGGCGTGCTTGTAGACCTCGATCCGGGTGCAGAGGCCGTGGATGTCGAGCTCGGGGTGGAACTGGGTCGCGTACACGTTGCGACCCACCCGGAACGCCTGCACCGGGCAGGCGGGCGACGACGCCAGGTGTACGGCGCCCGCCGGCAGCTCGCGGATCGCCTCCTTGTGCCCGACGAACGCCTCGAACGACGCGGGCAGGTCGCACAGCAGGTCGTCGGCGCGGCCCTCGGGGGTCAGCGAGATCTGCACCCGGCTGATCGGCTCGGCGTAGCTGCGGTCGACGACGCCGCCCTGGTGGGTGCCGATCACGCCGATGCCGTAGCAGGCGCCGAGGAACGGGTAGTCGGCGGCGACCACCGCGTCGAGCAGCACGCGCAGCTCCGCCTCGACCCGGTGCTGCACGGCCGACTTGGTGGTGTCCGGGTCGCTGGCGTTGAACGGGCCGCCGCCGAGGAAGATCCCGGACCAGGCGTCGAGGTCGACCGTGCCGAGCGGCCGGGCCTCCAGCCGCACCCGCCGCAGCATCCCCTCCTCGAGACCGGTGAATCCGAGGAACGCGTCGTACTCGTTGTCGGCGGCGGCGTCCTCGGCCCGGGTGCCGAGGAGCAGGAACGGCTTCACGTGCCGAGCCTAGGGCGCACCGAGAACGGAAGGACCGGAACGACCTACCGGTAAAGAGTTGGTAAAGGACCCTTGAGTGTCGTGACTCGAAGGCCCGGCTTCGTCGATACCTGTCTCAGCAGGTGCGTCCCCCGGCGCGCCGTCACCTTGGGAGAACACCATGCCTTTCCTCCGTTCCACGGTCGGCCGCGCGGCCGCCGTGACCGCGGCGCTCGCCGCGACGGGCGTCTTCGGGCTGTCCACCGCGGCCGTCGGCGCCGGCGCCCGCGACTCCGACCACGACGGGATGCCGAACCGCTGGGAGGTCGCACACGGGCTGAACCCCCGCGTCGCGAACGCCAACGGCAACCCCGACCACGACGGGCTGCGCAACCTCGCGGAGTTCCGCCACGGCACCAAGCCGCACGACGAGGACACCGACAACGACGGTGACGACGACGGCGACGAGGTCCACGACGGCCGCGCGTCCACCAACGCGCTCGACGCGGACACCGACGACGACGGCGTCAAGGACGGCGACGAGGACGCCGACCACGACGGCGTCGACAACGAGGACGAGGACGACGCCACCGAGGCGTGCGTGGCCGACGACGACGACGCGGACCACGACGGTCTCGACGACGAGGACGAGAACGACCACGGCACCCGGGTCCACGACGCCGACTCCGACGACGACGGTGTCGACGACGCCGCCGAGGACTCCGACCACGACGGTGTCGACAACGCCGACGACGACTCGGACGACCACGGCGACCACGGCTCGGACGACGACTGCGAGGGCGAGGACGAGCCCGAGGGCGCCGACGCCTGACGGCCGCCGACCGCGGGGCCGCGGCTCGCCACCTGCCGAGCCGCGGTCCCGTTGCACGTCCCGCACCCGGGAGCCCGTTTCGCGACACCGCGAACGGGAACCCCTGCCCCATGCCCGAGGAGAACCGCGGCGGCGAGTCCGTCGGCACCGTGCTCGTGGCGGGGGCGGCGAACCTCGCGATCGCCGTGGCGAAGCTGGTGGCCGGCGCGCTCACCGGCTCCTCCGCGATGCTCGCCGAGGGCGCGCACTCCGTGGCGGACACCGTCAACCAGGTGTTCCTGCTGACCGCGCTCAAGCGCAGCGAGAAGCCGGCCGACAGCCGGCACCCGTTCGGCTACGGCAAGGAGCGGTACTTCTGGTCGCTGCTCGCCGCGGTCGGGATCTTCGTGCTCGGGGCCGGCTTCTCGGTGCTCGAGGGCATTCACGCGCTGCTCAGCCCCGAGCCCGTCGAGAACCTGCTCGTCGGGTACGTCGTGCTCGGGCTGGCCTTCGTCTTCGAGGGCGCGTCGTGGCTCAAGGCGCTGCTGCAGCTGCGCCGGGAGGCCGAGAACCGCCGGGTCGGCCTGTTCCGGCACGTGGTCACCACGCCCGACCCCACCGCGAAGACGGTCGCGTTCGAGGACACCGCTGCCCTGATCGGCATCCTGCTCGCGGCGGCCGGCCTCACCCTGCACGCCGTCACCGGCGGCGGTGTCTGGGACGGTCTCGCGTCGATCCTGATCGGGCTGCTGCTCGTGGTGGTCGCGATCTCGCTGGGCACCCAGAGCAAGAGGAACCTGATCGGCGAGGCGATGCCCGAGTCGGCACGCCGCGGCCTGACCGAGATCCTCGACGAGACCCCCGGCGTCGACACCGTGGTGGAGCTGCTCACCATGCGGCTCGGCCCCGAGGACGTGCTCGTCGCGGCCCGCGTCGACGTGGAGGACGACGCGTCCGGGGGAGACCTGGAACGCGTCGCCGACGAGGGCGAGCGCCGGATCCGCGAGCGCTACCCGGAGGTCCGGCACGTCTTCCTGGACCCGACCACCGCGCAGGCGAACCTCCCCACCCGCCACTGAGGCCTCTCCCTGCACTCGTGTGCATGAGCCGCGAAAGGTCGGGGTAACGAGGCGAAGGACCGACGATCCGGTCCTGACAGGAGGAGGCTGGCGATGGCCACCGGAGTAGAGACAGGCAGGATCACCACCAACATCCCGGCGCGGCTCGACCGGCTTCCGTGGGCACGATGGCACTGGCTCGTCGTCATCGGTCTCGGCACCGTGTGGATCCTCGACGGTCTCGAGGTCACCATCGTCGGCTCGATGTCCGACGCGCTCGCCGACCCGAAGACCGGGCTCGGGATGGACAGCTTCCAGGTCGGCCTGGCCGGTGCCATCTACGTCGCCGGCGCCTGTCTCGGCGCATTGTTCTTCGGTCAGCTCACCGACCGCCTCGGCCGGAAGAAGCTGTTCCTCGTCACGCTCGCCGTCTACACCGTCGCCACCGTGCTCACCGCCTTCTCGATGAATCCCACCTGGTACCTCGCGGCCCGGTTCCTGACCGGCGCCGGCATCGGTGGCGAGTACGCCGCGATCAACTCCGCCATCGACGAGCTGATCCCGGCGAAGTACCGCGGCCGTGTCGACGTGGCCATCAACGGCTCGTTCTGGGTCGGCGCCGCGGGTGGCGCGCTGCTGACCATCCCGCTCCTCGACCCGACCGTGATCGACCAGTCGATCGGCTGGCGGCTCGCCTTCGGCCTCGGCGCGATCCTCGCCGTGGGCATCCTGCTGGTGCGCCGCAACGTGCCCGAGAGCCCGCGCTGGCTGTTCATCCACGGCCGCGACGAGGAGGCCGAGCTCATCGTCCGGGACATCGAGCACACCGTCACCGACGACACCGGCCGCAGCCTGCCGGACGTGTCCGACAGCATCACCATCCGGCAGCGCAAGTCGATCGGCGTCGGGCTGATCGCGCGCACGGTGTTCACGCTCTACCCGCGACGCACCATCCTCTGCTTCTCGCTGTTCGTCGGGCAGGCGTTCCTCTACAACGCGTTCTTCTTCACCTACGGCGACACCCTGACCACGTTCATGGACGTCAAGCAGGTCGGCTGGTACATCGCGATCTTCGCGGTCAGCAACTTCCTGGGCGCGCTGCTGCTGAGCCCGCTCTTCGACACGTTCGGCCGGGTCAAGATGATCACCGGCACCTACGTCCTCTCCGGGGTTCTGCTCGCAGTGGCGGGCGTCGTGCTCGGTGACCTGAACGCGGTGACCCTGACCGCCTTCGGCGCGGTGATCTTCTTCTTCGCCTCGGCCGGCGCGAGCGCGGCGTACCTGACCGCCTCCGAGGTGTTCCCGATGGAGACGAGGGCGCTGTGCATCGCGTTCTTCTACGCGATCGGCACCGCGGTCGGCGGCATCAGCGGGCCGCTGCTGTTCGGCAAGCTGATCGAGGATGCCTCGTCGAGCAAGGACATCACCGGGATCGCCATCGGCTACTTCATCGGCGCCGTGCTGATGATCGGCGGCGGCCTGGTCGAGGCGTTCCTGGGCGTCAAGGCCGAGGGCCAGTCGCTGGAGAACATCGCCAAGCCGCTCACCGCCGAGGACGAGCCGGCCGCCGGCGACGGCCGCACCTCGCCGCAGCCGGCCTGACCACCGAGGAGACCCCCGTCATGCCGATGCCACCCCCCAAGGCCAGCACCGAAGGTCCCCGCGACCGCCAGGTGTTCCACGAGATGGGCCAGATCGTCCGCGCCCTCGAGGCCAACGGCCCTGCCGGTCCGGACGACCTGGCGAAGGAGGTGGGCGCGCCGTACTGGGAGAAGGACCGGTTCGACCGCGCGCTCTCCTTCGCCGTCGCCGACGGCCTGGTCACCCGCGGCACCGACGGCCTGCTGCACCCCGTCTGAGGACGGGTAGTCCGTGTCAGTTGGCAGGTTCCCGGACCCGGCGGACCTGCCAACTGACACGGACTACCGGGCGGCCGGGGAGCGCAGGTCGAGCACGCTGCGGGCGAGGGTGATCGCGTAGCCGGCGGCGAGGGCGACCAGCACCAGGAGGACCGGTGTCGAGAGGCTCGCCCACGGCCGCTGCCCGAAGGCCTGTACGACGAGGCCGGCCAGCCCCACCACGACGCACCCGGTCATCGCGCCGACGAGCCGCAGCCGACGGCGTTCCGGCACGCCGGCCCGGGCGAGGAGCACCGCGGGCACGGTGAGCAGCAGCATGCCGTGCACCCCGACCGCGTGCAGCAGCACCAGGTCGCCGCCCGAGGTGTGTGGGCGGAGCAGCAGGTACTGGTGCCCGACGGTGGCGGCGGACGGTCCCAGGTAGCCGCGCTGCGGGCCGCTGAACGCGGTGGCGAAGGCGCCCTGGAACACGCCGCTCATGTTCGAGATCATCACGAACCCGACGAGGCAGCCGACCACCAGCACGCCCACGCCGGCGGCGACGCCGAGCCGCACGCTCGCCGGCGCCGTCGAGCCACCCAGCCCGGTCAGCAGCACGACCAGGCCCGCGAGCATCAGGAACGCGAGACCGCCGGCGCCGCCGCGCATCAGCACCGCGTCGAAGGTGGTCGTGAAGTTGTAGTGGCTGGGCACGCCGCGCCACGCCTGGATCGCCATCACCGCGGTCTCGCCGAACCCGAACGCGAGCACCGCGACGGCCACGAAGCCGGTCCGCACCCACCCGAGGTGCAGCCAGGGGAGGGTCAGCGCCACCGACCAGCACAGCAGCCAGGTGGTCTCGGCGAACGTGGCCGGCTTGCGGAGCGACACCGGCCCCGTCACGGCGCCGCCGGTGACCAGCAGCGCCGCGACGTGCACGACCATCACCGCGGCCAGCACCCATCCGGCCCGCCACAGCACCCGCGACCAGTCCACGTCAGCCTCCGTAGGGGACCGTGATGATCTCGAGGTTGTGGCCGTTAGGGTCCGACCAGTACAGCCCGCGGCCGCCGTCGTCGTGGTTGACCTCGCCGGCGCGGCGGTGGAACGGGTCGGCCCAGTAGGTCAGCCCGCGCCCCTCGATGCGGCCCAGGATCTGGTCGAACTCCTGCTCGGACACCAGGAACGCGTAGTGCTGCGGCTGGAACCCGTCGGGGGCGTGGTCGTCGGCGAAGTCCAGCGAGACGCCGTTGGCGACCTGCACGACCACGAAAGGCCCGAACGTGGTGGGCTCCTCCAGGCCGAGCACCTCGACCAGGAACCGTGCGGACGCGTGCTTGTCGTGCGCGTGGACGATGGTGTGGTTCAGCTCGACGGACATCTCAGTTCTCCTTCCGGACCGTCACGAGGGTGAGCACCGCGGTCAGCGCGAGTGCCGCCGCGGCGTACGTCGTGGCCACCGTGTACCCGTGCACCAGCGCGGCGGTACCACCGGCGTGCGTGGCGGCGTACGCCGTGGTGGCGGCGACCGCGACGCTGTTCAGGATCGCCGTGCCGACCGAGCTGCCGACCTGCATCGCGGTGGTGGCGGTGGCCGCCGCCACGCCGGCGTACCTCGGCTCGACGCCGCGGGTGGCCACGCTGATCGCGGGCGTGAAGACCAGGCCCATGCCGATGCCGAGCAGCACCTCGGCGGGCAGGATGGTGGTCAGGTAGCCGCTCGTCGGGCTCAGCGTGGTGAGCACCCCGAGCCCGGCCGCGGCGAGCAGCAGCCCCGGCGCGATCAGGGTGCGCGGCGCGACCCGGGGGAGCAGCCGGCTGCCGAGCCCGTAGGCGCTGGCCGACACCGCCAGCGACAGCGGGAGGAACGCCAGCCCGGCGCGCACCGGGCTGAAGCCGAGCACCACCTGGAAGTGGTAGGTCAGCATCAGGAACATCCCGAACGAGCCGACCACCGAGACCGCGACCGCGACGTAGGCGCCGGCGCGGGACCGGTCCGCGAGCACCCAGAGCGGCAGTACCGGCTGCGGGATCCGGGCCTGTCGCAGCAGGAACCCGGCGACCGCGGCCAGCCCGGCCACCAGCGGCACGAGCACCTGGAGCGAGGTCCAGCCGTGGTCGGCGGCCTGCGCGCAGCCGGCCACGACGGCGGCGAGCCCGCCGGTCACCAGCACGCCGGAGGCCGCGTCGATGGTGGCCTCGGGGTAGCCACGGTCGTGCAGCAGCACCGCCCGGCCGGCGACCAGGGCGCCGACGGCGACCACGACGTTCACGAACAGGCACCAGCGCCACCCGGCGTACTCGGTGAGCACGCCGCCGAGCAGCAGGCCGACGGCGGCGCCGCTGGAGGCGACCGCGCCGTACACGCCGAACGCGCGGGCGCGCTCGCGGCCGTCGGTGAAGGTGACCGCGACCCGCGACAGCGCGGTCGGCGTGAGCACCGCTGC
>JABFXA010000199.1 GCA_013361955.1 Nocardioidaceae bacterium
AGGTCCGGCACCCCGCGGACCAGGCCCTGCACGTGGTCCCAGGAGTCCACCGACCAGTGCGGCCAGTCGTAGACGCTGAGGTACCCGGCGGTCGCGCCGGCCACGACCGTGACGGTCGCCAGGGTTGCAAGCACCCGCCGGCGGCGCACCCGGGGGTCGACGGCCTCGGCGCGCTCCGCCACCCGCCCGGCCCAGCCCCGGGCGCGCTCGAGCCAGCGGCGTGCGAACTCGAACTCGGTGGCCAGGATGGCCAGCCCGATCGGGATCACCACGACGGCGGGGCCGGGGGTCACCAGCATCACCACCCCGGCGGCCACGACGAACGCGCCGACGACGCCGACGAGCACCTTGGTGGCCAGGCTCACGGCAGGATGGGCGTGCAGCAGACGGTGCAGCCGGCCGTGCGTACGCTCGGCCTCCGACGGCGCCTGGAGGTGGGTGTCGGACGGCACCCGTCCAGTGTTCCAGAGGCCCCGGGAGCCGTCCGCCGAATCGGCACTTGCCGACCCGTAACTCCAGCGGGTGACGGCGGTTGTCCATTCGGACAGGGAGGTCTGGACGTTCGGTGTTCCCGGAGCAACCGGGGCAGAACCGGACACAACGTCGCAGTCAAGTCCCGTGGCTGCAAAAAGTTTCAAGGATTCTGTTTGGTTTCGCGTCATGGGGCCAACCCCGAAGCGTCTCCTTGACGAGTCCGGTGGGGACGACCCTGGGAGGAAGGCACGACGATGGACTACTCGATGAACACCGCGCCGCTGACGGTGACGCAGCCGGTGACGCTCGAGCTGATCGACCCGACGGGCGCGGTCACGCCGCTCGAGGCCGAGCTGCACTACGACCCGCGCGACCCGTACGCCGTGACGACCGTGTTCATCACCGGCGCCAGCCAGGTCCGTTGGACCTTCGGCCGCGACCTGCTGATCGAGGGCCTCTACGAGCCCTCGGGCGACGGTGACGTGCACGTCTGGCCGTGCCTCGACTCCGAGGGCCACGCCGTGGTGATCATCGAGCTGTGCTCCCCCGACGGCGAGGCGCTCGTGCAGGCCCGCACCGGCGACCTGAGCAGCTTCGTCGACCGGATGAGCAAGGCCGTCGAGGTCGGCGCCGAGTCCGCGCACCTGGACATCGACGCGACGATCACCGCGATCTTCGCCGCCGAGGCCGCCTGACCCCGACCCCGCGTGGGGTGTGGCCGGGCCCGTCGTGGCTAGGGTTGGCTGGGAGGACCAACCCACCGTCGTCGGTACACCGACCGCAGCAGCCAGGAGGCCGGACGTGCTGTTCAGCCACGACACGGAGCACTCGCTGGACTGCGTCGTCGACCTGGTGAACACCGCGGCCGCGACCGCCGGCGGCGCCGAGGAGCAGCTGCCGGACACCGAGGCGCTCGCCGCGTTCGTCGTCGACCACGACGTCAGCGAGGTCGGCGAGCTCACCGAGACCGACCTGCGGGATGTGCAGCGGCTGCGCGCGGCCCTCGCCGCCGTCTTCGACAGTCCCGACGACGCCACCGCCGCCTCCGCCGTCAACGCCCTGGTCTCCCGGGCCGGGGTGACCCCGCGACTCACCGACCACGACGGCTACGACTGGCACATCCACTACTTCGCGCCCGGTGCCTCCCTCGCCGAGCACCTGGCCGTCGACTGCGGGATGGCGCTGGCCACGGTCGTCGCCGCGGGCGAGCGTGAGCGGCTCCGGCGCTGCGACGCCCCCGACTGCGAGCACGTCCTGGTGGACCTGTCCCGCAACCGCTCCCGCCGCTACTGCGACGCGCGCACCTGCGGCAACCGGCTGCACGTCGCGGCGTACCGCGAGCGCCGCCGCGCGGGGGTCAGCTGACCCTCACGGGTCGCTGTGCTCGGCCTCCCGCTCGGCCCACAGCTTCTGGCACTGGGCGGTCACCGGACCCGGCGCCGGCAGGTCGCGGCCGTCGACCCGGTGCACGGGCTGTACGTCGCGGGTCGTGGAGACCAGGAACACCTCGTCGGCCGTCTCGAGCACCTGCACCGGCTCGTCGACCTCGCGGCCGCCGTACCACTCGAGCAGCAGCGCGCGGCTGATCCCGGCCAGGCAGCCGGCGGCGAGCGTGGGGGTGCGCAGCTCACCGTCGACCACGTAGAAGACGTTCGAGCCGGTGCCCTCGCACAGGTGGCCGGCCAGGTTCGCGAAGACCGCCTCCCCCGCGCCGCGCTCGGCGGCGTAGGCGAGCGCGACGACGTTCTCGGCGTACGACGTGGTCTTGAGACCGGCGAGCGCCCCCCGCTCGTTGCGCGGCCACGGCACGGTGACCACCGAGGCCGTCGGCGTCGCTGGCCGGAGCACGTCCGCGACCACGACGAGGGTCGGTGGGCTGTCGCCGCGGCCGGAGCCGAGCGGTGCGTCGCCCCCGGTGTAGGTGATCCGCAGTCGGCCCAGGCTCAGGTGCTCGCGCGCCAGGACCGAGGCCACCCCGCGGCGTACCTCGGCGTCGTCGAGGGCTGGGAGGCCGAGCCCCGCGGCCGACCGGGCCAGCCGGTCGAGGTGCCGGGTCAGCGCGAACGGCGTGCCGTCGACCACCTTCACGGCCTCGAAGACGCCGTCGCCGACGGTGAACCCGTGGTCGCTGACCGGGACCGCGGCGGCGGTGGGATCGTCGAGCAGCCGGCCGTTCACCCATGCGTGCATGGGTGCGAGCGTAGGCGGCCAGGTGCGTCGCACACGCGGGCAGGGACCCGAATTTGTCATTGGCGCGTCGTCCGATAAAGTTCTCACGCACATCCGGTCGGGTGCCCGATCCGGACGTGACAAGCGGACGTAGCTCAGTTGGTAGAGCGCAACCTTGCCAAGGTTGAGGTCGCGAGTTCGAGCCTCGTCGTCCGCTCGGAGAAGATGGTGCAGGCTCCTGGTGGAGTGGCCGAGAGGCGAGGCAACGGACTGCAAATCCGTCTACACGGGTTCAAATCCCGTCTCCACCTCGATTGCTCGGACTCCACCGGAGGATCGAGTCGTCACGGGCGATTGGCGCAGTGGTAGCGCGCTTCCTTGACACGGAAGAGGTCACTGGTTCAAACCCAGTATCGCCCACCAGCACGACACAGCCCCTGGTCCGCGGATCGGGGGCTGTTGCGTTCATCGCCTCGTCGGGCAGCCGGCGGAGGTCAGCCGTCGGGGGCGACGCGCCACGCGGTCTCTGCCTCGGGACGCCGACGTCCGGGAGTTCACGCGGAACGGGTGAGCAGCGCACCGGGCCGCCCGAGGGACCGTGCCGTGATGACGCGGAACGGCGCCCGGGCATGAGCGAGCATTCCCGTCGCCGGCGGGGCACCCGCGGTCCGGTGTCCCCGCGGACCGCCCAGCGCCGTGCCGTGATGGCGTCGATGGTCCGGGCGACGCTGGTGACGGTGGTGGGCTTCGGCCTGTACTTCACGCTGCCGTTCGACGAGAAGACGGCCTTCAACAGCGCCGCCGCGCTGTTCGTCGGGCTGATCCTCGTGGCCGGGATGTTGGTCTGGCAGGCACGGATCATCTCGACCTCGCCGTACCCCCGCGTCCGGGCGCTCGAAGGGCTGGTCACGACGTTCCCGATCGTGATCCTGCTGTTCGCCACCACCTACTTCGTGTACGGCGAGCGCGAGCCGGCCAACTTCTCCGAGTCCATGACCCGGGTCGACTCGCTGTACTTCACCGTCACCGTGTTCGCGACGGTGGGGTTCGGCGACATCACGGCCGTCTCGCAGAGCGCGCGGGGCCTGGTCACCCTGCAGATGGTGGTCGACCTGGTGCTGATCGGGCTGGTGGTCCGGGCGTTCGTGGGCTCGGTGCAGCGCAGCCTCGAGCGCCAGGAGAACGAGCTGGAGCACGACCAGCCCGTCGAGTAGCGGGGCCCCGCCCTCGTGGGGCCGGTTGTGGCGCGGTCCGGGACCCGACAGACTGGACATCGCCTCGGACGTGCGCGAGGGCACCGTCCGGTGGCGAGGAAGCAGGGTCGTGACCGAGATCAGCGAGTACGACGAGGGTCGGGTGGTGGTCCACCCGGGCTCCGACGTCGTGGGGCTCGGCGGCGTGCTCGACGTGTTCAACGCCGCGGGCGTCCGCGCCCGGCTCCTCGCGCTGCTGCGATCGCGTCCCCTGATGACCCTCGATCTCGACGACGTCACGATCCTGACCGCCGCCGGGGTCCGCCTCCTCGAGGAGGTGCGGCAGGCGGCACGCGCCGCCGGCACCGAGCTGCGGATCGTGGTCGACGAGAAGCGACCCGCGCACCACGTGCTGCGTCGCACCGGCAGCCTCGACCTGCTGGATCCCGGCGCGGACGACGACCTCGAGGCCCTCGACGACCTGCCCGACCTCACCGCGGGCGACGAGGTCCCGCGCGGCTGAGGATCCCGACCGCCGGCTGAGATGATTTGCCGGTTCCGGCCACGGCTGGTCCAGAACTGTGTTTTCGTTGTCGCGACGGTTGGGTAAACCTTGGTTCCAGAAGGTTGACGCAGCTGCCACCTTCGAGAAGCGCCCCGCCTCAATCCCCCAGGTCCGGCGGGGCGCTTCGCCTTTCCCGGGCACGGTCACCGCGGGGTGAGCAGCGACTCCGGGAGCCACTCCTCCACGACCGACCAGGTGCCGGCGCGCAGCTGGGCGACGTACACGACCCGGCCCTCCCAGGCGCCGGCCACCGACCGCCACTCGACGAGCAGGCCGGGCCGCTTCACGCCGCGCTCGTCGGCGGCACCCGAGACCCAGCAGTGCCGGGCCGGGCAGGCCTCGTCGGCCGACCCCATCCGGACCCGGGCGGACATCGGCATCCCCCTGGGTGCGTTCATCCCTCCGGCCACGTCGTCAGGATGACACACATTCGCACGGGTGTTCGAAGCAGCGGTCGGGTGATCGTGCCCACCGTTTCGAGCCGTTCCTCGGGGGCAACCCTCGTCACGAGGGTGCTCTGCTGGGGAGGGAGACACATGCTGCTGCGCCTCTCCGTGGAGGAGCGCGTGCCGTACGTCGTGGTCACCGCCACGGGCGACCTGGACGTCTCCACCGCCGGGACCCTCGCCACCGCGGTGTCCAACGCCTTCTCCGACGGGTACGCCGGCGTGCTGGTCGACCTGGCCGGCGTCTCCTTCGTGGACTCCAACGGCATCACCGCGCTCCTCGCCGGCCACCGGGCCGCGCGACGTGCCGACGGCCGGTTCGCGCTGGTCGCGCCGAGCCCGCAGGTACGCCGGGTGCTCGCCCTGCACAGGCTCGACCGGGACCTCCCGGCGTACGCGAGCGTGGCGCTCGCGCTGGCCGGACCGGGCGACGGGACCGTCGGGTAGGCTGCCCCGACCGGATGGGGAGACCGGTCGCGCGGCTACGAGCAGGGCGCCGTCCTGCCGGCAGCGCGGACCACCAGCCCAGACCACCGAGGGACCACTGAATGCTGCTGCGCCTGGACGTCGAGGACCGCGACGGGACCGCCCTGATCACCGCCACCGGTGAGATCGACGCCGCGACCGCCGACTCCCTCTCGACCGCCGTCACCGGCGCCCTCGAGGACGGGAGCCCACGCGTCCTCGTCGACTTCGCGCAGGTCACCTTCATCGACTCCACCGGCCTCGGCGTGCTGGTCAAGGCGCACCGCGGCGCCGGCGAGAAGGGCGCCATCTTCGGCGTGGTGCACCCGACGCCGCAGACCCTGAAGCTGATCCGGGTGCTGGGTCTCGACCTGCTGCTGAACATCTACGACTCACCCGAGCAGGCGCTGGCCGAGCCGAGCTGACCCCCCCGGACAGCCATCGACGCCCGGCCCGCCCGGGTCATGGACAGGCCCGGCGCCACCGCGTACGGTCGAGCACGTCCAGGGTCCCCCCAGGAGCCGCCAACCAGACGGCTCTGACCCTCGGCCACCTAGCGACGAGTATCTCGGTCAAGCAGCGGCCCGGGCATTCGGGAATTCCAGGTGCGACATGACGTCGCAGACATTGCCTTTCCCCTTCCCCTCCCCTCGGCGTCGACACCGCACGCCCGAGCCTGGAAGGACCACCCGATGCGCCTAGCCGTCACCTCGGACGTCGAGCACGGGGTGGGGGTGGTGGTGGCCAGCGGCGAGGTGGACCTGGCGACCGCCCCGTCGCTGCGCCAGGCGATCAGCGACCACCTCGCCGCGGGGCAGACGCTGCTGCTGCTGGACATGACCGACGTGACCTTCATCGACTCGACCGGGCTCGGCATCCTCGTCGGCGCGGCCAAGAAGGCGCGCGGCCTCGGCGGCTCGATGCGGCTGGTGTGCGACAACCCGCGGATCCTGCGGCTGCTCACCATCACCGGGCTGGCGCGGGCGCTGCCGGTGCACCCGACCCGCGCCGAGGCCGTCCTCGACTGGCGCGACGAGGCGGTCGGCTGACGACGCCTCAGTCGTCCTCCTCGGTGGTGCTCGTCTCTCCGTGCGTGCCCGGGCGGGGCGCCCAGGGCAGCTCCTCGGCGGGGCGTACGACGATCAGCCGGTCGCCGCGCACCAGCTGGGTCACCGCGGGGTCGAAGTAGCGGTGCACCTGGCCGTCGCGGACCACGGCGATGACCTGGTCCGGCAGGGCCTGCGGCTGCTTGCCCACCTCGGGCACCAGCAGGTCGCGCTCGGCCACCTCGAGCCCCTCGCCGTACGACAGCAGGTCCTCCATCACCTCGCCGAGCGTCGGGCTCAGCGACGAGAGGCCGATCATCCGGCCCACCGCGTCGGACGAGGTGACCACCGCGTCGGCGCCGCTCTGCCGGACCAGCTGGACGTTGTCGGCCTCGCGGACCGCAGCGACGATGTAGGCGTCCGGGTTGAGTTGCCGGGCGTTCAGCGTGGAGAGCACCGTCGAGTCGTCGCGGTCGGTGGTGATGATCACCTGCTTCGCGGCGCCGACCCCGGCGCGCCGCAGCACCTCGCGGCGGGTGGCGTCGCCGGTGACCACCGCGATCCCGTCGGCGTGCGCCTCGCCGAGCGCGGTGCTGCTCGGGTCGACGACGACGATCGACTCCCGGTCGATGCCGTTGCTGACCAGGGTCTGCACGGCGCTGCGGCCCTTGGTGCCGTAGCCGACGACGACCACGTGCTCGTCCATCTTCTTCCTCCAGCGGGCGACTCGGAACATCTCGCGGCCCTGCGTGGCGAGGACCTCGAGGGTGGTGCCGATCAGCAGCACCAGGAAGGCGATGCGCAGCGGCGTGATGATGAACGCGTTGATCAGCCGGCTGTGGTCCGCGGCGGGGGTGATGTCGCCGTAGCCGGTGGTGCTCAGGGTGACCGTCGTGTAGTAGATCGAGTCGACGAGGCTGACCCGCCCGGTCGGGTCGTTGTTGTCGTGGTAGCCCGGGCGGTCGAAGTAGACCAGACAGACGGTGAACACCAGGATGCCCGCCGCGAGCAGCACCCGCCGGGTCAGCTCCCACCACGGGGACCGGGTGCTCGCCGGGAGCCGGACCCTGCCCCGGGGCTCGCTGTCGATGGTCGCGTCAGGCACGGTGCGCACCTCGGGACGTCATCGGACCACGTCGCCGTAGATCAGGGTGGGCGCCCGGCCGTCGCGCGCCGACCCGCCGCCGGTCATCGACACGAACCGGAACCGGTCGCCCTCGGCCGGGGCGCCGCCTCGGGTCGCGCGCCGCCAGGTGCCGCACAGCACGCCGTCCTGCACGTGGCCGACCTGGCCCTCGATGCCGTCACCGCCGAGGCAGAGCCGGCCGGTGCCGGCGTCGTAGCTCTCCACGGTGGCCGTGGTCCGGCTGGTGGTGTCGGGCCCGGCCACCACCCCGACCAGGTAGCCGCCGAGGAGGCAGAACGCGCCGCCGGCGAGTGCGACCGGCGTCGGCAGGTTCACGTTTCCCACGCGCCATAAGGTACGGGGCCTGCTAGCGCTCCGGACGGAGCCCCACGCAGTCGTGCCGCCAGAACACGTCGGGGTACACGAGGGCGCCGCTCATCGCGGACTGGTCGTAGCCGGTCAGGGTGGCGACCTGGAACGCCGGCTCGGGGATGCGCACCGAGGGACGGGCGAAGCCGAGCTGGTCGCCCGGCACGAAGCCGAGTCGCGCGTAGTAGCCGGGGTCGCCCTCCAGGAAGACCAGCGGCTCGTCACGATCCTCGAGCAGCCGCAGCGACTCCTGCACGAGCATCGAGCCGATCCCGACCCGCTGCCGCTCGGGGTGCACCGACAGCGGGCTGAGCACCAGCACCTCGACCAGCTTGTGCGGCGCGTCCAGCCAGGCCCGGGTGTAGCTCACGTGCGCGACGACCCGGTCGCGCTCCTCGGCCACGAACGACAGCCCCAGCCAGGCCACGGACCCGCGCAGGCCGTCGAGGAGCTCCGGGACCTTCTCGCCGCCGAACGCCGCCGACACCACCCGACGTACGTCGTCGTGGTCGTCGTCGCGCTCCTCACGCACCCGCGCGCTGTGAGATGCCATGCCGCCCACCCTGTCCTACGGCCGCGAGCGGTGCGCGTCGCGGGTGCGGCGCTTCCACTCCTTGATCCGCTCGGCGCGCAGCCGGGCGTCCTTGCGCGAGGCGATCCAGCGCAGCTCGCGCTGCAGGTGCTGCCAGCTCTCGAACCGGCGCCAGGTCAGCGACCCGTCGGCGAGGGCCGCGCGCACCGCGCAGTCTGGCTCGGTGTCGTGCGCGCAGTCGCGGAACCGGCACGTGCCGGCGAGCGCCTCCACGTCGGCGAACGTCTGCGCCACGCCGACCTCGGCGTCGATCAGTCCGATGCCACGCAAGCCGGGCGTGTCGATCACCGCCCCGCCGCCGGGCAGCGGGACGAGCTCACGGCGGACGGAGGTGTGCCGGCCGCGACCGTCGTCGCGGATCGTGCGGGTGCTCAGCACGTCGGCGCCGACGAGCGCGTTGGTGAGCGAGGACTTGCCGTGGCCGGAGGCGCCGAGCAGCGCCATCGTGAGCCGGCCCTCGACCCTGCCGCGCAGTGCGTCGACCCCCTCGCCGGTGCGGGCGCTGACCGTCAGGACGTCGACGCCCGGCGCCGCGTCGGCGACGTCCTCGGCGAACAGGTCGGCGTCGTTGACCAGGTCGCACTTGGTGAGCACCACCAGCGGTCGCGCTCCGCTCTCCCAGGCCAGCGCGACGAGCCGCTCGACCTTGGCGAGCACCGGCAGCGGGTGCAGGGCGACGACGACAGCGGCCACGTCGAGGTTCGTGCACAGCACCTGCCCGTGGCTGGTCTCCCCCGCGACCGCCCGCACGACCGCCGTGCGCCGGGGCAGGATGCGCTCGAGCGTGACCCGGTTGTCGGGCCAGTCGCGGAGCACGCACCAGTCCCCCGTGCACGGCCCCTCGGTGGGGTCCTGCGCCATCCGGCCCAGCAGCCCGCCGCCGATGCTGACCCGCTGCGGCCCGGACTCGGTGAGCACCGAGGCGAGCCCCCGGTCGACGCGCACGACACGGCCGACCGTGGCGTCCGACGCCGCGGCCCACCTCGCCATGTCGGGCTCGTAGCCCAGCGACTCCAGCACGTGGGGAATGTATGTGGCGGGCGGCCCGGCGTGCACGCCGTTTTCAGCGCCGGTGCCGTCCGGTGGCCCGCTGGTCGTCGGGATCGGGGTGCTCCCGCTCGTCGCGCGCCTGCAGCACCATCGTCTGGTCACCGGAGTCCGGGAACCGCTGCTGCTCCTCCTCGTCGCGGCGCAGCCGCGGCAGCAGCGCCTTCATCCGGAGCCGTCGGACCAGCTCCATCCGCGCCCGGGCGGTCTCCTTCTCAGGCCACACCCGGTCGAAGGCGGCGTTGAGCGCGGCGCCGATGAGCACCGCGATCGAGAGCAGGTACAGCCACAGCAGCACCACGATCGGCGCGGCGAGCGGGCCGTAGATGGACGTCGAGCCGCCCGCCGTACTGGTCAGGATCCAGCGCAGCAGGTAGGAGCCGAAGATCCACATCGCCATCGTCAGCGCGGCGCCGGGGACGTTGTAGCGCCACGAGGTCCGCACCGGCACCGACACGTGGTAGAGCGTGGCCAGGAAGCAGATGCACAGCACCACGACGATCGGCCAGTAGAGCTCGTTGAGCACGTCGAGGTCCGAGGGCACCACCCTGCGCACCAACCCCGGGCCGGCCACCACCAGCGGCAGCGTGACCACGCCGGTGACCAGGCCGAGCACGTACAGCGAGAACGACAGCACCCGGGTCTTCACGATGCCGCGGTGACCGCCGAGGCCGTACATGATCGTGATGGTGTCGACGAAGACGTTCAGCGCGCGCGAGCCCGACCAGAGCGCGAGGATGAAGCCGACCGAGATGACGTCGAAGCGGCCGCCCTCGAACACGTCGTTGAGGGTCGGCCGGACGATCGCGTCGACGGTCTGCGGGGTGAGCGCCCGTGAGCAGATCTCGATGATCGAGGTGCGGACCTGCTCGACCTGCGCCGGGCTGATGCTGTCGAAGACGTAGCCGATCGATCCGGCGAGCCCGAACAGCAGCGGCGGCAGGGACAGCAGCGCGAAGAACGCCGCCTCGGCGGCGAGCCCGGTGACCCGGTGGCGGAAGCAGGTGCCGACCGTCGAGACGACCAGCCGCCAGGTGGTGTCGCGCGCCACCTCCCACCGTGCCGCGAGCGTGCCCGCGGTGGCGGACACGCCCTCGGACTTGACGGCCATGCCCTCTACGGTATCGACATGGACGCTGACAACCGGGCATCCACGAACCAGGCCCCGCCGCTCGTCGACCACAACACCGTCACCTCCGACCTCGCGCTGGTCGAGGCGCTCGAGCGGCACGGCGCGCCTGGTGCCGTCGACGCGCTGAGCCCGCTCGGTGCGTTGGCGAGCTCCGCCGAGGCCCGCGAGCACGGGCTCCTCGCGAACCGGCACGAGCCCGAGCTGACGGCGTACGACCGCTACGGGAACCGGGTCGACGAGGTGCGCTTCCACCCGTCGTGGCACTGGCTGATGGAGCGCGCCGTCGGGTTCGGCCTTCAGGCGGCGCCGTGGACCTCCGACGCGCCCGACGCGCACCTGCGCCGCGCCGCGGGCTTCTTCGCGTGGTCGCAGACCGAGCCCGGGCACGGCTGCCCGGTGTCGATGACGTACGCCGCGGTGCCGGCGCTGCGCGTCGACGACGCCGTCGCGAAGGAGTGGACGCCGCGGCTCGCCGCCACGACATACGACTTCGGGCTGCGGCCGGTCGCCGACAAGGCCGGCGCCCTGGCCGGCATGGGGATGACCGAGAAGCAGGGCGGCTCCGACGTACGCGCCAACGTGACGACCGCGACGCCGACGTCGGTGGAGGGCGAGTACACCCTCGACGGGCACAAGTGGTTCACCTCCGCGCCGATGAACGACGTGTTCCTGGTGCTCGCACAGACCGGGCCCGGGGTGACCTGCTTCCTGGTGCCGCGGGTGCTGCCCGACGGCAGCCGCAACCCGCTCGACGTGGTGCGGCTGAAGGACAAGCTCGGCAACCGCTCGAACGCCTCGTCCGAGCTGGAGTTCCGCGGCACCTGGGCGCAGCGGCTCGGCGACGAGGGGCGCGGCGTCCGCACCATCATCGAGATGGTCGCCGCCACCCGGCTCGACTGCGTGCTCGGGTCGGCGTCGCTGATGCGGCGCGCGCTCGCCGAGGCGTCGTGGCACGTCGCGCACCGGTCGGCGTTCGGCCGGCTGCTGGCCGACAAGCCGCTGATGCAGAACGTGGTCGCAGACCTGGCCGTCGAGTCCGAGGCCGCGACCGCGCTGGCGATGCGGCTCGCGTCGGCCGTCGACGCCGCGCACGACCCGCACGAGGCGGCGCTGCGCCGGATCGCGCTGCCGCTCGCGAAGTACTGGGTCTGCAAGCGCACCCCGATGATGGTCGGCGAGGCGCTGGAGTGCCTGGGCGGCAACGGCTACGTCGAGGAGTCCGGGATGCCGCTGCTGTTCCGGGAGTCGCCGCTGAACTCCATCTGGGAGGGCTCCGGCAACGTCAACGCGCTCGACGTGCTCCGCGCGCTGTCCCGCGAGCCGGAGGCCTTGGAGGCCTGGATCGTCGAGGTCGGCAAGGCCAGCGGCGAGGACCCGCGGCTCGACCGGGCGATCCAGGGCGTGCTGGAGTCGCTCGCCGACACCTCCACCCTCGAGGTCGGCGCGCGCCGGCTGGCCGGCCGGATGGCCGCCTGCCTGCAGGGCGCGCTGCTGGTCCGGCACGCCCCCGCAGCCGTCGCCGACGCGTTCTGCGCGACCCGCCTCGGCACGGAGTACGGCGGCACCCTCGGCACCCTCCCCTCCGGCACCGACCTGCCGTCCATCGTCGCCCGGACCACCCCCCTCGCTGCCCGCTGAGCACCCGACTACGCCGGTGGCGGGGTTGCTCAGCTGAGCTCGAGGCCGGGGTAGAGCGGGTGGCGGCCGAGCAGCTCGGCGGAGGCGGCGCGGGTGCGGTCGGCGACGCCGTCGGCCAGCGTGTACGTCGCCTTGGACGGCGCGCCCGCCTTGGTGGTGCCGGGGGTGGTGTTGCGCAGCACGTCGACGACCAGCTCGGCGACCGTGTCGAACTCGTCGTGGCCGAAGCCGCGGGTGGTCAGTGCTGGGGTGCCGAAGCGGATGCCCGAGGTGTACCAGGCGCCGTTGGGGTCGGCCGGCACGGAGTTGCGGTTGGTGACCACGCCGGCCTCGAGCAGCGCGCCCTCGGCCTGCCGGCCGGTGAGCCCGAACCCGGACACGTCGAGCAGCACGATGTGGTTGTCGGTGCCGCCGGTGACGAGCTTCGCGTCGCGCGACAGGAACCCGTCGGCCAGGGACTTCGCGTTCGCCGCGATCCGCTGCGCGTAGTCCTGGAACGCCGGCTGCCGGGCCTCGGCCAGCGCCACCGCCTTGGCGGCCATGATGTGCGAGAGCGGGCCGCCGAGGACCATCGGGCAGCCGCGGTCGACGGAGCCGGCGTACTCCTCGGTGGCCAGCACCAGGCCGCCGCGCGGGCCGCGCAGCGACTTGTGGGTGGTGGTCGTGGTGACGTGCGCGTGCGGGACCGGGTCCTCGTCGCCGGTGAACACCTTGCCCGCGACCAGGCCGGCGAAGTGCGCCATGTCGACCATCAGGGTGGCGCCGACCTCGTCGGCGATCTCGCGCATCTTGGCGAAGTTCACCCGGCGCGGGTACGCCGAGTAGCCGGCGATCAGCACCAGCGGCTTGAACTCCCGCGCGGCCGCGGCGACCCGGTCGTAGTCGAGCAGCCCGGTCTCGGGGTCCGTGCCGTAGGAGCGCTGGTGGAACATCTTGCCGCTGATGTTCGGCCGGAAGCCGTGCGTGAGGTGGCCGCCGGCGTCGAGCGACATGCCCAGCATCCGCTGGTTGCCGAGCTCGTGGCGCAGCGCCTCCCAGTCGGCCTCGGAGAGGTCGTTGACGTTCTTCGCCTGGTGCTTCTCGAGCGCCGGCGACTCGACGCGGTGCGCCAGGATCGACCAGAACGCGACCAGGTTCGCGTCGATGCCGGAGTGCGGCTGGGCGTAGGCGTACGGCGCCCCGAACAGCTCGCGCGCGTGCTCGGCGGCGAGCGCCTCGACGGTGTCGACGTTCTGGCAGCCGGCGTAGAAGCGGTGCCCGACGGTGCCCTCGGCGTACTTGTCGCTGAACCAGGTGCCCATCGTGAGCAGCACGGCCGGCGAGGCGTAGTTCTCGCTGGCGATCAGCTTCAGGGACGCGCGCTGGTCGCGGAGCTCGGCGCGTGTGGCTTCCGCCACACGAGGCTCCACCGCGCCGATCACCTCCAGCGCGGCGTCGTAGGCGGCGCTGGCCGTCTTCGCGAGGTTCTCAGGCGTGGGCTCCGTCATGGCGGCCAGCGTAGGGCCCGGGTCGGGGGCCGCGACAGGCATGGCCGCGTGTACCAAATGACGGACACTCGTCTCACATCATAAGATCTGGGTTTGTGGGGCGGCCGTCCGAGACGTGAGACTTGCGGCCATGACCTTCGGAGCGACGACGAAGCACCTCGTGGTTCGACGCCACGTGGACCTCGGCCGTACGCGCTCCATGATGTGTCTGCGCTGGCTGCACACCGCCTGATCGCCCGCTGATCCAGCCGGGCGCGCGGTCGCCGGCAGGCCCTCTCGACGACGAGGTCGAGCACGCCCCAGCGCATCGTGCGTCTCTTTCTCGAGGAGCGCATCTCCGTGACACCCCCCAGCAGCACCCCCTCCACGAAGCCGACCACGGCCGCCCCGCCCACCGGGCCCGGCCGCTCCGGACGGGCCCGCCAGAAGCGCGGCGAGGGCCAGTGGGCGCTCGGCTACCAGGAGCCGCTGAACCAGAACGAGCAGTCCAAGAAGGACGACAACCCGCTCAACGTCCGGGCCCGCATCGAGAACATCTACAGCCGCCGCGGCTTCGCCTCGATCGACGGCGCCGACCTGCGCGGCCGGTTCCGCTGGTTCGGGCTGTACACCCAGCGCAAGCCAGGTCTCGACGGTGGCAAGACGGGCGCCCTGGAGCCGGAGGAGCTGGACGACGAGTACTTCATGCTCCGGGTCCGCATCGACGGCGGTCGGCTGAGCACCGAGCAGCTGAGGGTGATCGGCGAGATCAGCACCGAGTTCGCCCGCGGCACGGCCGACGTCACCGACCGGCAGAACATCCAGCTGCACTGGATCCGCATCGAGGACGTGCCGACGATCTGGGAGCGCCTCGAGGCCGTCGGGCTGGACACCACCGAGGCCTGCGGCGACTCGCCCCGGGTCATCCTCGGCTCGCCCGTCGCCGGCATCGCGGCCGACGAGATCGTCGACGGCACCCCGGCCATCGAGGAGATCAAGCGGCGCTACATCGGCGACCCGGAGTTCTCGAACCTGCCGCGCAAGTTCAAGACCGCGGTGTCCGGGCACCCGAGCCAGGACGTCGCCCCCGAGGTGAACGACGTGTCGTTCGTCGGCACCACGCACCCCGAGCACGGCCCCGGCTTCGACCTGTGGGTCGGCGGCGGGCTCTCCACCAACCCGATGCTCGCGCAGAAGCTCGGCGTGTGGGTGCCGGTCGAGGAGGTCGCAGAGGTCTGGGAAGGCGTCATCTCGATCTTCCGCGACTACGGCTACCGGCGGCTGCGCTCCCGCGCCCGGCTGAAGTTCCTGGTGCAGGACTGGGGCGTCGAGAAGTTCCGGCAGGTGCTGGAGAGCGAGTACCTGCACCGCACCCTCGTCGACTGCGACTCCCCGGCCGTCCCCGAGCAGCAGGGCGACCACATCGGCGTGCACCCGCAGAAGGACGGCCGGTACTTCGTCGGCGCGGCGACCACCGTGGGCCGCGTCGACGGCCGGGTGCTCACCCGGCTGGCCGAGGTCGCCGAGGAGCACGGCTCGCGACGGGTCCGCACCACGCCGTACCAGAAGCTGCTGGTGCTCGACGTCGAGGCCGACCGGGTCGACAGCCTGGTCGGCGCGCTCGACGACCTCGGCCTGTCGGCGCGGCCGTCGTACTGGCGGCGCTCGACGATGGCGTGCACCGGCATCGAGTTCTGCAAGCTCGCGATCGTCGAGACCAAGGAGCGCGCGGCCGACCTGGTCGCGGAGCTGGAGCGGCGGTTCCCCGACCTGGACACCCCGATCACCGTCAACGTGAACGGCTGCCCGAACGCCTGCGCCCGCACCCAGGTCGCCGACATCGGCCTCAAGGGTCAGCTGGTCCTCGACCAGGACGGCAACCAGGTCGAGGGCTTCCAGGTGCACCTCGGCGGCGGCCTCGGCCTCGACCCGCGGTTCGGCAAGAAGCTCCGGGCGCACAAGGTCACCAGCGCCGGGCTCGAGGACTACGTCACGAACGTCGTGCACGCCTTCCTCGACCAGCGCGAGGACGGCGAGCGGTTCGCCGACTGGGTGGCGCGGGCCGACGACGTCGCGCTGCGTGGCGAGCAAGGCGTCCGCGAGCTGGAGCCGGCCCGATGAACTCACCCCACGAAACCGCACTCTGCGCTCGCTTCGCTCACTCCGTTCACGCTTCCGCGGGGACCCCGAGATGAGCGAGCACGCGCGCGCGGTCCCGTTCCACTGCCCGTACTGCGGCGACGAGAACCTCCGTCCGAGCGAGGAGGGGCACGGTTCGTGGGAGTGCCACTCCTGCCTGCGCGCGTTCTCGCTCAAGATGCTCGGCCTGCTCCCCCACCCCTCTTCGCACCAGGAGGCGCCGCGATGACGACGGCGACGACCGAGGCGGCCCGCCTCTTCAAGGGCACCCACGCCGACGGCCGCACCGAGGCCGAGCTCCAGCAGCTCGTCCGGCACGCCGGCGCCGAGCTCGAGCTCGCCCCCGCCGAGGTGATCATCGAGTGGGCGGTCGCGACGTTCGGCGACCGGTTCGCGATCACCTCGTCGATGAGCGACGCGGTGCTCGCGCACCTCGCGTCGACCGTGGCGCCGGACATCGACGTGGTGTTCCTCGACACCGGCTACCACTTCGTGGAGACGATCGGCACCCGCGACGCCGTCGAGGCGACGCTGCCGGTGAACCTGATCAACGTCACCCCGAAGCAGACCGTGGCCGAGCAGGACGCGGCGTACGGCAAGGACCTCTTCGCGCGCGACCCCGACCTGTGCTGCGCGCTGCGCAAGGTCAAGCCGCTCGAGGAGGCGCTGTCCGGGTACGACGCCTGGGCGACCGGGCTGCGGCGCGACGAGACGCACAACCGGGTGATCGCCCCCGTCATCGGCTGGGACGAGAAGAAGCGCAAGGTCAAGGTCTCGCCGCTGGCGCGGTGGACGGCCGACGACGTCGACCGGTACATCGCCGAGAACAACGTCCTGGTGAACCCGCTGCAGTACGACGGCTACCCGTCCATCGGCTGCTGGCCGTGCACCCGGCGCGTGGCGCCCGGCGAGGACCCGCGCAGCGGACGCTGGGCCGGCACCGGCAAGACCGAGTGCGGCATCCACCAATGAGCACCACCACGATCCCCACCACCGACAGCGTCGTCGGGCCCACCTCGGACAGGAGGCCCCAGCCATGACCGCACCCGCCCTGGTCGCCCTCGCCCACGGCAGCCGTGACCCGCGCTCGGCGCAGACCATCAAGGCGCTCGTCGACGAGGTCCGCAAGACCCGTCCCGACCTGCGCATCGAGCCGGCGTTCCTGGATCTCTCCAAGCCGTCGTTCCCGACGGTGGTCGACCGGCTCGTCAAGGCCGGGTACGACGAGATCGTCGTCGTACCGCTGCTGCTCACGGAGGCGTACCACGCGAAGGTCGACGTGCCTGCCGCGGTCCGCGAGGCCTCGGAGCGGCACGAGGGCCTGCGCATCCGCGCGACCGACGTACTCGGGCTGGAGCCGGTGTTCCTCGAGGTGCTCGACCGCCGGCTGCGGGCCGCGCTGAAGGCCGCCCGGGTCCGCGAGCTCGACGCCCTGGTGCTGGCCGCGGCCGGCTCCTCGGACCACCTCGCGAACCAGGCGGTCACCCGGCTGGCCCGGCTCTGGGGCACCCGGCACCGGCTGCCGACCGTCGCGGCGTACGCGTCAGCGGCCCCGCCGGCCACCGGCGAGGCGGTCCGCCAGTTCCGGGCCGAGGGGCGCCGGCACATCGCGGTCGGGTCGCTGTTCCTGGCCCCCGGCACGCTCCCCGACCGGGCCGGCGAGCTCGCCCTGGAGGCCGGCGCCGTCGCCGTCTCCGCCCCGCTTGGCGCCGACCCCGAGGTGGCCCGCACCATCCTCGCCCGCTACGCCGTCGGCGCCGTCGAGCTCGTCCCCGTCTGACGCCGAGGCGCGCGTACTGGTGCGTAGATCTGCGCCGAGGCGCGAGTAGTTGTGAGGACGTCCACGCAACTACGCGCGCCTCGGCGTAGCTGCGGCCGCAACAACACGCGCCTCGGCGTGGTGACGTGGGCCACCGGCGTCGTGGTCGGGGCGTCGGCTCCCCTAGGCTCTGCGGTATGAGCGAACACTTCGACGTCGTCGTCCTCGGCGCCGGACCCGGTGGGTACGTCGCCGCGATCCGCGCCTCGCAGCTGGGCAAGAAGGTCGCGGTCGTGGAGGACAAGTACTGGGGCGGGGTCTGCCTCAACGTCGGGTGCATCCCCTCGAAGGCGCTGCTGCGCAACGCCGAGCTCGCGCACATCATCACGCACGAGAAGGACAAGTTCGGGATCACCGGCGACGCGTCGATGGACTTCAAGCCGACGCACGCCCGCAGCCGCAAGGTGTCCGAGGGCATCGTCAAGGGCGTGCACTTCCTGATGAAGAAGAACAAGATCACCGAGGTCGACGGCTGGGGCACGCTGACCGGCCCGAAGTCGATGGACGTGGCGCTCAAGGACGGCGGCACCGAGCAGCTCACCTACGACAACCTGATCCTCGCCACCGGCGCGACCACCCGGCTGATCCCCGGTACGTCGCTGTCCGAGCGCGTGGTCACCTACGAGGAGCAGATCCTCGACGAGCAGCTGCCCGAGAGCATCGTGATCGCCGGCTCCGGCGCGATCGGCGTCGAGTTCGCCTACGTCATGAAGAACTTCGGCGTGGACGTGACGATCGTCGAGTTCCTCGACCGGATGGTGCCGACCGAGGACGCCGAGGTGTCCAAGGAGCTGCTCAAGCACTACAAGAAGCTCGGCGTCACGGTGATGCTCTCGACCAAGGTCGAGTCCATCGACGACTCCGGCGACAAGGTCAAGGTCACCGTCTCCCCCGCGAACGGCGGCGACCAGCAGGTCATCGAGACCGACAAGGTGCTGCAGGCGATCGGGTTCGCCCCGCGCGTCGAGGGCTTCGGCATCGAGGCCGCCGGGGTCCGGGTCACCGACCGCGGCGCGATCGAGACCGACGAGTACGGCCGCACGAACGTCGACGGCGTCTACGCGATCGGCGACTGCACCGGCAAGCTGATGCTCGCGCACACCGCCGAGGCGCAGGGCGTGGTCGCGGCCGAGGTGATCGCCGGCGCCGAGACGATGCCGGTGGCCATCGACTTCATCCCGCGCGCGACGTACTGCCAGCCGCAGGTGGCGTCCTTCGGCTACTCCGAGGAGCAGGCCAAGGAGAAGGGGTACGACGTCAAGACGGCCAAGTTCCCGTTCTCCGCCAACGGCAAGGCGATGGGGCTCGGCGACGGAGTCGGGTTCGTGAAGGTGGTCGCCGACGCGAAGTACAACGAGATCCTCGGCGCGCACATGATCGGCCCCGACGTCACCGAGCTGCTGCCGGCGCTGACCCTCGCGCAGCGGTGGGACCTCACCGCCGACGAGGTGGCCCGCAACGTGTTCGCGCACCCGACGCTGTCCGAGGCGGTCAAGGAGGCCGTCGAGGGCATCGCCGGCCACATGATCAACCTCTAGGTCAACCTCTGGCCGCCCGTCCCTCAGTGGGCGGTGGCGGTGGCGATGGTGACGCCGGCGAGGTGCGCGGAGAACGCGAGCAGCGTCAGCGCGTGGAACACCTCGTGGAAGCCGAAGTGCCGCGGGAACGGGTTCGGCCGCTGCAGCCCGTAGACCACGCCGCCGACGGTGTAGAGCAGCCCGCCGAGCGCGACCAGCGCCAGCACCGCCGGCCCGGTGTGCTCGCCGAGCGTCTTGGCGAACGGGATCGCGGCCCAGCCGAGCCCGAGGTACAGCGGCGTGCACACCCAGCGCGGCGCGGTCGGCCACAGCAGCCGGAACGCGATCCCGACCGCGGCGCCGCCCCACGCCACGGCGAGCAGCAGCGGCCGCGCGACGCCGTCGGCGAGCAGCGCGAACGGCGTGTAGGTGCCGGCGATCAGCACGAAGATGCAGGCATGGTCGGCCCGCACCAGCAGCGTGTGCACCCGCGGGGACCAGCCGCCGCGGTGGTTGGTCGCGGACACCGCGAAGAGCACCAGCGCGCAGGCCACAAAGACGGCGGCGCCGAGCCGCGGGACGCCGGCGCGGGCGGCCGGCACCACCACCAGCCCGGCCAGGAGCACGAGGGGGACGGCGGCCGCGTGCAGCCAGCCCCGCATCCGCGGGCGGACGGCCCGGTGTGCAGGAGGGGCGGTCACGGCGTGGCTCACCAGGGCCTCCTCCAGGTCGTGTCGTCCCCACGTGCTTCGGCTACTCCTACCCGCTGCTGAGGCAACCGGCACATTCCGGTCAAGACCAGTGCGTACGGCGCAGCCTCAGCCGACCAGCCGGTCCAGCAGGTGCTCGAGCTGCCGCGCCGGGTCGTCCGTGGTGCCGCCGTGCACCGGACCGGGCTGCACGACGGTGCTCCTCGGCGCCTTCAGGAACCCGAACCGGGTGCCCAGCGGACCCCGCCCGGCGTCGCCCGCGGACGCGTCCCCGCGGCACACCGACTCGACCGCCCGGAGGGCCGAGCACACCCCGTCGAGGTCCACCTCGGGGCTGAGCGCGGCGAGCCGCTCGCGGTCCACGTGGCAGGCGGCCTCGAGGTAGTCGGCCTGCTGGCAGTAGAGCACCACGCCGACGTTCA
This sequence comes from Nocardioidaceae bacterium, assembly GCA_013361955.1. Classification (GTDB taxonomy): domain Bacteria; phylum Actinomycetota; class Actinomycetes; order Propionibacteriales; family Nocardioidaceae; genus Nocardioides_B. The sequence goes on from JABFXA010000199.1 coordinate 20,336, forward strand.
CGAACTCCTCGCGGTCCACGCGGGGCACGCACCGGAGCACGACGTACTGGAAGGGCAGGCTCATCCGGGGTCCCCGCGGAAGCGCGACCGGAGTGAGCCCTGCGAGCGCAGGGAGCGGTTCAGAGGGGTGGGGATCATGCTGCACCCTCCAGCGGCAGCCAGGACCGGTCGCCGCCGACGCGGGCCAGCAGGAACCCGGCGTAGGTCTCGCGCAGCCCGTCGGCGTCGGGCACGCCCGGCACCGGCTCCAGCCAGTCGTCGGGGACCAGGGCGAGCACGTCGCGGAGCAGGTCGCGGGTGACCCGCGGGGCGAGGTCGGCGTCGGCGGCGGGCAGGCCGGGGAGGTGGGCGCGGAGCACGTGGTCGGAGGCGTCGTACGGCTGCCGCGCGAAGCGCTCCGCGGGCCCGACACCACCCGCCCAGCCGTGGTGGAAGTACAGGCAGGCGCCGTGGTCGATCGCCCACAGGTCGCCGTGCCAGACCAGCAGGTTCGGGTTGCGCCAGGATCGGTCCACGTTCGCGGTGAGCGCGTCCACCCAGAGGATCGCGGCGGCCACGTCGGGGTCGGGGGTGGTCGCGGAGTCGTACCCGAAGGAGCCGGGCAGGAAGTCGACGCCGAGGTTCAGCCCGATGCTCGCGGTGAGCAGGTCCTGCACCTCCTCGTCGGCCTCGTAGCGGCCGATCGCCTCCACCAGGTCGACCGCGACCAGCTCGGGCGTGCGGATGCCGAGGGCGCGGGCCAGCTCGCCGACCACGACCTCCGCGACCAGCACCTTGAGGCCCTGCCCGGCGCCGCGGAACTTGCACACGTAGAAGCCGAGGTCGTCGGCCTCGACGAGTCCCGGCAGCGAGCCGCCCTCGCGGAGCGGGGCGACGTACCGCGTCGCCCGCACGGTGCGCACCGTCACGACAGCGGGTCCTCCTCGGCCAGCCGGCGGCGCTGCTCGTCGACGTCGAAGGTGGGTGCCGGCCAGGCCGGGTCGAGCCGCCGGAACGTCTCGAGCAGCACCTGGGCCACCGCGAGCTTGCCGTACCACTTCCTGTCGCCGGGGACGACCAGCCAGGGCGCGTGCTCGGTGCCGGTCCGCTCCAGGGCGATCTCGTAGGCCTCCATGTACGCCGGCCAGAACCGTCGCTCGTCGATGTCGGAGGGGATGAACTTCCAGCTCGTGTCGGGGCTGTCCAGCCGCCGCTGCAGCCGCTTCTTCTGCTCGTCGGCGGAGATGTGCAGCATGCACTTCAGCACCGTGGTGCCGCCGTCCACGAGCCGGCGCTCGAACGCGTTGATCGCGTCGTACCGGCGCTCGATCTCGTCGGGGCTCGCGAGCCCGCGCACCCGGGCGATCAGCACGTCCTCGTAGTGGGAGCGGTCGAAGACGCCGAGCATGCCCGGCTCCGGCACCCGCGGCTCCACGCGCCACAGGAAGTCGTGCTGCCGCTCCTCCTCGGTGGGCGCCTTGAACGACGTGATGTGCACGCCCTGCGGGTCGACCAGGCCGACCGCGTGCCGGACGATGCCGCCCTTGCCGGAGGTGTCCATGCCCTGCAGCACCAGCAGCACGCTGCGCGTCCCGCCGTGCCGGCCCTCGGCGAACAGCCGCTCCTGCAGGTCGGACAGCTCGTCGCCGAGCGCGGTGAGCGTGTCCGCGGCGTCCCCCTTGTCGCCCGAGAAGCCCGGGGTGTCCTCCGGGTCGTACGACGACAGGTCGACCGACCCGCGGGGCACGGTCAGCTGCTCGAGGAAGGACTCCGCCATGCGCGCGATTATGCCGGTGGCCCGGGCGGTGGCCGGCGACCGCGCCGGGCGAGGCGCAGCAGGCCCAGCGTGTGCGCGGCCATCGCCAGCACCGTCGCGAGGCCCAGCAGCAGCGCGGTGCGCAACCCGAGGGCGCCGGCGACCACCAGGAACCCGAGCACCGTCGCGCTGATCGCGAGGGTGCGCACGAACGTCAGCACCGACATCACGACCGCGAGACGGGTCTCCGGCTGCACCCGTCCATCCTCCCTCGGCGGGCGGCTCAGCCGGAGGGTGTCGCGGCCTCGGCGCCCTTGCGGGCCAGCGCCACCAGCCGGCTGACCGCGCGGAAGTACTTCTTGCGGTACCCGCCCTCGAGCAGCGGCGGCGCGAACAGCCGGTCGAACGGGACACCGCTCGCGACCACCGGCAGGTCGCGGTCGTAGAGCCGGTCGGCGAGGACCACCAGCCGCAGCCCGACGTTCTGGTCCTCGACGGTGCGCACGTCCTCCAGACAGACCCGGGTGACCCCGTCGAGGAGCGCGCCGTACTTCGACGGGTGCAGGGTCTCCAGGTGCCGGGTCAGGTCGACGAAGTGGTCCAGGCTGGCGCCCTCGGACGTCGCCGCCCGGCGCACGGTCTCGTCCGTCGGCGGCGCCGGCGCGTCGGGCAGGCCGCGGTGCCGGTAGTCCTCGCCCTCGATGCGCACCGACGTGAAGGAGGCCGCCAGCCCCTGGATCTCGCGCAGGAAGTCCTCGGTCGCGAACCGGCCCTCCCCCAGCCGGCCCGGCAGCGTGTTCGAGGTGGCCGCCAGCCGGACGCCGGCCTCGCGCAGCCGGGTCAGCAGCGTGGAGACCAGCACCGTGTCGCCGGGGTCGTCGAGCTCGAACTCGTCGACGCACACCAGGCGGTACGTCGACAGCGCCTCGACCGCGTCGTGGAAGCCCAGCGCCCCGACCAGGTGGGTGAGCTCCACGAACGTCGCGAACAGCTTGGGACCCGGTGCCGCGTGCCACAGCGACGCGAGCAGGTGCGTCTTGCCGACGCCGAAGCCGCCGTCCAGGTAGACGCCGTCGCCCTCGGCAGGAGGCCGACGCGACCACCACCGGCGGCGCGCCGGGGTCGGTTGGGTCCACCCGTCGAGCCACGCCCGCAGTGTCTCGACGGCCTGCTGCTGCGACGGCTCGGCCGGGTCGGGGCGGTAGGAGTCGAACGACACGCCCGCGAACAGCGGCGGCGGGACCAGGTCGTCGAGCAGCCGGTCCCGGGGCACGCGCGGGTCGCGCTCGCACAGGTGGACCGTCACCGGGCAACCCTACGATGCAGGCATGCGCCTGCCCGTGATGCCGCCGGTCCAGCCGATGCTCGCCAAGTCCGTCAAGGGCATCCCCGACCCGGCCAGGCACGGCGGCCTGGTCTTCGAGCCGAAGTGGGACGGCTTCCGCTGCATCGTGTTCCGCGACGGCGACGAGGTCGAGCTGGCCAGCCGCAACACCAAGCCGCTGACCCGCTACTTCCCCGAGGTGGTCGAGGCGATGCGCCGGCAGCTGCCCGAGCGGTGCGTGCTCGACGGCGAGATCTTCGTAGCCATCGGCGACCGGCTGGAGTTCGAGAAGCTCCAGGAGCGCATCCACCCCGCCGACTCGCGGGTCCGGCTGCTGGCCCAGGAGACGCCGGCCGGGTACGTCGCCTTCGACCTGCTCGCGCTCGGCGACGAGTCGCTGGTCAAGGAGCCGTTCGAGGTACGTCGGGCCCGGCTCGAGGAGGCGCTCGCCGACGTGGAGCCGCCGGTGCACCTGACCCGCACGACGACCGACCCCACGGAGGCCGAGGACTGGTTCCAGCAGTTCGAGGGCGCCGGGCTCGACGGCGTGGTCGCCAAGCCGCTGGGCGCGGCGTACCAGGAGAACACCCGCACGATGCTGAAGATCAAGCACGAGCGGACCGCCGACGTCGTGCTCGCCGGCTACCGGGAGCACAAGACGTCGACACCGGAGCAGCCGCTGCTCGGCTCGATGCTGCTCGGTCTGTGGCACGAGGGCCGGCTGCACCACATCGGGGTGTCCGCGTCGTTCACCGCGAAGCGGCGCGCCGAGCTCTACGAGGAGCTGCAGCCGTTGGTCTGCGAGGACCTCTCCGAGCACCCGTGGGGCGAGTGGAGCGAGTGGGCGATCGCGAACCCCGACCGGGTGCCCGGCACGCAGAGCCGGTGGAGCCAGGGCAAGGACCTGTCGTTCACCCCGCTGCGTCCCGAGCGGGTGCTGGAGGTCGGCTACGACCACATGGAGGGCAGCCGGTTCCGGCACACCGCCCAGTTCAAGCGCTGGCGGCCCGACCGCGACCCGGAGTCCTGCGGCTACGACCAGCTCGAGGAGCCGGTCTCCTACGACCTCAACGAGGTGTTGGGTGGCCCCAGCGGACGCTGAGCGGACTACGCTGTGCGCATGAGCGAGCCGTCGACGTACGACGTGGTCCTGCTCGTCGAGCAGCCACTGTCCGTGGAGGACGCGGTGCAGGTTCGCAGCCTGCACCAGGAGGTCGAGGACCCGGTGCGCTACCACGTCCTCATGCCGGTCGAGGACGCCGCCGCACGAGTGGAGTCAGCGATGGGGTCGATCGCGGCGAGCGAGGTGCTCGCCTCGCCGGCCCTGGTGATGGACAGCGACAACATCCAGGAGGTCCAGCGCGAGCTGCTCGCGGCCGCGCGCAAGGACTGTGACGGCTGCGTCGAGAAGCTCAAGGCGCACGGCGCCGACGTCTCCGGCGAGGTGACGTCCGCCGACCCGGTCGACGCGCTCGCCGCCACGGTCGACGCGGTCGGCGCCGCCGAGGCGATCATCCTGACCCGCAAGCACGTGGTGGCCGAGTTCTTCCACGTCGACTGGACCTCCCGGGCCCGCCGCAAGATCGGCGTGCCGATCCTGCACCTGCTGGAGCGGGAGAACTTCGACGAGCAAGCCGAGCACTACGGCGGCGAGGGCGTCACCGGCCTCTGACTTGTCAGGCGGTGAGGGCGTCCGGGCGCCGTGAGCGCCTGACAACTCGGCGGCTACTCGCCCACCGCTCCCCCGGCGAGCTCGACCGCGATGTCGAGGTGGCCGGCGTGCCGGGCGTACTCCTGCAGCACGTGGAAGCAGATCCAGGACAGCGTCGGCGGCTCGTCGTCGAAGCGCGGTCCCGGGGGCGCCGGCTCGTCGAGGGCGTGCGTGGCGAGCAGGTCCGTCGTACGACGCCCGACCTCGCGCAGCATCGCGACCGGTACGTCGAGGGGCACGTCGTCGGGCACGTGCCACCGGTCGTCGCGCGCCTCCCCCCACGGGTCGTCGACGTCCTCGCCGAGGAAGCCCCAGACGAACCAGCGCCGCTCCATGTGCGCGAGGTGGCTGACCAGCTCGACCGGCGTCCACCCCGACGGCAGCCGCGACCGGCGCAGGTCGTCGTCGGACAGCGACTCCGCCTTGCGGACCACGGTCTCGCGGTAGAAGTCCAGGTAGCGCGCGAACAGCCGGCCCGGGTCGGACTCGCCGCCCCTCGGCTCGGGGAACTCGGTCATCGGTAGCCGATCCAGTTGCCCTGCTCGTCCCAGTGCGCCGCGACCTTCTTGCTCGGCTGCACCCGCGGGGGCTCGCCGGGCATCTTCGGGTAGTCGGGCGGGTAGGGCATCTCGCCGCGGCCCTCCTTCACCTGCTGGGCGTAGAGGTCGACCAGCGGCGTCAGGTCGTTGTGCACGTCGTCGATCGCGGCGTGCACGTCGCCGCGCTCGGCGAACCGCTCCGGCACCGTGAACAGGTTGAACCGCCGCGGGTCGCCGACGTCGTCGAGCTCGTCCCAGTCGAGCGGCGTGCTCACCGGGGCGCCCGGCTTCGGCCGGAGGCTGTACGCCGAGGCGATGGTGCGGTCGCGGGAGTTCTGGTTGTAGTCGATGAAGATGTTGTCGCCGCGCTCCTCCTTCCACCAGTTGGTGGTCACCCCGTCGGATCGCTGCTCCAGCTCGCGCCCGAACGCGATCGCGGCGTGCCGCACGTCGACGAACTCCCAGCGCGGCTCGATCCGCACGTAGACGTGCAGGCCGCGGTTGCCGGAGGTCTTCGGGAAGCCGACCATGCCGAGGTCGTCGAGAAGCTTGCGGGCCACGCCCGCGATCCGCACCGCGTGCGAGAAGTCCGTGTCGCCGTGCGGGTCGAGGTCGATGCGCAGCTCGTCGGGGTGGTCGGGCCGGTCGCGGCGCACCGGCCACGGGTGGAACGTCAGCGTGCCCATCTGCGCGGCCCACACCGGCACCGCGACCTCGGTCGGGCAGACCTCGTCGGCGGTGCGCCCGGAGGGAAAGGTCACCTGGGCGGTCTCGACGTACGACGGCGCGCCCTTGGGCACCCGCTTCTGGTAGAACGCGTCGGCCTTGTCGCCGTAGCCGGTGCTCAGCACGATGCCCTCGTGGACGCCCTTGGGCCACCGCTCGAGCGCGGTGGGGCGGTCGCGCAGCGCGCGCAGGATGCCGTCGCCCACGGACGCGTAGTACTCCGCCACCATCAGCTTCGTGACCTCGGGCGTGCGGTCCGTCGCTTCGTAGATCACCCGGTCGGGGTTGGTGACCCGGACCGGGCGACCCGCGGCGTCGACCTCCGCGGCTGGTGTCGCCATGGGGTCAACCTAGCCGCCCGTACCCTGGAGGACATGGCCTACGAGGTGCAGAAGACCGACGACGAGTGGCGCGAGCAGCTCAGCCCGCAGGAGTACGCCGTGCTGCGCAAGGCCGGCACGGAGCGCCCGTTCACCGGCGAGTACACCGACACCAAGACGGTCGGCGTGTACCGCTGCCGGGCATGCGACGCGGAGCTGTTCACCAGCGAGACGAAGTTCGACTCGCACTGCGGGTGGCCGTCGTTCTGGACGCCGCTGGCCGAGGGCCGGGTCGAGTACCTCGAGGACAACACCCTCGGCATGAAGCGGGTCGAGGTGCGCTGCGCCACCTGCGGCTCGCACCTCGGGCACGTCTTCGACGATGGCTACGGCACCCCCACCGGGCAGCGCTACTGCATCAACTCGATCAGCCTGACGCTGGAGCCCGCCCCGGCGCCGGCCGACTAGCCAGGATCGCGCCCACCGCCTCCGCGAAAGACTCCGACACCAGCTCGGGTCGCGCGCCGGAGGTGTGCTCCAACGGGTCCCACGCGCGCGGCAGCCAGGCGGCGGAGGCGCCCACGGCGTGCGCGCCGGCCACGTCGGCGTCGAGGCTGTCGCCGACCATCCACGCCCCGTCCAGCGTGCTGCCGGCCCGCTCCGCGGCGGTCTCGAAGATCACCGGGTCGGGCTTGCGCACGCCGACCTCCTCCGAGATGCACACCGCGTCCACGAGCGGCCCCAGGCCGGCCGCCCGGACCTTGCGGCCCTGCCCGGCGGTCGGGCCGTTGGTGACGATCGCGATCGACCAGCCGTGCTCGCGAGCGGACGCCAGCGCCTGCCGGGTGTCGGGCGTGGTCCGGTAGCGGTCCGCGACCTGCGCGTCGTACTCGCGGCGGAACCGGTCGGGCGGCGCGTCGTACCCCGTCTCGGCGGCGACCGCCGCCAGGAACTCCTCGCGGGGGCGGTGACCGCCGCCGTCCTGCTCCACCACCCAGGCGAGCAGGTCCGGGCGGCCGCGCTCGGCGAGGAACGCCTCGGCCCAGGCGCGGAAGATCGGCGGCCGCACCACCAGGGTGTCGTCGAGGTCGCACATCAGCAGCGGCATGCCGCCACCCTACGGAGCCGGGTTCGGAGCCCGCCGGATGCCAGGATGGGCCCGTGTCGTTGTCTCCGGAGCTGACCGCGCTGGCGCAGTCGTACGGCGTCGCGACCGAGTACTGGGACTGGAAGGGACACCGCGTCGAGGTCTCCGGCGAGACCGTGCACCGGGTGCTCGCCGCGATGGGGGTGCACGCGGACGACCCCGCCGAGGCGCTGCGCCGGCGGCACGAGGAGCCCTGGCTCCGGATGCTGCCGCCCTGCGTGGTCGCCGTGCGGGGCGAGCCGCACCGCTTCTGGGTGCACGTCGACCACGGCGCGCCGGCCGAGGCGTTCGTGACCCTGGAGGGCGGCACCGAGCTGCGGGTCCCGCAGGTCGAGCACTGGGTCGACCCGCGCCACGTCGGCGACCGGCTCGTCGGGGAGGCCACCTTCGAGCTGCCCGGCGACCTGCCGCTCGGGTACCACACGCTGCGGGCGGTGTCGGGGGAGAGCTCCGCCACCGCTCCCCTGGTGGTCACCCCCGCCTGGCTGGGGCTGCCGGACCGGCTGGCCGACGGGCACGGGTGGGGCTTCGCCGTGCAGCTGTACTCGGTGCGCTCGCACCGGTCGTGGGGCGTGGGCGACCTGGCCGACCTCGCCGACCTCGCGGTGTGGTCGGCCGCCGACCTCGCCGCCGACTTCGTGCTGGTGAACCCGCTGCACGCGGCGGAGCCGACCGCGCCGATGGAGCCGAGCCCCTACCTGCCGGCGTCGCGGCAGTTCTTCAACCCGCTCTACGTGCGCGTCGACCGGGTCCCCGAGTACGCCGACCTGCCGGCGCGCGCCCGGGCGACCGTGGACGGGCTCGCCACCGGCGTGCACCTCGACCTCGATGACGCCGACGTGATCGACCGGGACACCGCGTGGACCGCGAAGCGGGCGGCGCTCGAGCTGGTGCACGAGGTGCCGCGCAGCATCGGGCGGGAGAAGGACTTCCGGGCGTTCTGCCGGCGAGGCGGCGAGGCGCTGCGCGACTTCGCGACCTGGCGGGTGCTGGCGCTCGAGCACGGCACCGACCACCGCACCTGGCCGGCCGAGCTGCAGGACCCCGCGTCACCCGCGGTCATGGCCGTCCGCGACGCGCACGCCGACGCGGTGGACCTCGAGATGTGGCTGCAGTGGGTGCTCGACGAGCAGCTGCAGAGCGCGCAGGCCCGGGCCGTGTCCGCCGGCATGGCGCTGGGCACCATGCACGACCTCGCCGTCGGCGTGCACCCGGGCGGCGCCGACGCCTGGCGGCTGCGGTCGACGTACGCGACGGGCATCCAGGTGGGGGCGCCGCCCGACCCGTTCAACCAGGTGGGGCAGAACTGGAGCCAGCCGCCGTGGCGGCCGGACCGGCTCGAGGAGCTCGGCTACCAGCCGTTCCGGGACATGATCGCCTCGGTGCTCCGGCACGCCGGCGGGGTGCGGGTCGACCACGTCATCGGGCTGTTCCGGCTGTGGTGGGTGCCCGAGGGGATGCGGCCGTCGGAGGGCACCTACGTGCGCTACGACCACGAGGCGATGGTGGGCGTGCTGGCGCTCGAGGCGCACCGCGCCGGCGCGGTCGTGGTCGGCGAGGACCTCGGGGTGGTGGAGCCGTCGGCGCGCGACTACCTCGCGTCCCGCGGCATCCTCGGCACCTCGATCCTGTGGTTCGAGCGCGACGAGGAGGGCCGGCCGCTGGCCGCGGAGCGCTGGCGCGAGCTGTGCCTCGCGTCGGTGACCACCCACGACCTGCCGCCGACCGCGGGCTACCTGGCCGGCGACCACGTCCGGCTGCGCGAGCGGCTCGGGCTGCTCACCCGGCCGCTCGAGGAGGAGGTGGCCGCCGACGACGCGGAGCGGGAGGCCTGGCTCGCCGAGCTCCGGCACCGCGGGCTGCTCCACGACGGAGCCGGCCCCGACGAGGTGGTGCGGGCGCTGCACGCCTACCTGGCGCTCACGCCGGCCCGGCTGCGCTGCGTGGCACTGACCGACGCGGTCGGCGACCGGCGCACCCAGAACCAGCCGGGGACCACCGACGAGTACCCGAACTGGCGGGTGCCGCTGTCCGGGCCCGACGAGAAGCCGCTGCTGCTCGAGGACGTGCTCGGCTCGGAGCGGGCGGCCGAGCTGGCGCGAGCGGTGTCGCCCGACGCCGGGTGAGTCAGGCGAGCTGCTTGTTGTAGTCGGGGAGCTTGTAGCCGCGGCCGTAGTTCTGCGCGCCGGCGAGGTCGGTGGGCCGGTTGCCGACGTTGGCGATCAGCGTCCAGCCCTCGTCGATGAAGTGCTGGCGGCAACGCTGCTTGCTCGCCAGCAGGTCCTCGCCCTGGCGGCGCCCGCACATGTGGGTGACCACGTAGCCGGCCCTCTCCAGCTGCCGGCGCGCACGCAGCAGTCGGCCGTCGCCGCTGAGGCGACCGGTGTTGAACAGCAGCTTCACGCCCTTGGAGCGCGCGTGCTTGGCGAACCGGAGCGTGCGACCGACCGGCTTGCCCCAGTCGTAGTGGGTGGCCAGCGAGGTGTTGTCGATGTCGAAGTTGATCGCGAGCTTCGTGCCCCCCTGGGCGACGCGCGAGTCGACGTACTTCCAGGAGCCGGTCATCGCGGCGTCGACGTCGGCGAGCCACTTCGACTTCGACGGCAGCGCGGCGTTGGCCGGCGCCTGGACGAGTCCGACGGTGCCGGTGGTGACGAGGACGACGCTGAGGATGGTAAAGAGGAGGCGACGGATCACCCCACCACCATAGGTGAGTCTTCACCCATCCCGGGCGCAGACGGTGAAAAACCCCCGGGTCAGGGCAGATCGGTCACCAGCTCGTGCGGGGTACGGCGCCGGCCGGTGTAGAACGGCACCTCCTCGCGCACGTGCCGCCGGGTCTCCGAGCCGCGCAGGTGCCGCATCAGGTCGACGATCCGGTGCAGGTCGTCGGCCTCGAAGGCGAGCAGCCACTCGTAGTCGCCGAGCGCGAACGACGAGACCGTGTTGGCGCGCACGTCGGGGTAGTCGCGGGCCATCCGGCCGTGCTCGGCGAGCAGCCGGCGTCGTTCGGCGTCCTCGAGGAGGTACCACTCGTAGGAGCGCACGAACGGGTAGACGCACACGTAGGCGCGGGACTCCTCCTCGGCGAGGAACGCCGGCACGTGGCTCTTGTTGAACTCGGCAGGCCGGTGCAGCGCCATCTGCGACCACACCGGCTCGAGGCGAGCACCGAACGCGGTACGCCGGAGCCGGTGGTAGGCGTCCTGCAGCTCGTCGGCGCTGCCGGCGTGCCACCAGACCATCAGGTCGGCGTCGGCCCGGAGCCCGGCGACGTCGTAGAGCCCGCGCACGGTCACGTCGGCCGCGGCGAGCTCGTCGAAGAGCTTCTGCACCTCGGCGGCCTCGGCCTCGCGGTCGGCAGCGCCGAGCACGTCGCGGAGCCGGAACACGGACCACATCGTGTAGCGGATCACCGCGTTGAGGTCCTTCGCGGTCTTCCCCTGGTTCGGGCGCCTCTCGCTCATGACCTCATTGTCCTCGGCCGGGCAACGCGGCCAGGACCTGGGTGGCGGCCGCCCCGGCGCCGGCGATGCAGGCCGGGATGCCGAGCCCGTCGTACGCCGCGCCGCACACCGCCAGGCCGGGGACGCCGGCCACCGCGCGACGTACGTGCGCGACGCGCTCCAGGTGGCCGACGGCGTACTGCGGGAGCCCGCCGCCCCAGCGCTGCACGTGGCTGTCCACGGGCCGCACGCACAACCCGATCGCGTCGGCGAGGTCGTGCAGGGCGATGCCGACCAGCTCCTCGTCGGGGCGCTGCAGCGCGGCCTCCTCGCGGTGCCGGCCGATCGAGCAGCGCAGCACCAGCAGCGGGTCGGGGCCGTCGCCGGCGGCGCGGACCCAGTCCCACTTGGCGAAGGAGAACGTCGAGGCCTTCACCGCCCGGCCGTCGACGGGTGGCACCAGGAAGCCGGACCCGGTGGTGGCCGGCACGTCGCGGACCCGGAAGGCCAGCGTGACGATCGCCATGGACGCGTACTCGATCCGGGCCAGCTCCAGGGCCGCGCGCGGCACCACCTCGGAGAGCAGCCGCGCGGTCGGCGCGGCCGGGGTGGCCAGCACCACGGCGTCGGCGTGCAGCACCTCCGGGTCGACGGTGGCCCCGACCACCAGGTTGAACCCGCCGTCCGCGGAGCGGGCCAGCTCGCGGACGGTGGCGTCGGTGCGCACGTCGAGGTCGTGGGCCGCGACGACCGCCGGCGGCAGCGTGCCGAGGCCGCCGGCCAGCCCCGCGAACACGGGTACGTCGGAGGCCGGCACGCTCACGGCGGCCGCGGCCCGCATCAGCGACCGGTCCCGGTCGAGGAGCGCGACGACCTGCGGGACCGCGGCTCGGGCGGAGAGCTCGCGCGCGTGCCCGGCGTACACGCCACCGAGCAGGGGCTCGACCAGCCGGTCCACGACCTCCCGGCCGAACCGCTCCTCGCCCAGCCAGCCGACGCTGACGTCCTGGCCGTCGAGGTGGGTGGCGGGCAGCACGGTGTCGAGCGCGACCCGGGCCAGCCCCGCCTTCGAGAGCACGCCGGTCTCGGCCAGCGCCTTGGTGTCCAGGGGGACGCCCATCAGGGTGCGCGGCATCGGCCGCAGCCGGCCGCGCGTC
>JABFXA010000214.1 GCA_013361955.1 Nocardioidaceae bacterium
CGGGCCCGCCGCGCTCGAGGGCGCGACGCTCGCGCCGCGGCTCGACCGGGCACCTCGGCCCGGCGCCGACGGCACCGACTCGGCCCGGGCCAGCCTGGCGGCGTTCACGAACGGCCAGGTCGGCGCGGACAACCCGCAGCGCCAGGGGATCGCCTCGGCCCTCGCCGACGGCCTCGACCCGCTCAACGTGCTCGCCTGGCTGCCCACGCAGGGCCGCTACAGCCCGCTGTGGGACGTGCACCTCACCGAGTGGACCGCCGCCGCCAAGGCGGCCGGCCGCGACCTGCGGCAGAGCCGGTTCGCCGACGTCGAGGACCTCGCCGAGGCGGGGCTGGTGACCGCTCCCGGCGGCGGACGCTGGGGACCCTCCGACGTCATCGTGGTCTGCCCGATCGTCAGTCGCGGCTGAGTCGCACCCGCCGGCGGGTTCGCCCCCGTCACCGGCCATCGAGGGCCGGCGACGGGGGCGTCCGGCTTTCTTGCACGTTTGTGCAGGGGAGAAACATGAGGGTTTTCACGACTTCACGAGCGGGTGCAGGCTGCGGCTCGACCCGAGGACCCCAACCCCTCGGGCCGTGAGGGCCGGCGACCGGAGATCCCGGACGCCGGAGCACAGAGAGGCAGTCGACGTGAAGCGAGCACATCTCGGGACCACGGCGCTGGGGCTGGCCGCCCTCGCGCTCAGCCCGCTGGCACTCGTCACACCCGCGGACGCGACACCCGCGTCCGCGGCCCGGCCCGGAGCGGTGAGCAGCAGCCGCCCCGACCCGCACTACACCGAGGCCGAGCGGAGGGCGGCGATCGCCGACGCGCGGCAGGACCGCGGCGCGATGGCCGACCGGCTCCGGCTGGGCGCCAAGGAGGCCCTGGTCGTCACGGACGTCCTCCGCGACACCGACGGCACCGAGCACATCCGCTACCACCGCACCTACGCCGGGCTCCGCGTCGTCGGCGGCGACCTGGTCGTGCAGCAGTCGCCCGACGGCCGGCTGCAGGTGACCCGCGCGAGCACCGCCCGCATCTCCGTCCCGAGCACCACCGCGTCGGTGTCCGGCGCGACCGCCCGCTCCGACGCCGCGCAGCGCACCGACCTCCGGGCCGGCGGCGCCGCCCCGCAGAAGGTGGTGTGGGCCGCGCACCACAAGCCCGTCCTCGCCTGGGAGACGGTGGTCACCGGCAGCGAGCCCGACGGCACCCCGGTGCGCGACCTCGTCTACACAGACGCGCGCAGCGGCACGCAGCTCGGCCGCATCCCGCAGGTCATGGACGCCACCGGTTCCGGCCAGTCGCTGTACAGCGGCACGGTGAGCCTGCAGACCGTGCTGAGCGGGTCGACGTACCAGCTCACCGACTCCACGCGCGGCGGCCACTCGACGTACGACGCGAACAACTCGACCAGCACCTCACGCGGCACGCTGTTCACCGACGCCGACAACGTCTGGGGCAACGGCACCACGTCGAGCCGGCAGAGCGCGGCGGTCGACGCGGCGTACGGCGCGGCCGAGACCTGGGACTTCTACAAGAACCACTTCGGGCGCAGCGGCATCCGCAACGACGGCGTCGCGGCGTACTCCCGGGTGCACTACGGCAACGCCTACGAGAACGCCTTCTGGGACGACTCCTGCTTCTGCATGACGTACGGCGACGGCGGCACGTCGTTCAGCCCGCTCACGTCGCTCGACGTGGCCGGCCACGAGATGTCGCACGGCGTCACCTCCAACACCGCGGGCCTGGTCTACAGCGGCGAGTCGGGCGGCCTGAACGAGTCGACCTCCGACGTGTTCGGCACGATGGTCGAGTTCGAGGCCGCGAACGCCGCCGACCCCGGCGACTACTACATCGGCGAGGAGATCGCCAATGACGGCAACTACCTGCGCCGGATGGACAACCCGCAGGCCGACGGCGGCTCCCGCAACTGCTGGAGCTCGACGGTGGGCGGCCTCGACGTGCACTACTCCAGCGGCGTCGGCAACCACCTGTTCTACCTGCTCGCCGAGGGCACCGGCAGCAAGACGATCGGCGGCCGGGCGCACAGCTCGACGGCGTGCAACGGCGCCACGCTGACCGGCATCGGCCGCAACGCGGCGGCCGCGATCTGGTACCGCGCGCTCACCACGTACTGGACCTCGACGACCAACTACGCCTCCGCGGCCAACGGGCTGGTCAAGGCCGCCAAGGACCTGTACGGCGTCACGTCGACGCAGTGCACCGCGACGCTGAACGCCGCGAAGGGCGTGAGCATCAACGTGACCGAGACCTGCGGCGGCACCACCCCGCCGCCGACCGGTGGCAACCTGCTGCTCAACCCGGGCTTCGAGTCCGGTGCCACCTCGTGGTCCTCGACCGCGGGCGTGATCACCAACGACGTCAACGGCAGCCCGCACACCGGCTCCTGGTACGCCTGGCTGGACGGCTACGGCACCTCGCACACCGACTCGGTGCAGCAGACGGTGACCATCCCGAGCGCGACCGCGGCCTCGCTGAAGTTCTGGCTGTACATCGCCAGTGACGAGACCACGACCACCACGGCGTACGACACGCTCAAGGTCCAGGTCACGCCGAGCGGTGGCGCGACGACCACGCTGGCGACGTACTCGAACCTGAACGAGGGCACCGGCTACGTGCAGCGCTCGGTGAGCCTGTCGGGCTACGTGGGCCGCACGGTGACGGTCAAGTTCCTCGGTGTCGAGGACGTCTCCGCGGCGACCAGCTTCCTGCTCGACGACACCTCGCTCACCACGAGCTGACCCACCCGCTGGTTGAGGTGCGAGCCGCTGGGCGAGCCTCGAAACCAGAAAGGTGAGGTGCCTGCTCACGCGAGCAGGCGCCTCACCTTGGTTTCGAGGCGGGCGGTAGCCCGCCCGCACCTCAACCGGCGTTGCGGCGGGTGCGCGAGACCCGCGCGCGGCGGGCGACGGCGCGCTGGCTGCGGTCGCGGGAGGAGCGCTGACGGTCGGTGATGGTGGTGGTGGCCAGGTCGAGCATGAGCGAGGAGAACATGGGGATAATGTTATCTCGACAGTAACTGGCAACCACGCAATCAGCCTGTTACATCCACGTGATCTCGGTCTCCTCGGACGGTGGCGCCGGCGCTCCGGAGTTACCAGGGGGTAGCCACTGAGACGGCGGTCACATACTCTCGGTATATGAGCGACACCGTGCTGCGCGACCCCGTGTCCGACCCGACCGCGAGCTACGCGCTCGAGCCGTCGTACGTCCAGCGGCTGACCGAGCGGCTGGTGGCGACCAGCGGGCAGTCGGTGCCGACCACCTGCCCGTTCAACGGCCAGCCGCTGGGCAGCATCCCGCAGTCGTCGGCCGGCGACGTGGCCGAGGCGTTCCGCCGGGCCCGCCGCGCCCAGGAGGAGTGGGCCCGCACCAGCCTCGACGAGCGGCAGGCCGCGCTCCTGCGCCTGCACGACCTGCTCTTCGAGCGGCAGTCGGAGATCGCCGACCTGATCTGCTGGGAGTCCGGCAAGGCCCGCAAGGACGCGTACGACGAGCCGCTGCACGTCGCACTGACCGCCCGCTACTACGGGCGCACCGGCCACCGGCACCTCGACACCAAGCGGGTCGCCGGCGTGGTCCCCGGCCTGACCCGGGTCGAGGTGAACCGGATCCCGAAGGGCGTCGTCGGGATCATCTCGCCGTGGAACTACCCGTTCACGCTGGCGCTCTGCGACGGCCTGCCGGCGCTGCTGGCCGGCAACGCGGTGGTGCACAAGCCCGACGCGCAGACCATGCTCACCGCGCTGCTCGGGGTCAGCCTGCTCGAGGAGGCCGGGTTCCCGCGCGACCTGTGGCAGGTGGTCGCGGGTTCGGGTCGCGAGCTGGGGCCGGAGATCATCGGCCGCTCCGACTACGTCTGCTTCACCGGCTCGACGGCCACCGGCAAGACCATCGCCCAGCAGTGCGCCGACCGGCTGATCGGCTGCTCGCTCGAGCTCGGCGGCAAGAACCCGATCCTGGTGCTGCGCGACGCCGACCTGGAGAAGGCCGCCGAGGGCGCCGTCCGCGCCTGCTTCTCCAACGCCGGCCAGCTCTGCGTGTCCACCGAGCGGATGTTCGTCGCCGACCAGGTCTACGACCGGTTCATGGAACGGTTCGTGGCCCGGGTCGAGGCGATGCGCCTGGTGCCCGGGCTGTCCTGGGGCAGCGACATGGGCACGCTGATCTCGCAGGCCCAGCTCGACGCGGTCACCGCGCACGTCGAGGACGCCCGGGTCAAGGGCGTGCGGGTGCGCACCGGCGGCCGGGCCCGTCCGGACCTCGGCCCGTACTACTACGAGCCCACGGTCCTCGAGGGCGTCACGCCGGACATGCAGTGCTTCGGCGACGAGACGTTCGGGCCGGTGGTCTCGGTCTACCGGTTCGCCGACGAGGCGGACGCGGTCGCCCGCGCCAACGAGGGCGAGTACGGCCTGAACGCCTCGGTCTACACCCAGGACGGTGACCGCGGCCGGGCGGTCGCGAAGCAGATCCGGTGCGGGACCGTCAACGTCAACGAGGCGTTCGCCGCGACGTTCGCGAGCATCGCCGCGCCGATGGGCGGGATGCGCGAGTCCGGGCTCGGCCGGCGGCAGGGCGCCGAGGGCGTGCACCGCTACACCGAGACGCAGTCGGTGGCCACCCAGCGGCTGCTGCGGTTCGGGCCGATGCTCGGGCTGTCCGACGAGCGCTACGCGAAGGTGATGTCTGCCCAGCTCAAGCTGCTCAAGAAGCTCGGGAGGGCATGACACATGCCTTTCGACTTCGACGTCCTGGTCGTCGGGTCCGGCTTCGGCGGGTCGGTGGCCGCGCTCCGGCTGACCGAGAAGGGGTACCGGGTCGGGGTGCTCGAGGCCGGTGCCCGCTTCGAGGACCCGGACTTCGCGGCCACGTCGTTCGACGTGAAGCGGTTCCTGTTCCGGCCCGAGGCGGGCTGCTACGGCATCCAGCGCATCGACGTGCTCAAGGACTCGGTGATCCTCTCCGGCGCCGGGGTGGGCGGCGGCTCGCTGGTCTACGCGAACACCCTGTACGAGCCGCTGAAGGCGTTCTACGACGACCCGCAGTGGCGGCACATCACCGACTGGCGCGCCGAGCTGGCGCCGTACTACGACCAGGCGAAGCGGATGCTGGGAGTCGTCGAGAACCCGGTCCGCACCCCGGCCGACGACGTGATGGAGAAGGTCGCCGGCGACATGGGCGTGCGCGAGAGCTTCCACCCCACGCCGGTCGGGGTGTTCTTCGGCGGGCCGGGCCAGCGGCCCGAGGACACCGTCGCCGACCCGTACTTCGGCGGCGCCGGCCCGGACCGCAACCCGTGCCGCAACTGCGGCGAGTGCATGACCGGCTGCCGGCACAACGCGAAGAACACCCTGGTGAAGAACTACCTGTACCTCGCCGAGCAGCAGGGCGCGGTGGTGCTGCCGCTGACCACGGTGACCCGGGTGGCTCCGCGCGACGGCGGTGGCTACGACGTCGGCGTCCGCTTCACCAAGGCCAAGCTGCGCCGCCGCGGGGGCACCCGCACGCTGAGCGCCGCGCAGGTGGTGTTCGCGGCGTCGTCGCTCGGCACGCAGCGGCTGCTGCACACGATGCGCGACGAGGGTCACCTGCCCCGGCTCTCCGACCGGCTCGGCTACCTGTCCCGCACCAACTCCGAGTCGATCCTCGGCGCCATCGCCCCCGACGCCAGCGTCGACTACAGCCGCGGGGTCGCGATCACCTCGAGCTTTCACCCCGACGAGGACACCCACGTCGAGCCGGTCCGCTACGGCCGGGGCAGCAACGTGATGGCGCTGCTGCAGACGGTGCTCACCGACGGCGACACCGGGCAGCCACGGTGGCGCGCGTGGCTGCAGGAGATGTGGCGCGAGAAGGCGAACGTCCTCGACCTCTACGACCTCAAGCACTGGTCCGAGCGGACCGTGATCGTGCTGGTGATGCAGAGCCTGGACAACTCCATCACCACCTTCACCCGGCGCAACCCGCTCACCGGTCGACGTTATGTCAGTTCCAGGCAGGGCCACGGCGCCCCGAACCCGACCTGGATCCCGGCCGGCAACGAAGCCGTACGCCGGGTCGCGGCGCTGCTCGGCGGCAAGGCCGGCGGCTCGGTGGGCGAGCCGTTCAACCGGCCGCTCACCGCGCACTTCATCGGCGGCTGCGCGATCGGCACCGACCCGTCGACCGGGGTCGTCGACGCCTACCAGCGGGTCTTCGGCCACCCCGGCCTGCACGTCGCCGACGGGTCGGCGATCTCGGCGAACCTCGGGGTGAACCCCTCGCTGACGATCACCGCGCAGGCCGAGCGGGCGATGTCGTTCTGGCCCAACAAGGGCGAGGCCGACCCCCGCCCGGCGCTGGGGGAGGAGTACCAGCGCGTGGCGCCGGTCACCCCGCTGCGGCCGGCCGTCCCGGCCTCCGCTCCCGGCTCCCTCCGGCTGCCGATCGTCGAGGTGAGATGACGCCGCGCGGATTCGTAAGAACTTTTTCTCCATCGGGCGTAACCCCCCTAGACCGGGGTCGTTGAGCAGTGCGGATCCGGTGGTATCGCTCCCTCCCAGGCCGGATCCCTGTGTCCGTGCAGCTGCGTGGACAACCCTCAGGGCCCGACCAACCCTCCCTCCCCGGTCGGGCCCTGAGCTGTTAAGGAGCCGCTCTCAGGCGCTCGGCAGCCCGTTCTCGTAGAGCCGCGGGATCCGGTGGTTGGCCTGCAGCACGCCGTCCGGGTCGGCCGCCGACCGGATCCCCTTGAGCCGCGCCCAGGCGTCCGCCGCGAACGACCGGCTCACGTCCACCGGCGCCTCCGCGAAGTTCAGGTAGGCACCGCCAGCGGCGTACGACGTCATCGCGTCGACCAGCGCGGTCGCGTCGGCGTGCCCCTTCTCGCCGAGCTCCGGGGTCATCGCGACCGCCACCCCGAACAGCACGAACCGGCCGTCGACCATCGACATCGCCCCGCCGCCCTCGGCGGGACGGGACAGCGCGCCGCCGAGCTGCCGCAGCTCGGCGGACAGCAGCGACGAGCCGGAGCCGGGGCCGGTGAGGGCGAGGAACGACTCGATCGCCGGCTCCGGGAGGTCGGCGAGCACGGAGCTGTTCGAGACGCCGGGCGTCGGGCCCTCCGGATCCATGTGCAGCCGGGAGAGCGCCGCGGCCGGCACCCGGGCGAAGCTGTCCAGCTCCGGCTCGAGGGCACGCAGCTCCGCGATCACGCCGGCACCGGTCTCGTCGTCGTCGGTGAGCACCGCGCCGTCGATGACCACCAGCTGCCGGCCGCGCAGGAACGGCGGCAGCTCGGGCAGCGGCGGCAGGTTCAGCATCCGGAACGACGTGGTCACGCTCTCCGGTGCGGTCTCGGTCCAGGCCACCCAGGTGCGCAGCACCCGCTCGGCGTGCGCCTGGTCCCACATCAGCATCCCGGCGTACGCGCTCTCGATCGGGAACAGCCGGAGCTCCAGCGCGGTGACCACGCCGAAGTTCCCGCCGCCGCCGCGCACCGCCCAGAACAGGTCGGGGTGCTCGTCGGCGGTGGCGCGCACCTGGCTGCCGTCACCGAGCACCAGCTCGACGGCGGTCACGTGGTTCGCGGCCAGCCCGTGCCGCCGGGCGTACCAGCCCATCCCGCCGCCGAGCGTGTAGCCGACCACGCCGACGTCGGGGGAGGAGCCGTGCAGGGCGGCCAGCCCGTACGCCGCGGCCGCCTCGACCACGTCGAGCCAGAGCACGCCGGCCTCGACCCGGGCGATGCGCCGCTCGGGGTCGATGTCGACGCCGGTCATCGCGGAGGTGCGCAGCAGCACGGTGCGGGACAGGTCGCCGAGCGGCCCGGCGTTGTGGCCGGTCCCCTGCGGTGCGACCCGGAGCCCGGCGTCGGCGGCCGCGCGGACCACGTCGGCGACCTCGTCGGCGTTGGCGGGGTAGGCCACCGCGGCCGGGCGCTGGTCGACGGCGACGTTCCAGGGCATCCGGGCCTCGTCGTACCCGGGGTCGCCGGGCAGGTGCACGGCCCCGGCGCACAGGCCGCGCAGGGCGTGCGCCCGGGTGGAGGGCACGGAGGTGGCGGCCGGCGAGGACTCGATGGTCATGGTGGTCTCCTCTGGACGAAGGGACGCCGGTCTGGCGTCGGGCTTCACTGTCGGGCCGGGCACTTGCGCGCGACTTGGCGACGACTTGAGCCCGGCTCAGACGCGGGCCAGTGCATCCCGGAGCTCGTCGGGCGAGCCCACCCCCAGCCGGTCGTAGACGGAGGTGAGCAGCGAGGACACCGTGCCGGTGGTCATGAAGTAGGCCATCGCGATCTCGTCGTGCTCGAGCCCGTCGGCCGCGAGCAGCGCCACCCGGCGCTCGGCGGCGGTCAGCGCCACCCGCGGTGCCGGCTGGTCGGGTACGTCTACCCCGAGGCCGCGCAGCAGGGTGGCGGCCCTGGCGCGCAGCGCGTCGGCGCCGGACACCTCGGCCTGCTGCAGGGCCGCGAGCAGCAGGTCGGTCGGCTCCTCGCGGTCCCCGTCGCGGGCGAGCAGCAGCTCCGCGAGGGCCAGCCGGGCCCAGCCGACCGAGAGCCGGCGCTCGCTGCGCTCGAGCAGCCCGAGGGCGTCGCGCAGGGTCTGCTCACCCTCGGCGCCCTCGACCTGGCCGCGCAGCAGCAGGGTCCGGCCGACCAGCCCCTTGGTGCCCCAGCGGCGGGCCAGCCGCAGCTCCTCCTCGAGCAGGTCGAGCGCCTCGCGGTCGCGGCCCATCGCGTGCAGGGTGCGGGCCCGCATCCACCGGGCCGGCCGCCAGACCGGGTTCTCCACGATCGTCATCAGCCGCTCGGCGCGGTCGAGCACGTCGAGGGACTCCTGGTGCCGGCCCTCCTCGAACAGCAGCCGCGCCTCGACCTCCAGGAACAGCCGCACGCTGTCGCCCATCCGCGGCGTGTCCCGCGACATCTCCAACAGCTCCCGGGCGTCGTCGACGTGGCCGCGGTCGATCAGCATGTGGACCGAGAACGGCTCGACGTACATCTGACCGACGCCGTGCAGGCTCCACGCGAGGGTCTGCTCGGTCGCCTGCACCATCGACTGCAGCCCGGCGCGCAGGTCGCCCTGGTGCCACTGCAGGAATCCCAGCCACAGGTGGATGGCCAGCGACGCGAACAGGCTGCCGGTGCGGTGCGCGGTCTCGAGCTCGCGCTCCCAGAACTCCGTGGTGTCCTCGCCGCCCATGGTGAGCACGTCGGCGGCCACCACCCAGAGCAGGCCGGGGTCGTGCTGCTGCAGCACCCGGTCGGCGACCGCGAACCGGGCGAGCTCCATCGCGCGCATCCGGTCGCGCCCGTGGCACAGCAGCTCCCAGGCGACCAACGCGGCGAGCGCCCGGGCACCGGGACCGTCGCCCTGGATCTCGGGGAGGTCGTCGGTGACGTAGTCCTCCGGCCGCAGGCCGTGCATGAACCCGGCGATCCGGGCCAGCGCGTAGAGCGCCTGCCGCTGGTCGACGAGGTCGGCGGGGAGCTCGGCCGCGGCGGCGTAGGCGATCCGGGTGGCCTCGCCCTGCGGCCCGGCGAACACCGCGGTGCGGGCCAGCATGATCGCGGCGTCGGCGCGCTGCACCGGGTCCTCGAGCATCCGGTAGGCCTGCTGCAGGTGCTCGAGCGCGGCCATCCCGCTGGTCAACGCCTCCAGCCGGCCGACGTCGAGCAGCAGCCTCGGCACCTCGCTGGTCTCCGGCGGCTCGGCCAGGGCGCGGTGCAGGTACGCCGTCGCGGACTCGGTCGACCCTCGTTCCACCTCACGGGCGGCCGCCTCGCGCAGCGCCGCGACCACCCGCTGGTTGCCGCGCGGCGGGACCAGCAGCAGGTGCGCGACGATCTGCTCGGGCGCGGCGCCGGCCTCCTGCAGGACCTTGGCGGCACGCTCGTGCTGGATCTCGCGCTCGCCGAGCGGCAGGTCGTCGTACACCGCGGCCTCGACCAGCGGGTGCACGAAGCCGAGCGGGTAGTCGGGGCGGAGCACCTCGGAGCGGGCCAGTCCGGCGATTGCGGTGGCGGTCTGCTCGTCGTCGAGCCCGGTCAGCGCGGAGACCTGGGTCAGCGTCGCGCCGTCGCCGAGGACCGCGATGGCCCGGGCGACCACCCGGTTCACGTCGGGCATCCGGCGGAACCGCATCATCACCATGCTCGACACCGCGCGCGAGCCGATGGCACGGACCGTGTCGGCGTGCGAGGCGTCGGGCCGGACGTCCTCGGCCTCCAGCGCGCGCAGCAGCTGGCGCAGCAGCAGCGGGTTGCCCGAGGTGGTGCGGTAGCACGCGGAGGCGAACGGGTCGTCGGCGTCGCCGAGCCGGCTGCGCACCACCTGGGCGGTGCCGGCGCGGGTGAGCGGTCCGGGGGCGACCACGACCGTGTTCGGGTCGGCGGCCAGCTCGTGGAGCAGCTCGTCGTCGGCGTCCTGGTCGCCGGTGCGCTGGGTGCCGAGCAGCAGCACCGGCTGGTCCTCGAGCCGGCGGGCGAGGTAGGCGAGGAAGCGCAGCGAGCTGGCGTCGCACCACTGCACGTCGTCGACCGCGATCACCACGGGTCCGCGGGCGGCGAGGTTGCTGGTCAGCCAGTACAGCCCGTGCAGGACCGTGAACAGGCTCTCGCTGGAGGTGCCGGCGGCCGCGGTCGCGTCGAACACCTGCGCCGCGCCCGCGGCGGCGCCGGTCAGCAGCCGCTCGTGCGCGGCCGGGTCGGCCAGCACCGGGTCGAGCAGCTGACGGACCACGCCGAAGCCGAACTCCTTCTCCAGCTGGCTGCCGCGGGCCACCAGCACCGTGGCGCCGGCCTCGACCGCCTCGTCGCGGATCCGGCGCACCAGGCTGGTCTTGCCGATGCCGGCGGGTCCGTTGACCACGGCCACCTGCGGGTCGCCGTCGAGGGCGAGCCCGAGGCAGCGTCGCAACCGGGCGAGCTCGGCGTCGCGGTCCACCAGCAGGTCCGGGGGCGGCTGCCGCTGCTCGGGGACCCGCGGTGGATCCGGTTCGGCGGCCGGCCCGGCCACGGCGAGCGGTGGGGCCGGTGCGTCCA
>JABFXA010000045.1 GCA_013361955.1 Nocardioidaceae bacterium
ACGCGACGGTGGGGGCGGCGCCGGCGCCCCCCGGGCCGGCCGGCCTGCCCGCGACGTACGCGGAGGCGCGACGGTGCCTGGACACCCTGCTCACCCTCGGCCGCTCCGGCGAGGTGGCCGACCCGGCGGGCCTCGGCCTGGCCCGGCTGCTGCTCGGGCAGAACGGTCCCGGCGAGCTCGACGAGTTCGTGGAGGCGATGGTCGGGCCGGTGCTCGCCTACGACGCGAAGCGCGGCACCGAGCTGGTGGCGACGCTGGAGGCCTGGTTCGCATGCGGCGCCCGCCCGGCCGAGACCGCGAAGCGGCTGCACGTGCACCCGAACACCGTCGCCCAGCGCCTCGACCGGATCGGCACCCTCCTCGGCGACGACTGGCGCGACCCCGCCCGCGGCCTCGACGTCCAGCTAGCCCTCCGCCTCTGGCGGCTCCGCCGCTGACTGCACACAGGGGCGTCGACTTTGTGGGTGATCGGCACATAGTGCCGCCGAGGCGCGCGCTCCTACGGTCGGGACCCATGAGTGAGACCCCCGTCACGCAGGGACCGCTGGCCGGGCGGACCGCGCTGGTCACCGGCGGCGCGAGCGGCATCGGGCGCGCGGTGGCGAGGCGGCTCGCGGCCGACGGTGCACGCGTGCTGGTGCTGGACCGCGACGAGGACGGCGCCCGGGAGGCCGCCGCCGACGTCGACGGCGCGCCCCTGGTCGCCGACCTGGCCGACCGTACGTCGATCGACGCGCTGCGGCTCGGCACCGACGTCCGCGCCGACATCCTGGTCAACAACGCCGGCCTGCAGCACGTCGCGGCGGTCGAGGAGCTCGACCCGGAGCGGTTCGCGCTCATCCACGCGGTGATGCTGCAGGCGCCGTTCCTGCTCGCGCGCGCCCTGCTCCCCGGGATGTACGACGCCGGCTGGGGCCGGCTGGTGCACGTCTCGTCGGTGCACGGCCACCGCGCGTCGCCGTACAAGTCGGCCTACGTGTCGGCCAAGCACGGCCTCGAAGGACTCTCCAAGGTGATCGCCCTGGAGGCGGCGGGCAAGGGCGTCACCAGCAACACGGTGTGCCCGGGCTACGTCCGCACCCCGCTGGTCGAGGGGCAGATCCACGACCAGGCCCGCACCCACGGCATCGACGAGGACGACGTCCTCGACGAGGTACTGCTCGCGCGCACGCCGGTCAAGCGGCTCGTCGAGCCCGCGGAGGTGGCCGACGTCGTCGGCTTCCTCTGCGGACCCGGAACCGACTCGGTCACCGGCAGCTCATTCCGAATGGACGGCGGCTGGACCGCCGCGTGAAAGGAACCCCTCCATGACATCGGAGTCCACGCACACCCCCGTCGCCCGTCAGGGTGCAGGGGCCACGCCGCCCACCGGCGGCATCGTGAAGGTCGTCTTCGCCAGCCTCATCGGCACCGCGACCGAGTGGTACGACTTCTTCCTCTACGGGTCCGCGGCCGCGCTGGTCTTCGGCACGCTGTTCTTCCCGACGTCCGACCCGATCACCGGCACGCTGCTGGCGTTCGGGACCTACGCGCTGGGCTTCGCGGCGCGGCCGCTCGGCGGTGTGGTGTTCGGCCACTTCGGCGACCGGGTCGGCCGCAAGAAGATGCTGGTCACCTCGCTGATGATGATGGGCCTCGCGACGATCGCGATCGGCCTGCTCCCGACGTACGCGAGCATCGGGGTCGCCGCGCCGGTGCTGCTACTGGCCTGCCGGCTGCTGCAGGGCTTCGCGGTCGGGGGTGAGTGGGGCGGCGCGGTGCTGATGGCCGCCGAGCACGGCCGCGAGGACCAGCGCGGCTTCTGGGCGTCGTGGCCGCAGGCCGGCGTCGCCCTCGGCAACCTGCTCGCGACCGGCGTGCTGTGGGTGCTGTCGTTCGTGCAGAGCGACGCGACCTTCGAGGCGTGGGGCTGGCGGATCCCGTTCCTGCTCAGCGCGGTGCTGGTGATCGTCGGCCTGTGGGTGCGGCTGTCGGTCGAGGAGTCCCCGGTGTTCCGCGAGGCGCAGGCCGAGATCGCCGAGAAGAAGGCCGAGGCGTCGCACGTGCCGCTGCTCGAGGTGTTCCGGAAGTACCCGCGCGAGGTGCTCGTCGCGATGGGCATGCGGCTCGCCGAGAACACGTCGTACTACATCTTCACGGTCATCGTGATCACCTACATCGTCGAGTTCGCCGAGCAGGACAAGGGCCCGGTGCTCGAGGCGCTGCTGATCGGCTCGTGCGTGCACTTCGTCTGGATCCCGGTCGTCGGCGCGATGTCCGACCGGGTCGGCCGCAAGCCGCTGTACCTCGCGGGAGCCGTCGGCGTCGCGGTCTGGTCGTTCGTGTTCTTCCCGCTGCTGGACTCGGGGAGCACGTACCTCACCGTCCTCGCGGTCGTGGTCGGGCTGATGCTGCACGCGCTGATGTACTCCCCGCAGGCGGCGTTCTTCTCCGAGCTGTTCGGTACGTCGGTGCGCTACACCGGTGCCTCGGTCGGCTACCAGCTCGCGTCGATCTTCGCCGGCGCCATCGCCCCGCTCGTCGCGGTGAAGCTGCTCTCCTCCGGTGACGGCTCGAACACCACCGCCGTCGGCGTCTACGTCACGATCACCTCGGTGCTCACCGTCATCGCCGTGCTCTGCGCCAAGGAGACCCGCGCCTCCTCCCTCCGCCACGACCGGGTGGTCCGCGGGGCGCACGTCGACGCCTGAACCCGGCGTACCCCGGGGACGGGTAGTCCGTGTCATTTGGCAGGTCCAGAGCCCCCGACAACCTGCCAACTGACACGGACTACCCGTCCTTCGCTACGGTCGGCACGGACATGACGAACATGCACAGCAAGCTCTGGTACGTCAGCTACGGGTCGAACATGGCGTTCGACCGGCTCTCCTGCTACATCCTCGGGGGGCGGCCGGAAGGCGGGTCGCGGGCGAACCCGGGGTGCCGGGACCGGACGCTGCCGGAGCGGGACATCCCGGTCGACCTGCCGGGCACGCTGTACTTCGCGGGGGAGTCGCCGCAGTGGGGCGGCGGGGTGGCGTTCTACGACCACGAGCGGGCCGGGTACACCGCTGCCCGCGGCTACCTGGTCACCCCCGGACAGCTCGCCGACATCGCCACCCAGGAGATGTACCGCGACCCGTACGACGGCAACCCGCTCGAGGACGTGCTGGTGAAGCCGATCGCCGACGGCGCGCACACGCACGGCGACGGCCGCTACGAGATGCTCGTCGAGGTCGGCCGGTACGACGGGCTGCCGCTGCTCACCTTCACCTCGCCGCACGGGATCGAGGCGGCCGAGCACAACGGGCCGTCCCCGGCATACCGGGACATGCTGGCCACCGGGCTCCGCGAGTCGCGGGGCTGGGACGCCGATCGGGTCGACGCGTACCTCGACGGGGCGGTCCGAACCTCGCCGTTCGAGGGGTAGGCGGGCCGGTGGCCGCTGGCTAGCCTGCCGCCATGGAGTCCTACGCCAAGGGTGAGACCGACCAGCCGCTGCTCGAGGAGACCATCGGCGCGAACCTGGAGCGGATCGTCGCCGCGCACGGCGACCGCGAGGCGATGGTCGAGGTGGCGACGGGACGCCGCTGGACCTACGCCTCCCTGAACCACGACGTCGACGCGCTGGCCCGCGGGCTCATCGCGGCCGGCGTCGAGAAGGGCGACCGGGTCGGCATCTGGGCGCCGAACTGCGCCGAGTGGACCATCGTGCAGTACGCCACCGCGAAGGTCGGCGCGATCCTGGTCAACGTCAACCCGGCGTACCGCACCCACGAGCTGTCCTACGCGCTGAACCAGTCCGGACTGCGGCTGCTGTTCTCCGCCGAGGCGTTCAAGACCTCCGACTACCGCGGCATGATCGAGGAGGTACGCCGTGACGCGCACGCCCTCGAGCGGGTGGTGTTCCTCGGCACCGACGAGTGGGGCGCGATCGTCGACGGCGGCGCCGACCTCCCGGCCGACACGGTCGCCGAGCGGATGGCGACGCTGCAGCCGGGCGACCCGATCAACATCCAGTACACGTCGGGCACCACCGGCTACCCGAAGGGCGCGACGCTCTCGCACCGCAACATCCTCAACAACGGGTACTTCGTCACCGAGACGATCAACTTCACCGAGCAGGACCGGCTCGCGATCCCGGTGCCCTTCTACCACTGCTTCGGCATGGTGATGGGCAACCTCGGCTGCACCACCCACGGCGCCTGCATGGTGATCCCCGCACTGGGCTTCGACCCGGGGACCACGCTGCAGGCGATCGAGGACGAGCGCTGCACCGGCGTGTACGGCGTCCCGACGATGTTCATCGCGATGCAGAACGCGCCCACGTTCGCCGAGCGCGACCTCTCGTCGCTGCGCACCGGGATCATGGCCGGCTCGATCTGCCCGGTCGAGGTGATGAAGCACTGCGTCAACGACATGCACATGGCCGAGGCGTCGATCGCCTACGGCATGACCGAGACCTCGCCGGTGTCCACGCAGACGCTGTCCGACGACGACCTCGAGCGACGTACCTCCACGATCGGCCGGGTGCACCCGCACGTCGAGATCAAGGTCGTCGACCCGGCCACCGGCGCGACCGTCGAGCGCGGGGAGACCGGGGAGTTCTGCACCCGCGGCTACTCGGTGATGCTCGGCTACTGGAACGACGACGAGAAGACCCACGAGGCCATCGACGCCGACGGCTGGATGCACACCGGCGACCTCGCGGTGATGCGCGACGACGGCTACTGCAACATCGTCGGCCGGATCAAGGACATGGTGATCCGCGGCGGCGAGAACATCTACCCGCGCGAGATCGAGGAGTTCCTCTACACCCACCCCGACATCGAGGACGTGCAGGTGATCGGCGTCCCCGACGAGAAGTACGGCGAGGAGCTCTGCGCCTGGGTGAAGATGAAAGACGGCCGCGACCCCCTCGACCCCGCCGCGGTGCGCGCGTTCGCCACCGGCAAGCTGTCGCACTACAAGATCCCGCGCTACGTGATGGTGGTCGATGCGTTCCCGATGACGGTCACTGGCAAGATTCGCAAGGTACAGATGCGCGAGGAGACCGCGGAGAAGCTGGGCCTCGCCTGAGAACACGACGGCCCAGGCGGCCGGGACAGGGGTGACCGGCATGACCGAGCCGCACGACGACGTACGGCGACTGGCCGAGGACTACTGGGAGAGCTACCTCGCGGCGCAGCCCACCGAGGCGCACCTGCTCGGCCGCTACGACCGCGCCGGCGAGTTCGAGGACGCGAGCCGGGAGGCCGAGGACGCCCGGATCGCCGAGCTGCGCGAGTTCGTGCGTCGCGCGGAGGCGGTCGACGCCGACCTGCTCGACGAGCAGGACCGGCTCACCCGCGACGTGCTGGTCTCCGATGCCGGCACCAACGCCGACCTGCTCGAGCAGCGGCTCGCGGAGGTCTCCGCCGACCCGATCTTCGGGCCGCAGATCTCGATGCCGATCGTGATGGGGATGCTCGCCCTGCCGAACGCCGAGGTCGCCGACGCGCTGGTCGACAAGCTCCGCGGCGTCGGCCGCGGCTACCACCAGCTCGCCGACCGGCACCGCGAGGGCGCGGCCCGCGGCCGGTACCCCGCCGCGTTCGCCGTGCAGGACACCGTCACCCAGCTCGACGCGCTGCTCGCCACCCCGGTCGCCGACGACCCGCTGCTGCGCACCACGCCCCCGCCGGAGGGGCTCGACGTCGACGCCTGGCGGGCCCGGCTGCGCGACGCGGTCGAGTCCGACGTACGGCCCGGCATGGAGGCGTTCCGCGACGTGCTGCGCGACGAGGTGCTGCCGAACGCCCGCCCCGACGACCGCTGCGGGCTCGGCTCGCTCGACGGCGGCGACGCGGCGTACGCCGCCGCGCTGCGGCTGTTCACCACCACCGACAAGTCCGCGCAGGAGATCCACGACATCGGGCTGGCGCAGGTCGCGAAGCTCGCCGACGAGTACCGCGCGCTCGGCCCCGAGGTCGCCGGCAGCGACGACCTGCAGCAGATCTTCGAGGCGATGCGCAGCGACCCGGCGCTGCACTTCAGCACCGGCGAGCAGCTCGTCGAGGCGTCCGAGGTCGCGATGGACCGTGCCTGGGACGCAATGCCCGCCTGGTTCTCGGTGCTCCCGCAGGCGCGCTGCGCGGTGCAGCCGACGAGCACCGGCGCGAAGGCGTTCTACTTCCCGCCGGCCGCCGACGGCAGTCGCGGCGGCACGTTCTTCGTCAACGTCGCCGACCCGACCTCGTGGGGCACCTTCGAGCTGGAGGCGATGGCGTTCCACGAGGGCATCCCCGGTCACCACCTGCAGCTCGCGATCGCCAGCGAGCTGCACGACGTGCCCGAGCTGCGCAAGCACATCGTGAACTCCGCGTACGCCGAGGGCTGGGGCCTCTACACCGAGCGGCTCGCCGACGAGATGGGCCTGTACTCCGGGCCGGTCGACCGGATGGGGATGTACGCCGCCGACTCGATGCGTGCCTGCCGCCTCGTCGTCGACACCGGGCTGCACGCGCTCGGCTGGAGCAGGGAGCAGGCGGTGCGGTTCATGGTCGAGAACTCCCCGCTCGCCGAGGGCGTGGTCCGTCCCGAGGTGGACCGGTACGTCGTGACGCCCGGCCAGGCCACGTCGTACATGATCGGCCGGCTGGAGATCCAGCGGATGCGCGCCGAGGCAGAGGCGCGGCAGGGCGACCGGTTCGACGTGAAGGCGTTCCACGACGCGGTGCTCGGGTCCGGCGGCATGCCGCTCGGGGTCCTCGACGCGCACGTCGCGCGGAGGCTCGCGTGAGCGCCGAGATCGACGGCCTCGCGCAGGACTACTACGACTTCCGGCTGCGGATCGCGCCCACGTGGGCGCACATGATCGGCGAGTACGCGCAGGCCGGGTCGTTCGACGACGTCAGTGCGGCGGGGGAGGCGGCGCAGGCGCGCGACGCCCGCGACCTGGCCGCGCGCTCGGAGGCCGTCGACGAGAACGGCCTCGACGACCAGCAGCGGATCACCCGGGCGATGCTCGCCTGGGACGCCACCAGCCGCGCCGAGATCCTGGAGGCGCGCACCAACGAGTACGCCACCAACCCGATCTTCGGCGTGCAGGCCGCGATCGGGGTCTACGTGCCGAAGTTCGCGGTGCCCGACGCCGAGGTGGCCGAGGGGATGGTGTCCAAGTTCGCGGGCGTCGCGCGCTACTTCGAGGACTTCGCCGAGCGGCACCGCGAGGGGCTGGCCGCCGGCCGCACCCCGGCGTCGTTCGCGGTCACCCAGACCGTCGAGCAGCTCGACCGCTGGCTGGCCACGCCCGTCGGCGACGACCCGATGCTCGCGGTCCAGGACCCGCCCGCCGACGTCGACGCCGACCGCTGGCGCGACCGGCTGCGGTCCGTCGTCGAGCAGCAGGTGCGCCCGGCCGTGCAGCGGTTCCGCGACGTGCTCCGCGACGAGGTGGCGCCCCAGGCCCGGCCGGACGACCGCTGCGGGCTCATGCACCTGGCCGACGGCGACGCGACGTACGCGAAGCTCGCGCGCTTCTTCACCACGACCGACCGGTCGCCCGAGGAGGTCCACGAGACCGGCCTGCAGCAGGTGGCCAAGCTCGCCGAGGAGTACGCCGCGCTCGGGCCCGCGGTGGTCGGCTCCGCCGACGTGCCGACGGTGCTCGCCGCGCTGCGCGACGACCCGGCGCTGCACCACACCAGCGGCGACGACATCGTGGCCGACTCCATCGCCGCGATGGCCAAGGCCCGCGCGGCGATGGGGGACTGGTTCGGCCGGCTGCCGAAGGCGGACTGCGACGTGGAGGCGACGACCAGCGGCGCGATCGCGTACTACTTCGCGCCGCCGAAGGACGGCAGCCGCGGCGGGGTGTTCTTCATGAACGTCAGCGACCCCGAGGGCTGGGGCCGCTACGAGATCGAGAACACCTCGTACCACGAGGGCATCCCCGGCCATCACCTGCAGCTGGCGATCGCCGCCGAGCTCGACGACGTACCGGAGTTCCGCAAGCGCGCGTTCATCGCGTCGTACGGCGAGGGCTGGGGGCTCTACACGGAGCGGCTCGCCGACGAGATGGGGCTGTACTCCTCGCCGCTCGACCGGATGGGGATGCTCTCCGCGGACTCGATGCGCGCCTGCCGGCTGGTCGTCGACACCGGAATCCACGCGCTCGGCTGGAGCCGCGACCGGGCGATCGAGTACATGCTCGAGAACTCACCGATGCGCCGCGGCCACATCACCGCCGCCGAGATCGACCGGTACGCCGTGACGCCCGGCCAGGCGCTGTCGTACATGATCGGCCGGCTGGAGATCCAGCGGATCCGGGCGGAGGCCGAGGCCCGGCAGGGCGACCGGTTCGACATCAAAGCGTTCCACGACGCGGTGCTCGACTCCGGCCCGATGCCGCTCGGCATCCTCGACCGGCACGTCAGCGCCCGGCTGCCCTGAGCACCCGCAGCGCGGTCAGCGTGAGCATCGGGCTCAGCCGCGACGGCCGGCCCCAGTCGACGACGTCCGGACCGGACCGGCTGGTCGGCGGTCCCCACCACCGGGCCTGCGGCCGCCACCGGCCGTCGTCGCCGCGCTGCGCCTCGAGGTGGTCGAGCGCGTCGGCAGCACGCGGGTCGGCGGCGTGCGCGGTGCGGGCCAGCAGCGAGAGGCCGGACAGCACGTCGTAGTGCCAGTACGACGGGTACACCAGCCGCATCCAGCGCGGGTGGATCGGCTCGCCGGTACCGGAGCGCCGGAACACGCGGTGCTCGAGCAGCAGCTCGGCGGTCCGGTCGGCGGCGGCCCGCGCCTCCGCGTGACCGGTCGCGTCGGCGTACTCGCGCAGGCCCCAGGCGGTCCGGTGCGACTCGTGGAACGACGACCGGCGGCCGCTCGCCTTGGTGCTGCAGTTCCAGCCGCCGTCCGGCCACTGCCAGGACAGGATCGCCTCGGCCAGCCGCTCGGTGCGTGGGTCGTCGGCGAGCCCGAGGCGGGTGCAGGCCCCGAGCGCGTTGCCGTGGATGCTCGCGTGCGCCCGGGGCAGCCCGTCGACCACCCGTCGCCTGCCGAGGTCGTCGGTGATCCAGCCCAGCACCAGCTCCGCCGCGGCCGCCACCCGCGGGTCGTCGGCCCGTGCATCGAGCTCGGCTAGCGCCACCAGCCGCCAGTGCGTCCCGGTCCACTTGCGGTAGTGGTCGCCCCCGAACCCGCCGTCCCGCTCCTGTCCCTCCAGCAGCGCCCGCACCGCCGTACCCTCCAGGACCTCCGCCCGGTCGCCCCCGTCCGCCTCCCCGAGCAGGTCCCTCCGGGCCAGATGCCGGACCGCCGGCTCCTCGGACTCCAGCAGCCACGCCACCGCATCCATGGCCGCCAGCATCTCAGCAGTACGCCGAGGCGCGTGCTGTTGCGGTCAGGAGTACGCCGAGGCGCGCGTAGTTGCGTGGACGTCCACGCAACTACGCGCGCCTCGGCGCAAGCGGCGCCGCAAGTACGCGCGCCTCGGCGTCAGTTGACCTCGACGAGGGTGTGCCGGTCGGTGTCGCCGTAGGTGACCACGCCGAGCCAGCGCTTGCTGGGGTCGAGGTCGTCCCAGGAGGCGGAGTACCGGAACCGGCGGCCGGCGGACTCGCCGACCGCGTCGGTGGACAGCGAGACCTGGGGGCCGCCGTCGCGGGGCACCACCCAGGTGGACAGCGTGCCGGTGGTGGACTCGCCGGTGACCGTGTGCGCGTGCGTGTAGACGTCGTAGTCGCCGGTCGCGGGGTCGGTGAGCGTCACGGTGGCGGTGCCGACGTCCTCGGTCGAGCTGCCGACGAGCCGGCCGTCACGGTACACGTACAGGTCGACGTCGTCGCCCGGCGTCGTGCTGGCCACCTCGAAGCGGGCCACCTCGGTCCGCGCCGGTACGTCGACCTGGTCGACGCGCGTGTCGTCGTCCGCCGTCGGCTTCTGTACGTCGAAGGGCCCGGCGGCCAGCGCCACGTCGCTGGTGCGCGCCGGGACCAGCCCGCTGGTGTGCAGCATCACCGTGCGGCCGTTGCCGGACCGACCGCTGACCACGACCGAGCCCCGGTCGCCGCGCCCGTCGACGTGCTCCGGCGCGGACACCACCGTCGGCCGGACCGCGACCGGGATCCGCACCCGGTGCCGGTCGCCGGCCCACACCAGCCAGCCGGACACGTCGCGGTCGACGGTCGCGGTGGGGCGGGCGGTGATCCGCAGCCGGATCGTGCGGGTCTCGCCCGCGCCCAGCCGGACGGTGGCCGGGAACGCCTGCACGTCGACGTCACGCAGCCCGAGCTTGCGGACGGCGTAGGACTCGGTGCGGCCGCTCACGTTGGTGATGCGGCGGGTGACGGTGGCGTGCCCGACGAGCTGGGCGAGGCCGATCGACGGGGTGTTCGCGTCGCGCATCCGTAGCTGCCCGCCGGCGACCCGGCGCCACTGGCCGGGCAGTGCGTCGAAGACCAGGCCCGGGTCGAGGAACCGGGACGGCGCGACGTGCCCGGCACCCTCCCTCAGCGGCGAGTGCGAGCCGCTCAGGTCGTAGGCGGTGGTCATCATCGCGGACTTGACCCGCGCCGCCGACCAGTCCCGGTGCACCGAGCGGATGAACGCCGCCAGCCCGGCGACGTGCGGGGCGCTGGTGGACGTCCCGGACAGCAGGTCGAAGGTCCGCCCCGAGTCCGACGGCGGCGCGACCGCGCCGAGGACGCTCACCCCGGGGGCGGTCAGGTCGGGCTTGAGCACGTCGGCGCCCCGCACCGGCCCACGCGCGGAGAACCCGGCGATCGCGGGCACCCGCTCGGCGGTCCGTCCGCTGGGGTCGAGCGACGCCGTGGCCCGCCCGCGGGCGGAGCCCAGGTAGCCCAGCAGCGTGCGCGCCTCCGCGACGTCCAGGTGCACGGTGGGTACGGCGTGCACGTCGGCGTCGGTGCTCTGCCGGCGGGTGTTCACCAGCACCATCCCGGCGCCACCCGCGGCCGCGACCGCCGCCGACTTGTCGACGCGGGCACCGCCGCCGCGGGTGCACACGACGATCGCGCCCTCGGCCTTGGCCGCGTCGAGGGTGCCC
>JABFXA010000118.1 GCA_013361955.1 Nocardioidaceae bacterium
GCGGTCACCGGGACCCAGGGCAAGACCACCACCACCCGGCTGGCCGAGGCCGCGCTCACCACCGCCGGCGCGCCCGCCGCGGTGGTCGGCACCGTCGGCACCCGGGTCAACGGCGCCGACGTGAAGACCACGCTGACCACCCCGGAGGCGCCCGACCTGCACGCGCTGTTCGCGGTGATGGTGGAGCAGGGCGTGGCGGCGTGCGCCATGGAGGTGTCCAGCCACGCGCTGGTGATGGGCCGGGTCGACGGCGTCGTCTTCGACGTCGCCTGCTTCACGAACCTGGGCCGCGACCACCTGGACTTCCACGCCGACGTCGAGGACTACTACCGAGCGAAGGCGTCGCTGTTCACCGCCGACCGCAGCCGGCTCGGCCTGGTCAACGTCGACGACGCGTACGGACGCCGGCTGGTCCAGGAGGCGACGATCCCGCTGCGCACGTTCTCCACCGCGGGGGCCGAGGCCGACTGGCGGGCGACCGACGTGGTGGCCGACCCGACCGGGTCGACGTTCACCGTGAACCCACCGTCGGGCGACCCGTTCGTGGCCCGGGTGCCGCTGGCGGGCGAGTACAACGTGTCGAACGCCCTGTGTGCGCTGGCCGCCCTCGCCGAGATCGGTTTCGACCCGGCGACCGTCGGTGAGGCGATGGGGGTCTCCGGCGGGGTGCCCGGCCGCCTCGAGCGTGTCGACGCCGGGCAGGACTTCCTGGCCGTCGTCGACTACGCGCACAAGCCCGACGCGGTGACCGCCGCGCTCACCGCGCTCCGGCCGCTGACCAAGGGCCGGCTGGTCGTCGTCCTCGGTGCCGGCGGCGACCGCGACCCCGGCAAGCGCCCGCTGATGGGCGAGGCGGCGGCGCGGCTCGCCGACGTGCTGGTGGTCACCGACGACAACCCGCGCACCGAGGACCCCGCCTCCATCCGGGCCGCCGTGCTGGCCGGTGCCGAGCAGGTGCCGGAGGGGGAGCGCTCCGAGGTGCACGAGGAGGGCGACCGCCGCGCCGCGATCCGGCTGGCGCTGTCGCTGGCCGGGCCCGGCGACACCGTCGTGGTGGCCGGCAAGGGCCACGAGACCGGCCAGGAGGTCGCCGGCACCGTGCACCCCTTCGACGACCGAGACGTGCTGCGCGAGGAGCTGGTCGCCCGGTGATCCCGCTGACCCTGCCCGAGATCGCCGACGTGGTCGGCGGCACCGTCGTCCACGACGAGGGCGTCACCGTGACCGGCCCGGCGTTCGTGGACAGCCGGATCGCCGAGCGGGGCGGGTTGTTCGTGGCCGTGCTCGGCGAGCACGTCGACGGGCACGACTACGCCGACGCCGCGCTGCGGGCCGGCGCCGCCGCGGTGCTGTCCAGCCGGGACACCGGCAACCCCGGCGTCGTCGTCGACGACCCGGTCCCGGCGCTCGCCACCCTGGCCCGGCACGTGCTCGGCCGCGTCGAGCGCGTCACCGTGGTCGCGCTCACCGGCTCGCAGGGCAAGACCAGCACCAAGGACGTGCTCGCCCAGGTGCTCGCCGAGCACGGGCGCACGGTCGCCACGTTCGGCTCGTTCAACAACGAGATCGGGCTGCCGCTGACCGTGCTGCGCACCTCCGCGCGCACCGACCACCTGGTGCTGGAGATGGGCGCGCGGCACGTCGGCGACATCCGTACGTCGTGCGAGATCGCGCCGCCGCAGGTGTCGCTGGTGCTCAACGTCGGCAAGGCGCACCTGGGCGAGTTCGGCTCGCAGGAGGCGATCGCGCAGGCCAAGGGCGAGATCGTCGAGGCGCTGCCCACCGGCGGCGTCGCGGTGCTCAACGCCGACGACCCGCTGGTGTCCGCGATGGCGCATCGCACCGATGCCCGGGTGCTCACGTTCGGCACCGGCGAGGCCGCCGACGTGCGCTACGGCGACGTGGCGCTCGACGAGCTGGGCCGCCCCACGTTCGACCTCTCGTACGGCGACGAGTCGGCGCGGGTCACCCTCCGGCTGGTCGGCGAGCACCACGCCGCGAACGCCGCCGCGGTGACGGCGACCGCGATCGCCGCGGGCATGCCGTTCGCCGCCGTGGCGGTCGCGCTGCCGAAGGCGGGCGCGACCTCCCCGGCCCGCATGCAGGTCGGCGAGCGCGCCGACGGGCTGACCGTCGTCAACGATGCCTACAACGCCAACCCCGACTCGATGCGCGCCGCCCTGAAGGCGCTCGCCGCCATCGGCCGCGGCCGGCCCGGTGCGCGCACCGTGGCAGTGCTCGGCGAGATGCTCGAGCTCGGTGGGTCGAGCCGCGAGGAGCACGACGCGGTCGGCCGGCTCGCCGTACGCCTCGACGTCCGACAGCTGGTCGTCGTCGGCGAGGGTGCGAAGCCGATCCACCTCGGCGCCAGCCTCGAGGGGTCGTGGAACGGCGAGTCGGTGTTCGTGCCCGACACCGACGCGGCGTACGCGTGGCTGCGGGAACACGTGCGACCCGACGACGTGGTGCTGTTCAAGGCGTCCCGCGACTCCCACCTGCGCCAGCTCGCCGAGCGGGTGCTCGCCGACGACGGCACCGACCACCGCACCGAGGAGGAGACCGGTCGATGAGGGCGATCCTGCTCGCGGGCGGACTGGCCCTGATCTTCACCCTGCTCGGCACCCGGGTCGCGATCCGGGTGCTGGTCGCGAAGGGCTACGGCCAGCTGATCCGCGACGACGGCCCGACCACGCACCACACCAAGCGCGGCACCCCGACCATGGGCGGACTGGTGATCATCCTCTCCGTGGTGGTGGCCTACTTCCTGGCCAAGCTGTTCACCGGCGACATGCCGTCGTGGTCGGCGCTGCTGCTGCTGTTCCTGTTCGTCGGCCTCGGCTTCGTCGGCTTCCTCGACGACTACATCAAGATCGCCAAGCAACGCAGCCTCGGCCTGCGCAGCAAGGCGAAGATGGCCGGCCAGACGGTGGTCGCGGTGATCTTCGGGGCGCTCGCTCTGACCCGGCCCGACTTCCGCGGCCAGACGCCCGCGTCGCGGCACGTGTCGTTCATCCGCGACATCGACACGATCACGCTGCCCGCGGTCGTCGTCGTGCTGCTGATCCTGGTGATGATCGCGGGCAGCAGCAACGCGGTGAACCTCACCGACGGCCTCGACGGCCTCGCGACCGGTGCCTCGACGATGGTGTTCGGCGCCTACACGCTGGTGAACATCTGGCAGAACAACCAGTGGTGCGGCTTCGACGCCGGCCCGAAGTGCTACGACGTCCGCGACCCGCTCGACCTCGCCGCGATCGCCGCGGCGCTGACCGGCGCCTGCTTCGGCTTCCTGTGGTGGAACGCCTCGCCCGCCAAGATCTTCATGGGCGACACCGGATCGCTGTCGCTGGGCGGCGCGCTGGCCGGCTTCGCGATCCTGACCCGCACCGAGTTCCTGCTCGCGGTGCTCGGCGGCCTGTTCGTGATCCAGACGCTGTCGGTGATGCTGCAGGTCGGCTACTTCCGCGCCACCGGAGGAAAACGGATGTTCCGGATGGCGCCGCTGCACCACCACTTCGAGCTGAAGGGGTGGGACGAGATCACCGTGGTGATCCGGTTCTGGATCATCACCGGCATCTGCGTCGCCGCCGGGCTCGGCATCTTCTACGCCGAGTGGGTGGCCGGAGTATGAGCGACCCCGCGACGCTCGGCCGCACGGACTCGTGGGCCGGCGTCGAGGCGGTCGTGATCGGGATCGGGGTGTCCGGGTTCGCGGCCGCCGACAACCTCACCCACCTCGGCGCGCACGTCACGGTGCTCGCGGAGAGGGCCACCGAGAGCCAGCAGGAGAAGGCCACCCTGCTCGAGGTGCTCGGCGCCGACGTGCGCATCGGCGAAGGCGTCACCGCCACGCTGCCCGACGCCGTCGACGTCGTGGTCACCTCCCCGGGGGTGCCGCCGACAGCTCCGCTGCTCGTGCAGGCCGGCGAGCGCGGCGTACCGGTGTGGGGCGAGGTCGAGCTGGCCTGGCGGCTGCGCGACCCCGAGCACCCGGGCGCCTGGCTGTGTGTCACCGGCACCAACGGCAAGACCACCACCGTGCAGATGCTCGACACGATCCTGCGCGCCGGGGGAGTGCGCAGCATCGCCTGCGGCAACGTCGGCCTGCCGATCGTCGAGGCGGTGATGGACCCCGAGCCGTACGACGCCTACGCCGTCGAGCTGTCCAGCTTCCAGCTGCACTACACGCTGTCGATGTCGGCACACTCGGCCGCGGTGCTCAACGTCGCCGAGGACCACCTCGACTGGTACACCGGGCCCGAGGGCATGAAGGAGTACGCCGCCGACAAGGGCCGCATCTACGAGCGCGTGCAGCACGCCTGCGTCTACAACGTCGAGGACCCGGTCACCGAGCAGCTGGTGCGCGACGCCGACGTGGTCGAGGGCGCCCGGGCGATCGGCTTCACGCTCGGCACGCCGGCGATCGGCATGGTCGGCGTCGTCGACGACGTGCTCGCCGACCGTGCGTTCGTCGAGGAGCGGCAGACCAGCGCCGCCGAGCTCGGCACGCTGCGCGACCTCGTGTCGCCCGCGCCGCACGTGGTCGCCAACGCGCTCGCGGCGGCCGCGCTGGCCCGCTCCTACGGCGTGCCGTCGGTCGCGGTCCGCGAGGGTCTCCGCTCGTTCGTGCCCGACGGGCACCGGATCGCCGACCTCGGCGAGGTCGAGGGCGTGCGCTACGTGGACGACTCCAAGGCCACCAACCCGCACGCCGCCGCGTCCTCGCTGATGGCCTACGAGGCCGTGGTCTGGGTGGCCGGCGGCCTCGCGAAGGGCGCGAGGTTCGACGACCTCGTCACCCGGGTCCGCGACCGGCTCCGCGGCGTGGTGCTGCTCGGCCGCGACCGCGGTGTGATCGCCGACGCGCTCGCGCGACACGCCCCTGATGTCCGTGTGATCGAAGTGACCGGCGAGGACACTTCTGTCATGGATCGCGTGGTCGCGGCGGCCGCCGACCTGGCCCAGCCAGGCGACACCGTGCTGCTCGCCCCCGGCTGTGCGTCCATGGACATGTTCGCGAACTACGGCGCTCGCGGGGATGCCTTCGCTGCGGCGGTGCACCGCCTGCGGGACGCGTGAGGACCCCGGGCCGGCTGAGGGAGGGCTCTGCGTGACGACCACGGCAGGCGAACGGCCGGCGTCGCGTGCGGGCACGGTCGGCTGGCTGGCCGCCGTACGCCACTCGCTGGACCGGCCGCTGACCTCCTACTACCTGCTGCTCGGCGCGTCGACGCTGCTGCTCACCATCGGGCTGATGGAGGTGCTGAGCGCCTCGAGCGTCGACGGCTACGTCAAGCACGGCAACAGCTACTACTGGTTCCTGCGCCAGCTGACCTGGGTGCTGCTCGCGCTGCCGGTGGCGTTCCTCGCGACCCGGCTGCCGCACCGGGTGCTGCGGCGGCTCGCCTGGCCGGCGCTGCTCGGCAGCGTGGTGCTGCTCGCGCTCACCCAGGGCCCGATGGGCGTGCAGGTCAACGGCAACAAGAACTGGCTCTCGCTCGGCCCGATCGTCATCCAGCCCGCGGAGATCGCCAAGCTCGCGATCATCCTGTGGTGCGCGGACGTCTACGCCCGCAAGGAGAAGCTGCTCGACCAGTGGAAGCACACGCTGGTCCCGGTCGCCCCGGTCTGCGCCGTGATCATCGGCCTGGTGCTCAAGGGTGGTGACCTCGGCACCGCGCTGGTGCTGATGGCGATCGTGCTCGGCATGCTCTGGGTCGTCGGGGCGCCGGTGCGGCTGTTCGTCGGGTCGCTGCTGACCGTCGGGGTCTTCGCGCTCTACGTCGCCAGCACCAGCAAGGAGCGCCTGGAGCGGCTGACCACCTTCGCCGACCCGTTCAAGGACTACCAGGGTGCGGGCTGGCAGGCGGCGCACGGCATCTTCGCGTTCTCGAGCGGCGGCCTGTTCGGCAAGGGCATCTCCGCCAGCCAGCAGAAGTGGGGCAGCCTCCCCGAGGCGCACACCGACTTCATCCTGGCGGTGCTCGGCGAGGAGCTCGGGCTGGTCGGCACGCTGCTGGTGCTCGGGCTGTTCCTGACCATCGCGTACGCCGGCATCCGGGTCGCCGTCCGCACCCCGGACCCGTTCGTCCGCTACATGGCCGCGGGTATCACCATCTGGCTCACCGCGCAGATGATGATCAACGTGGGCATGGTCCTCGCGCTGCTCCCGGTCATCGGTCTGCCGCTGCCGCTCGTGTCGTACGGCGGGTCGGCACTGCTGCCCTCGCTGGTCGCGCTCGGCCTGCTGGTGTCGTTCGCGCGCTCGGAGCCCGGCGCCAAGGCGGCGCTGCAGGCCCGCAAGCGCCGGCGCAGCGCCGGTGTCACCGCCGGTGGAGGTCTGCCCGGCGGCCGGTCCGCCCAGGGACGCACCCGATGAGGGTGCTGCTCGCGGGGGGAGGAACGGCCGGGCACACCTCGCCGCTGCTCGCCACCGCCGACGCGCTCCGTCGCCTGGACGAGTCGGTCGAGGTGACCGCCCTCGGCACGCCGCGCGGCCTCGAGGGCCGGGTCGTCCCCGAGGCCGGCTACCCGCTCGAGATGATCCCGCCGGTGCCGCTGCCGCGGCGCCCCAACGCCGACCTGGCCCGCGTGCCGGCCCGGCTGCGCGGCGCGGTGAAGGCCGCCCGCGAGGTGATCGAGCGGGTGCGGCCCGACGTCGTCGTCGGCTTCGGCGGCTACGTGTCGGTGCCGGCGTACCTGGCCGCCCGCAAGCGGGTGCCGCTGGTGGTCCACGAGGGCAACGCGCTGCCCGGGATCGCGAACAAGCTCGGCGCCCGGTTCACCACGCACGTCGCCACCAGCTTCCCCGAGACGCCGCTGCGGCACGCCACCTACACCGGCCTGCCGATCCGCCGGATCATCTCCACGCTCGACCGCCCCGCGATGCGCGACGAGGCCCGGCGCACCTTCGGGCTCGACCCCGACCGGCCGACGCTGATGGTGACCGGCGGCTCGCAGGGAGCGCGCCGGCTGAACCAGTCGGTGTCCGGCGCCCACGAGGCGCTGCTCGCCGCCGGGGTGCAGGTGCTGCACGTGGTCGGGCCGAACGGCGAGGCGTCCGTCGCGCGCGAGGCCGGCCAGCCGCCGTACGTCGTGCTGCCGTACGTCGACCGGATGGACCTCGCCTACGCCGCCGCCGACCTCGTCGTGTGCCGCGCCGGCGCGAACACCGTCACCGAGGTGTCCGCGGTCGGGCTGCCCGCGGTGTTCGTGCCGCTGCCGATCGGCAACGGCGAGCAGGACCTCAACGCGCGACCGGTCGTCGACGCCGGCGGCGGCCTGCTGGTGCAGGACGCCGCGCTGACGCCGGAGTGGGTGGCCGCGACCGTCCCCGGGCTGGTCACCGACCCGGCGCGCCTCGCCGAGATGTCCGCGGCGGCCGCCGACCTGATCCCGCGCGACGCCGACGAGAAGCTGGCCCGGATGGTCCTCGGGGCGGCCCGATGAGGGTCCCGGTCCCCGACGAGCTGCTGCCCGCCGACCGGCTGGGCCGCGTGCACTTCGTGGGCGTCGGCGGAGCCGGGCTGTCCGCCATCGCGCGGATCATGCTCGCCCGCGGCATCGAGGTCAGCGGCAGCGACGCCCGCGAGTCGCCGGTGCTCGCGTCGCTGCGGTCGCTCGGCGCCACCGTCCACGTGGGGCACGCCGCCGAGCACGTCGAGGGCGCCGACACCCTGGTCGTGTCCACCGCCGTACGCGCGGACAACCCCGAGGTGGTCGAGGCGCAGCGCCGCGGCCTGCGGGTGCTGCCGCGCTCGGCCGCCCTCGAGTCGGTGATGCAGGGCCGCCGGGTGGTCGCCGTCGCCGGCACGCACGGCAAGACCACCACGACGTCGCTGCTCACCGTCGCCCTGCAGCACGCCGGCGCCGACCCGTCGTACGCCGTCGGCGGCCAGCTCGCGGACACCGGCACCAACGCCCACGACGGCACCGGCGAGGTGTTCGTCGCGGAGGCCGACGAGAGCGACGGCGCGTTCCTCGTCTACTCGCCGTACGCCGCCCTGGTCACCAACGTGCAGGCCGACCACCTCGACAACTACGGCACCGAGGAGGCCTACCACGCGGCGTTCGCGCAGTTCCTCGACCGCATCGTGCCGGGCGGCTTCCTGGTGGTCTGCGTGGACGACGAGGGCGCGGCCGGGCTGGCCAAGCTCGCCCGCGAGCGCGGCCTCGACGTGACCGCGGTGGGGGAGTCGCCCGACGCCGACGTCCGCGCCGAGGGCCTGGTGTTCAAGGGCTCCCGGTCCCGGTTCACCGTCGTCGACCGCGGCACCACGCTCGGCACCGTGGAGCTGCAGATCCCCGGCCGGCACTACGTCCTCGACGCGCTCGCCGCCCTCGCCGCGGGCCTGCGGCTCGGCCACCCGTTCGCCGAACTGCGCGACGGGCTGCAGTCGTTCACCGGCACCGGCCGGCGGATGGAGCGCAAGGGCGAGGCCGCCGGCGTCCGCGTGTACGACTCCTACGCGCACCACCCCAACGAGATCGCCGGCGACCTGCAGGCGGCCCGCGCACTGGCCGGCGACGGCCGGGTCGTGGTCGCCTTCCAGCCGCACCTGGTCTCGCGCACCCGGATCTTCGGCGCAGCGATGGGGGAGGCCCTCGGCGCCGCCGACGAGGTCGTCGTGCTCGACGTGTACGTCGCCCGCGAGGACCCCGAGCCCGGTGTCGACGGCGCGCTGGTGGCGTCGCACGTGCCCCTGCCGGCCGAGCGCGTCGCGTTCGAGCCGTCCTTCGACCGGGTGCCCGCGCTGCTCGCCGACCGCGCGCGGCCCGGCGACCTGGTGCTCACCCTGGGCGCCGGCGACGTGACCGAGATCGGCCCGCGGGTGCTCGCGCTGCTGGAGGAGCGGTCGTGAGCCTGTTCACCCGCGAGCACGCCGACCTCGACCCCGATGCCGAGGAGACCGTCCGGATCGCCCGGAAGCGGTTCGCCCGCCGGCAGTGGGCGCGCCGATGGCTGGCCTGGCGCCGGGTGCTGATCGGCCTGCTGCTGATCGGGCTGGTCGCCGGCGGGGTGTACCTCGTGCAGTTCTCCTCGGTGCTCTCCGTGCACGGCGTGCAGGTGACCGGGACCCAGTCCCTCGACCCGCGCGCCGTACGTCGGGCCGCGCGGGTGTCGCTCGGCGAGCCCCTCGCCACCACGAACCTCGGCGCGATCGGCGCGCGCGTCGAGGGCCTGGCGGCGGTGAAGAGCGTCGACGTGTCGCGGTCGTGGCCCGACCGGGTGCGGATCGCCGTCGTCGAGCGGCAGGCGGTCGCCGTCGTGCAGCGGGGCAACGGGCTGCGCGGCGTCGACGAGGAGGGCGTGCTGTTCCGGCGCTACCTCTCCCGACCCGCGAGCCTGCCGTTGCTCCGGCAGGGCGCGAGCACCCGCACGGACGCGCTCGCCGAGGCCGCCCGGGTGGCCGCCGCGCTGCCGCCCGCGCTCGCCAAGCGGGTGGCCTCCGTCGACGTCCGGACCGTCGACACCATCTCCCTGAGGATGCGCAGCGGGAGGACGGTGCGGTGGGGGAGCGCGGACGGTTCCGCCGACAAGGCCCGGGTGCTCGTCGTGCTGCTGAAGCAGAAGGCGTCGTTCTACGACGTGTCCGTGCCGGGTCAGCCGATCGTCCGCCGCTGACCCCTCCGACATCGGATAGGTATCAGTGACCTCTGGGTCACTGATACCTATCCAATGTCGGAGGGAAATCGAGCACGAAGTCAACGACACGTCCGCGTGTCTGCGTCGTCTGCGGTGTCGTCGCCCCTAGCGTCTTCTACCAGCACGAGGTTGACATAACTATAACCCTCTACTTGAGGGTGAGGGTTCAGGGATGGCGACCTGTGCACTTCCCCACCGACAGACACCCCGTCTGCCTGCACCGACCCGATGCCGGACCGGTCCGCAGAGCAGCCAGAGCAGCGAGAGGCACCTGCCGTGGCAGCACCGCAGAACTACCTGGCCGTGATCAAGGTCGTGGGTATTGGTGGAGGTGGAGTCAACGCCGTCAACCGGATGATCGAGGTCGGCCTCAAGGGGGTCGAGTTCATCGCCATCAACACCGATGCCCAGGCTCTCCTGATGAGCGACGCCGACGTCAAGCTCGACATCGGCCGCGAGCTCACCCGCGGACTCGGCGCGGGCGCCAACCCCGAGGTCGGCGGCAAGGCCGCCGAGGACCACGGCGAGGAGATCGAGGAGGTGCTCAAGGGCGCCGACATGGTCTTCGTCACCGCCGGCGAGGGTGGTGGCACCGGCACCGGCGGTGCGCCCGTCGTGGCCCGCATCGCCCGGTCCCTCGGCGCGCTGACCATCGGCGTGGTCACCCGGCCCTTCGCGTTCGAGGGCCGTCGCCGCGCCAACCAGGCCGAGGAGGGGATCGCCGGCCTGCGCGAGGAGGT
Organism: Nocardioidaceae bacterium; assembly: GCA_013361955.1. Classification (GTDB taxonomy): domain Bacteria; phylum Actinomycetota; class Actinomycetes; order Propionibacteriales; family Nocardioidaceae; genus Nocardioides_B. Next base: position 10,387 of record JABFXA010000118.1, read on the forward strand.
CGACACCCTCATCGTGATCCCCAACGACCGGCTGCTGTCGATCAGTGACCGCAACGTGTCGGTCCTCGACGCCTTCAAGCAGGCCGACCAGGTGCTGCTGCAGGGCGTCTCGGGCATCACCGACCTGATCACCACGCCGGGCCTGATCAACCTCGACTTCGCCGACGTGAAGTCCGTGATGTCCAACGCCGGCTCGGCCCTGATGGGCATCGGCTCCGCGCGCGGCGAGGACCGCGCGGTGGCCGCCGCCGAGATGGCGGTCTCCAGTCCGTTGCTCGAGGCCTCGATCGACGGCGCGCACGGCGTGCTGCTCTCGATCGCGGGCGGGTCCGACCTCGGGCTGTTCGAGATCAACGAGGCCGCCGCCCTGGTGTCGCAGGCCGCGCACGCCGAGGCCAACATCATCTTCGGTGCGGTCATCGACGACGCGCTCGGCGACGAGGTGCGGGTGACCGTGATCGCGGCCGGCTTCGACGGCGGGATGCCGAAGCGCCGCGACAACGGCACCGTGCTCCGGCGCGAGCCCGCCCCGCAGCAGAGCCAGGCGCAGACGCGGGACGCCGCGCGGTCCGTGTCTCCGGGCGACGGCCGGGTGCCGTCGCAGCCGAGCACCCCGGAGCGCACCCCGGCGGCGAC
>JABFXA010000146.1 GCA_013361955.1 Nocardioidaceae bacterium
GCTGTGGAAGTCGACCTGGATCGTGTGCCGCTTCGAGGCGACGTAGCGCTTGCGCTGCCGCTCGTCGTAGATCCGGATCTGCCGCCGCATCTCGTCGTACGACGGCAGCTCGGCCGACCCGTCGACCAGGTCGGCTACCCAGCCGGCCTGCGCCTCGGCCAGCGGCATGATCGCGCCGAGCGGCTGCACCAGGCCGACGAAGAACAGCCGGGGGTGCTCCGGGTCGACCACCCGGCGGTACAGGTCGACCTTGTTGTCGCGCGTGGGCACCACCCGCTCGTCGAGGAACGGGAAGGTGACCTTGTAGCCGGTGCAGTAGACCACCACGTCGACCTCGACCGCGGTGCCGTCGGTGAAGAACACCTTGGCGCCCTCGAACCGGTCGATGTTCGGCTTCACCGCGATGTCGCCGTGGCCGAGCCGGTTCAGCAGCTCCTCGCTGACCGTGGGGTGCGCGTGCAGCACCCGGTGGTCGGGCTTCGGCAGGCCGTAGTCGGTGACCCTGCCCTGGGTGAGCCGCAGCAGCGCGGCCATCCCGAGCTGCTGCAGCGGCACCGGGCCGCGGGCCAGCGGTGAGTCGGTGAGGTGGTCGGTGGGGATGCCGAACATGTACTTCGGCACGATGTGCGCGCCCCGTCGCATCGCCAGGTAGGTCCGCTCCGCGACGCGGGTCGACTCCACCGCGATGTCACACGCGGAGTTGCCGATCCCCAGCACCAGCACGCGTCTGCCCTCGAGCACGTCGGGCGTCTTGTAGTAGTGCGCGTGCATCTCCACGCCCGGGAAGGTCTCCACGCCGGGGTACGACGGCTCCGGCCAGCGCGGGTCCCAGTGGTGGCCGTTAGCCACGATCACGTGGGAGTAGCGCAGCACCTCGGGCTCGGTCACGTCTCCGTGGGCGTCGCGGGCACGCACCGTCACCTCGAAGTCCTGCCCGACCGGCGCCACCTTGACCACCTCGGTGCGGAACCGGATCCGGTCGCGGAGCCCGAAGCGGTCCACGTAGGCGTCGAAGTAGTCGGCGATCTGCCAGTGGTTCGGGTAGTCCGGCAGGTGCTCGGGCATCGGGAAGGCGCGGTACTCCATCTGCTCGCGCGAGGTGTTGATGTGCAGCGAGCGGTAGGCCGACGACATCCCGTTGTCGTTCTCGTAGCGCCAGTTGCCACCGATCGTCGAGCCGACCTCGAAGCAGTCGAAGTCGATCCCCCGCTCGTGCAGCACCTGTGCCGCTGCGATCCCCGAGGACCCCGCTCCGACGACGCATACCCGTTGCATCCGACCTCCGACTTCGCGGCGAAGACCCTCACGATGCCAGAACCGGTTCCAGTTCGGGAGGCCAGGGTGCTCAGCCTCCGGGGACGAACCGCCACGAAGCACCCGCGCCCACCAGGAACATCGCGGCGGTGCCGAGCGCCAGCACGTGCAGCCCGCAGACGTACGCCGACGCGTGCGCGGCGAGGGATCCCTCGATCACCGCCAGCGTCGCGCTGCCCAGCAGCAGCACCAGGAAGTACCCGACGCACAGCACCGCGAGCAGCAGTCCCCGAGAGCGCATGGCTCCACCCTGCCTCGCGGTCCGATCGGTGCCGACCGAACGAACCCGTAGGGTCGTCCCCATGCCGTTCCCGTCCCCACCCTGGCGGCTGCAGGCCGAGGCCTGGCTCTCACTGTTCGCGCTGCGCGACACCGGACGGGAGGACCGGCCCGGCGGTGTGTACGCCGCGGCGTTCGTCGACTACGGCGAGGCCGGCGTGCTCGGCTACCACGAGCTGCTGGTCGCCCGGCTGGTCCGCGAGGGCGCGGTGCCGCGGGTCCGGATCACCGACATCTGGGTGGACTCCCGCGAGTCGCGGGAGGGCGGCCGGTCGCTGTGGGCGATCCCCAAGGAGCTTGCCGATCTGCCGCTGCGCTCGTCGGGCTGGGGCGTCGCCACCCGGACGTCGTTCAGCGGCGTCGCCGAGGGGCACCACCTGGCCACCGGCGGCTTCACCGCGGTGCCGAACGCGGCGCTGGTGCGCACGCCGTTCGTGGCCGCCACGTCGCAGCCACGCGAGGACGGCAGCGTCGTGGTCACCCGCTTCTCCGGCTCGTCCCGCGCGCTGCCCTGCCACGGCCGGTGGCGCTTCGGCCCCGACGGCCCGCTCGGCTTCCTGCACGGCCGCCGCCCGCTGGCGTCCTTCCACCTCCGCGACGCCCGGCTCACCTTCGGCTGACGCCGCGCTGGTCGAGGTGACGACCGCTGGTTGCGGTGCGAGCCGCTGGGCGAGCTCGCACCTCAACCAACGGGTGGGTCAGTCGAAGGCGTCGGGGTCGTCGTGCTCGTGGTCGTGGAGGGCGCGACGGGCGGAGTCACGGATCTCGTAGAGGTCGGTGGCCAGCCCGCCGACGGCACGGGCGACGTCGCGGACGGCGCCGGTGATGACCGTCGTGATCGCGCCCACGGCGGTCGCGGTGGCCTCCACACCGTCCTGGAGGGCGTCCTTGCGGATCTCGCCCTTGCTCAGGTGGTCCTTCATGGCTTCATGATCCTGACTGCTTCGGCGGTTCGCCACACGGGACCGCGGATCGGGACGACCATGGTGCGGTGACCCGACGCCTGCTCGCCCTCGCCCTCGTCGCGCTGTCCAGGGTGCTGCTGCCGTCGGCCGCGCACGCCGCCGTACCGTCGGTCAGCGCCGGGCACGACGCCTGGGTGGCGGTCTCGGTGGCCCGGCTCTGGGAGTCGCCGTCCTCGCCGCGGACCGTGGACCGGCCCGCGCTGGAGCGGCCGGTGCGGGTGCGGGCCTGGCTGCGGGACATGTCGCTCGCCCAGCGCAAGGCGCTGTTCAGCCGCAGCGACACCGAGGCGCTCCTCGGCGAGCGGGTCCGGGTGACCCGGGTCCGTGGCTCCTGGGCACACGTCGTGGTGCCGGACCAGCCGAGCCCGAAGGACGCCCGCGGCTACCCGGGCTGGGTCCCGATGCGGCAGCTGACGGCGCGCACACCGCTCGCCTCGACGCAGGTCGCGACCGTGGTCCGGCGTACGGCGTGGCTGCGTACCGACGACGCGGCCGCCGCGAAGGTGCTCGAGGCCAGCTTCGGCACCCGGCTCAAGGTGGTGTCGGTGCTCGACGGCTGGGTGCGGGTCCGCACGCCGCTCGGCGCCACCCGCCGGGTGAGCGACACCGCGGTGTCCGTGCACGCACCGGGCGCGACCGCGCTGCCGCGCACCCGGGCCGACCTGGTCACGACCGCGCAGTCGTTCCACGGTCTGCCGTACCTGTGGGGCGGGCTCTCCGGGTTCGGCCTGGACTGCTCCGGGCTGACCTGGCTGGACTTCCGCGCGCACGGGCAGACGATCCGGCGCGACGCGCTGCCGCAGTCGCAGCACGGCACGGCGGTCCGCCGGACCACGCTGCGCAAGGGCGACCTGATCTTCTACGCGACCGCCGGGAAGGTGCACCACGTGACCATGTACGCCGGCGCCGGCCGGATGGTCGAGGCGCCGCACACCGGCGCTGTGGTGCGGACGGTGCCGGTGCGCGACCACGAGTACTTCCGGGCCCGCCGCTACCTGGGCTGACCGCTCACGCCGCGAGCGGCTGCTCGACCGGCTCTGGCGTCGTACGGCGCCTGGTCGGCAGCGCGAGCCGGCAGATCTTGCGGGCCACCGAGCCGAGCTGCTTGCGCAGCGGGCCGGTGTGGTACTCGAGCCCGTACCGCTCGCAGAGGTCGCGCACCTCCTCGGCGATCTGCGGGTAGCGCCGTGCCGGCAGGTCCGGGAACAGGTGGTGCTCGATCTGGTGCGAGAGGTTCCCGGTCATCAGGTGGAACAGCCGGCTGCCGGTGATGTTCGCCGACCCGAGCAGCTGCCGGTAGTACCACATGCCCCGGGTCTCGTCCTCGGTCTCGTCCTCGCTGAACGTCGCCACGCCCGCCGGGAAGTGGCCGCAGAAGATGATCCCGAAGGCCCACACGTTGCGGACCAGGTTCGCGACCGCGTTGCCCGCCAGGGTCATCGGGAACAGCGGACCGGTCAGCGCCGGGAACAGCACGTAGTCCTTGAGGGTCTGGTTGCGGACCTTGCGGATCATCCCGCGGTGCAGGTGCTTGGTGTCGGCCCAGGTGCGCTCGCCGGCGACGATCCGCTCGACCTCGAGGTCGTGCAGCAGCACGCCCCACTCGAAGAACAGCATCAGCAGGGTCGCGTAGACCGGGTTGCCCAGGTAGTAGGGCCGCCACTGCTGGTCCTCGTCCATCCGCAGCACGCCGTACCCGATGTCGCGGTCCTTGCCGAGGATGTTCGTGTAGGTGTGGTGGATGTAGTTGTGGCTGTACCGCCACTGCTCGCTGGGGCACATCGTGTCCCACTCGTACCTGCGTGAGTTCAGGCCCGGGTCGCCCATCCAGTCGTACTGCCCGTGCATCACGTTGTGCCCGATCTCCATGTTGTCGAGGATCTTCGACACCGAGAGGGCGGCGACCGCGAGCGGCCAGGCCGGGGGCAGGTAGAACAGCGCGCGGCCGGCGACCTCGAAGGCACGCTGGGTCTTCACGACGTTGCGGATGTACGTCGCGTCGTCCTCGCCGAGCGAGTCGACGATGCGCCGGCGGATCGCGTCGAGCTCGGCGCCGAACTCCTCGAGCTGCTCGTCGGTCAGGGTGGTGGGGTTGCTCATGGGGACTCCTTGTCAGAGGTCGACCGCGCAGCCGCCGACCGGACGGCTCACGCAGATCTGGATGTCCTCGTCGGGGGCGGATGACTCGGCACCGGTGACCGCGTGGCGCACCGTGCCCTCGGTCTTGCGGGTGGTGCAGCCGCGGCAGATGCCCATCCGGCACCCGTGCTCCGGACGCAGGCCGAGCGCCTCGGCCTGCTCGAGCAGCGTGGCGCCGGTGTTCGCGGCGGTCTGGCCGCTGCGGGCGAACCGCACGGTGCCGGTGGCCGCCTCGTCGTCGGGCGGCAGCGTGGAGGTCTTGAAGTACTCCACGCGCAGGGTGTCGCGCCCGGCGTACAGCTCGCGGACGGTCTCCACGAAACCGGCGGGGCCGCACGCGTAGGTGAGCGTGTCGGCGTACGCCGGGGCGAGCGCGGTGAGCTGCAGCTCGTTGAGGCGCTTGTCGCCGAGGCGGGTGTGCAGGACGGTGACGTCGACGTTCGGCAGCTGCGCGATCTCGTCGAGCTCGTCGGCAAAGATCGTCTCCTCGGGCGTGCGCGCGTGGTGCACGAACGTGAGCCGACCTTCGTAGCGCAGGTCGACCAGGCTGCGCAGCATCGACATCACCGGGGTGATGCCGGAGCCGGCGCTGAGGAACAGCAGCCGGCGCGGCAGCAGCGGGGGCAGCGTGAACTCGCCCTCCGCCCGGGAGAGGTGCAGCACGGTGCCGACCCCGGCGTGCCGGGCGAGGTGCTTCGACACGACGCCGTCGTCGTGCGCGCGGACCGTGATCGTGAACGTCCGGTCACCGCGCATCCGGCGGGCCAGGTCGGAGGAGGAGATGGAGAAGCAGCGGGTGTGCCGGGTGCCGTCGACCTCGACGCCGACCTGCACGTGCTGGCCGGCGGCGAAGCCGGGCCAGGTGCTCGTCGGCTGCAGGGTCAGCGTGGTCACGTCGTGGGTCTCGCGGTGGGTGCGGACCACGCGGGCCCGGACCTCGTGGGCGGCCCACATCGGGTTCACCAGCTCCAGGTAGCGGTCGACCCCGTGCGGCGAGGTGAGCGCCGCGACCGCGGGGGACCGCAGGATCGTCCGGGTCAGGCTCATGGGGTCTGCCTTTCAGTGAACGACTGTGCACTCAAAACCCTAGGGCCCGTACCCCCGGTATGGTCAACCCCTCGACGCCTGTCCTGCGCGTGACCTGTCCCACCCCGCCGCCCCGCCGAAGCGTCACGCGGGTCCCGCCGAGAGGTCAGGCGTGCACCGACGCCGTACGATCCGGGGCATGACCGACTCGGGAGCCAGCCGGCGCGAGCGCAAGGAGCGCACCCGGCAGGCGATCCTCGACGCCGCCCTCGGGATCGCCGACGAGCAGAGCCTGGCCGCGCTGTCGCTGCGCCAGGTGACCCGGGAGGTCGGCATCGTGCCGACCGCGTTCTACCGGCACTTCGCGTCGATCGACGAGCTCGGGCTGGCCCTCGTCGACCAGTCGTTCGCGTCGCTGCGCGAGATGCTCCGCGACGTACGCCGCAGCAGCAGCGAGCTCACCGGGGTGATCAAGGGCTCGGTCGACGTGCTCGTGCAGCACGTGCACGAGCGCCGCGAGCACTTCCGGTTCGTCGCCCGGGAGCGGGTCAGCGGCCCGCCCGCCGTACGCCAGGCGATCCGGCACGAGCTCGAGCTCGTGGAGCGGGAGCTGGCCACCGACCTGGCCCGGCTGCCGCACGCCGACCGTTGGTCGAGCGACGACCTGCGGATCATGGCGAACCTGATCGTCACCCTGATGGTCTCCACCGCCGAGGCGATCGTGGCGGCACCGCCGGAGCGGCCGGACGTGGAGCGCGAGGTGGTGCGCACCGCCGTCGCGCAGCTGCGGATGGTGGTGGTCGGCGCGCTGCAGTGGGAGTCGCGCTGACCACGACCGACGTCTCGGCGGGACCCGACTGACCTGTCGGCGGGTCCCGCCGAGCTCTCGGCGGTCAGTGTGGGGCGGACTGCCAGAGACCCATGAGGTTGCCCTCCGGGTCGCGGAAGTACGCCGAGAAGCCCATGTCGCCGACCGCGACCTTCGCCTCGACCGTGGTGCCGCCGCGCTCCCCGATCTGCTCGAGCGACTTGTCGATGTCCTCGACCTCGAGGACCAGCACCGGACCGCCGATCGGGGCGTTGCGCGCGAGCATCCCGCCGTTGACGAAACCGGGCTCCTCGGGGCCGCCGCCCTGCGGCGCGGAGGGACCGGTGGTGACCATCACGTAGGACATCTCCGGCAGCGGCTGGATCTGCCAGCCGAACACCTCGGAGTAGAAGCCGATGGCGCGCTCCTGGTCCTCGAACGGCACCTCGAAGTGCACGACCCGACCGCTCATCGCGTCCTCCTCGCTGGTGGGGCCACGGCGTGGCCCGGGAAGGTCAGGACTACGCCCGCGGGCGGGCGCGGTCAAGAGCCTCAGCCCATGAGGCGGCGGGCCAGCGGCAGCGGCAGGTGCCGCAGCGCCAGGCCGACCGGCACCCACGGCCACGGCGGCACGTGCGCGCTGGCCTTCTCCTTCTCGATGGCGTCGACCATCGCGGCGACGCCCTCCTCGGTGCCGACCATGAACGGCGCGTTGGCGACGCGTTCGTTCATCTCCGAGCGGATGTAGCCGGGGTAGATCACCGACACCTTGATGGGGGTGCCGAGCACGTCGGCGCGGACCCCCTCGGCGAGGTGCGCGACGCCCGCCTTCGTCGCGGCGTACGTCGTCACGGTGCGCGGCATACCACGCATCGCGGACATCGAGGAGATCATCACCAGGTGGCCGGCGTTCTGCCGGCGGAACACCTCCAGCGCCGCCTCGGTCTGGGCGAGGGCGCCGACGAAGTTCGTCATCGCGGTGTCGCGGTTGGCTTCGAAGCGGCCGGTGCCGATCGGGGCGCCCTTGCCGAGTCCCGCGTTGACCACCACCCGGTCGAGCGTGCCGAAGTCGTCGGCGAACCCGCGGAACACCTCGAACACCTGGTCGTGGTCGTTCACGTCGAGCGTCCGGACCTGCACCCGGGTGTCGGGGCGCACCCGGACGATCTCGTCGCGCAGCTCCTCGAGCCGGTCGGCGCGCCGCGCGCACAGCGCGAGGTGGTGGCCGCGCCCGGCGAGCTGCCGGGCCATCTCCGCGCCGAGCCCGCTGCTGGCTCCGGTGATCAGGACGGTCTTGCGCACGGCGGGCTCCTTCAGCGGTAGGACAGCAGGTCGCGGTCCGCCTCGAGGTGGGCGTGGTCGTTGAACGACACCAGGTTGGTTCCCCAACGACCGGAGTGGACCTTGGTGACGGACGAGTTCACCACGACCCGCGACAGCCGCCGCCACGCGGGCACCCCGCCGTCGACGAGGGTCGCGGCCACCCAGGACACCGGGCCGCCGGAGGTGAACACCACGGCGGTGCCCTTCTCGCCGAGCCGCTCGAAGGTGCGGTCGAGGGCGCCGAGCACCCGGGCCTGGAACGCCGGGAAGCTCTCCCGGTACTCCGGGTCGTGCTCGCCGGACGACCACCGCTCGATGGTCGCGTGGAACCGGCGGACCCGTTCGTCGTACGGCTCGTGGTCTCGGTGGTCGAACAGCACGCTGCCGTCGAGGGTGCCGAGGTGGTCGAACTCGTCCCAGCCGGCGTCCTCGACCACGCCGTTGCCCCAGCCGGCGGCCTCGACGGCGGCGTCGGTGGTCTCCCGGTGCCGGCGCAGCGACCCGCGGACGACGAGGTCGGGGGTGACGCCGCGACCGGCCAGCGACGTACCGAGAGCGGCGGACTGCCGGCGGCCGAGGTCGGAGAGCACGTCGTAGTCCGCGGCGCCCCAGGAGGCCTGGCCGTGGCGGACCAGCAGCACCAGGCTCATGCGCCGGCCAGCGCCTCGCAGCGCTGCTCGAGGTACCGCACCATCGGCAGGAACCGGGCGTAGGCCTCGTTGTGGGTCTGGCCGTGGTGGTAGCGGTAGTAGATCTGCTGCGCGATCACGCCGAGCCGGAACAGCCCGAAGACCTCGTAGAACCGCCACTGCTCGGGTGTGACGGTGAGGCCGCGCCGCGCCGTGTAGTAGTCGACGACCTCTTGCCGGGTGAGCATCCCGGGCAGCTGCGACGGCTGCCGGCGGAAGGCCTGGAACATCTCGTCGTCGTCGGCCTGGATCCAGTACGCCATCGCGCCGCTGAGGTCCATCAGCGGGTCGCCGAGGGTGGCCATCTCCCAGTCGAGGACGCCGACCACCTGCAGCGGGTCGTCGGGCGCGAGCACGACGTTGTCGAGGCGGAAGTCGTTGTGGATCACGCAGGTGGCGACGTCGGCGGGCTGCTGCACGTCGAGCCAGGCCATCACGCGTTCGTAGTCGCCGACGTTGTCGGTGCGGGCGCGGCGGAACCGGTCGGACCAGCCGGCGACCTGCCGGGCGACGTAGCCGCTGCCCTTGCCGAGCTCGTCGAGCCCGGCCGCGGCGGGGTCGACCGCGTGCAGCTCGACGAGGACGTCGACGAACGACCGGCACAGCGTGCGCGCCTGGTCGGCGTCGAGGTCCAGGCCCGGCGGCAGGTCGCGGCGCAGGATGGTGCCGTCGAGGCGGTCCATCACGTAGAAGTCCGAGCCGATCACGTCGGGGTCGGTGCAGAGCGCGACCATGCCGGCGACGTACGGGAAGACCGGCGCGAGCCGGGACTGCACGGTGAACTCGCGGGTCATGTCGTGCGCGCTCTTCGCCTTCACTCCGGCCGGCGGGCGGCGCAGGATCAGGTCGCGGCCGGGCCAGCACAGCAGGTAGGTGAGGTTCGAGGCGCCGCCCGGGTACTGGCGGACCTCGGGGATGCCGTCGGGCACGCCGTCGCCGTGCGCGCGCAGCCAGCCGGTCATCGCCTCGACGTCGAACGCGTCCTCGTCGCGGACCTCGGTGGTCGGGTCGGTCACGAGCTGCGCTCCTTCGCGCGCGCCGCGGTGGCGCGCATCTGGGCGTCGTACGCCGCGCGGTCGCCGAGCTTGAGGGCGTACGCCGCCCGCGCCGGCTCGTCGGGGAGCACCACGTCGAGGCCGCGGTCGAGGCCGTCGAGGACCGCGACCGCGATGTCGTCGGCGCTGATCGGGGACTTCTCGACCAGCCGGGTGATCTGCTCGGCGAGGTCGGTGTCGGCGCCGCTCAGGGACGACATCAGGTTGGTGCGGAAGTACGACGGGCACACCGCGGTGCACCCCACGCCGTACGGCGCGAGCTCGTGCGACATGGTCTCGCTGAACGCCACGACCGCGGCCTTCACGGCGTTGTAGGAGCCCATGCCGGGCGGGTGCACCAGTCCGGCGAGCGAGGCGGTGTTCACCACCCGGCCGGAGCCCTGGCGCTTCATCATCGGCACGAAGGTCTGGGTGCCGCGGACCACGCCGAGCAGGTTCACGTCGATGATCCGCTGCCACTCGTCGATCGAGCACAGCTCGAGGCGACCGCCGCCGGCGATGCCGGCGTTGTTCACCAGCACGTCGAGCCCGCCCCACTCCTGCTCGACCCACGCGCGTGCGGCGTCCCAGTCGGCGTCGGACGTGACGTCGAGGGCGCGCTCCACCACCGAGTTGTCAGGTCCCTCGGGGGCTCGAGCACCCGCACGACCTGACAAGTCGGCGGAAACGACCCGGGCACCCCGCTCGGCGAAGCGGTCGACGAGCGCGGCGCCGAGGCCGCTGGCGCCGCCGGTCACGAGCACCCTCATCGCGCGTACTTCGCGAGCTCGAGGCGGGCGATGACGCCGCGGTGCACCTCGTCGGGGCCGTCGGCCATCCGCAGCGAGCGGGCGCTGACCCAGGCGGCGGCCAACGGCAGCGCCTCGTCGAAGCCGGCCCCGCCGTGCAGCTGCATGGCCAGGTCGATCACCTGCTGCGCCATGTTCGGCACCACCACCTTGATCTGGCTGACCTCCGCGAGCGCGCCGCGCGGGCCGACGGTGTCGAGCTTCCACGCGGCGTGCAGCACCAGCAGCCGGGCCTGGTCGATGGCGCTGCGGGCGTCGGCGATGCGTTCGGCGTTGCCGCCGAGCTTCGCGAGCGGCCGGCCGAACGCCGTACGCTCCAGCGCCCGCTTGCAGGCCCGCTCCAGCGCCATCTCGGCCAGCCCGACCAGCCGCATGCAGTGGTGCACCCGGCCGGGGCCGAGCCGGCCCTGGGCGATCTCGAAGGCGCGGCCGGGTCCGAGGAGCACGTTCGACAGCGGCACGCGTACGTCGTCGAAGGACACGATCCCGTGGCCGTGCGGCTCGTCGTGCATCCCCATCACCGAGAGCATCCGCTCCACGCGGACGCCGGGGGTGTCGCGGGGCACCAGCACCATGGTGTGCCGCGCATGCCGGTCGGCGTCGGGGTCGGAGAGGCCCATGAACACGAAGATCTTGCAGTCCGGGTGGCCGACACCGGTGGACCACCACTTGCGGCCGTTGACCACCACCTCGTCGCCGTCGACCACCGCGGTGGCCGCCATGTTGGTGGCGTCGGAGGAGGCCACCTCGGGCTCGGTCATCGTGAACGCGCTGCGGATCCGGGCCTCGAGCAGCGGCTCCAGCCATGTGCGGCGCTGGTCCTCGGTGCCGTACTTGAGCAGCACCTCCATGTTGCCGGTGTCGGGGGCGTTGCAGTTGAACACGTGGGGCGCGAGCGCGGAGCGGCCGGTGAGCTCGGCGATCGGCGCGTAGTCGAGGTTGCTCAGCCCCTCGCCGCCGTCGGTGCCGAAGCGAGCGGCGTACTCGCCGGCGTGCTCCTTCGGGAGGAACAGGTTCCACAGGCCCTGGGCGCGCGCCTTGGCCTGCAGCTCGGCGACCAGCGGCAGCGGTTGCCAGGGGTCGCCGTCCGCGCGGAGCGCCGCCAGGTCGCGGTGGTACTGCTCCTCGACGGGCTCGATCTCGGTGCTGAGGAAGGTCCGCACCCGCTCGGTGAGGTCCGCGGCCCGCGGCGACGGCGAGAAGTCCATGCCCCGACCTTAGAGGTGGCCGCGCGTGGTTATCGTGGGCCCCAAGCCGGCGGCGTGCGTCGGCGCACGCGACGCAGAGCAGGGACCCGGACATGAAGAAGACGTGGGCGGCGGGGGTGCTGGCTGTTCTGGCGCTGGTGCTGACCGGATGCGGGAACAACGACGACGAGGAGGCCTCGAAGGCCATCTCCGCGTCGATCATGAAGGAGCAGAAGTCCAGCAGCCAGTCCTCGCAGTTCTTCACGATGGACAAGAAGGACGCCGACTGCATCGGCAACGGCCTGGTCGACAAGATCGGCGTCGACCAGCTCCGTGAGTACGGCGTGCTCACCAAGGACAACAAGACCAAGGACGACGTCACGAACGTGAAGATGACGACGGCGGACGCCAAGTCCGCCACCGACGTGCTCTTCACCTGCACCGACGTCGAGAACATGATGCAGAAGGCGATGTCCCGCAGCGGTCAGGTCCCCGCCGAGATGAAGGCCTGCATCAACAAGGTGATGACGGAGGAGAACCTCCGCGCCATGTTCGAGAAGATCTTCGCCGGCAAGCAGGACGAGGCGCAGAAGGCGCTGATCCAGCCGATGATGAAGTGCGCGATCGGCAGCGGTGGCAGCGGGGGCTGAGCCTCAGCTGGCCACGGTGGCGATGACCCGGGCGCGGGTCGCCGGGTCCGTCCACGCGCTCGACGTACGCCACAGCTTGGTGGCCGACCAGACCACGAACGGCACCGCGAGCAGCAGCGGGGTGGCCCAGCCACCCTGCGAGCTCAGGTTGAACAGCAGGCCGGTGAACGTGGTGGCCAGCGCCAGCCGCGACGAGTAGCCGACCATCACCAGCGGCGGCGCCGGGGTGGCGCGGGAGCTGCGCAGGTCGACGGCGTACGGGCGGCGCACCGACCAGCGCAGCGACGTCGCCACCACCTGCAGGGTGACCACCACGGCGGCGGTGAGCACCGCGACCAGCTGCGGCACGGTCGGCAGCCCGGCCCGCAGCGCGGCGAGCACCAGGGTCACCCCGGTCGCGACCAGCAGGATCTCGGAGAGCACCAGCACCCGTGACCCGAACGCGAGCCGCGGGGACACCGGCAGGCTGTCGCGCCAGAGCGCGCCGCGGCCGTCGAGGCACCAGGAGTTCACGCCGAACAGCAGCGCCCCGCCCGAGGCGACCAGGCCCGGGAAGATCCCGAGCATGTCCCAGCGGAACGACCCGCCGATCGCCACCAGGCCCGGGAACAGCGCGAGCACCGCCATCCCGCGCCGCATCGGCACCGAGCGCAGGATGCCCGCACGGTCGGTGCGCAGCAGCGCGACCAGGTCGGAGGCCGGGTTGCCGCGGGTGGTCCTCGAGGAGCTCTCGACGCGCAGCTCGTCGCGGGCCGGCCGGCGGGCGACGCGCGCCGCCAGCCAGGCGCCGACGACGACAGCGAGCAGGCCGAGCCAGATCAGCATGCCGACGACACCGCCCCACTGGAGGCCGCCGCCGTTCATGCCGGCGACCACGCCGACCGCGATCTTCAGCGTCGGGCTGCGGTCCAGCAGCGGCGTGACGTTGTCGGTGAGGATCAGCCCGGCCGCCAGCGCGATGGCGCCGACGGTGAGCAGCCGGACCATGAGCCGGCCGTGCGGTCCGCGGCGCAGCCACTCCACCGACCAGGCCAGCGCCTGCGCCATCGAGGTCGCGGTGAACAGCCACAGGTAGACCGGCAGCAGCGCCAGCGGCAGCGTGCCGCGGGCCCCGACGGCGTACGACGTGGCGCCGAGCACCGCCCAGCACTGCAGCAGCCAGGCGATGTTCAGCGGCGCCATCAGCAGCGCGCCGAGGTGGTCGGTCGTCGGGCTCACCGGGAACGCCACCGCCTGGTCGCGCGGCAGCAGTTCGCGGCCGCCGCCGGACGTGGCGGCGGAGACCACCGAGATGATCACCACGCTGACGAACGCCGAGGGCAGCAGGATCAGCACGTCGCGACGGGTCAGGTCGTACTCCGGCACGAACGCCGGCACCACCGACACCAGCACGGTGACCAGACCGATGACGCCGAGCGCGATCGGGGCCGCGTGCCGCGCCCGGCCGCGGAGGCCGGCGAGCCGGAACGCGAACAGGTGCTGCACGTCGGTCATGGCCCGCCGCGACTCGCGTCGCAGGGTCGAGACGTCGAGCTCGTCAGTCGAGGAGGGCGCGGTAGGCACGGGCCCCGTCCTCCCCCCTCAGCTCGTCGGCGGGCACCTCGGCGACCGCGGAGCCGCCGCGCAGCACCAGGGCGTGCTGGCAGGCCTGCACCGCGAGGTCGCGCAGGTGCGTGGAGACCAGCACCGCCGCGCCGCGGGCCCGGGCGTCGGCGATCACGTCCATGGTCGCCTCGACACCGAGCGGGTCGACGCCGTCGAACGGCTCGTCGAGCAGCAGCACCTTGGGCTGGTGGAACGCCGCGAGGATCACCGACATCCGCCGGCCCATCCCGTGGCTGAACCCCGCGGTCACCCGGTGCGCGGCGCCGCCGAGGTCGAACCGCTCGATCAGGTCGCGGGCCCGCTCCTCCCACCCGTCGGGGATCCGGCGCAGGCGCGCGGCCAGCTGCAGGTGCTCCCAGGGCGTGGCCCGCGGCACCAGGCCGCCGACGTCGGGGCAGTAGCCGGTGACCCGCTTGACCTCCAGGGTCTGGGTGCGTACGTCGAGTCCGCCGACCGTCGCGCGGCCGCCGGTGGCCGGGATCACCCCGGCGAGCACCCGCATGGTCGTCGACTTGCCGGCGCCGTTGCGGCCGAGCAGCGCGGTCGCCGCACCGGGCGCGACCTCCAGGTCGATGCCCCGGACCGCGTCGACGGAGCCGAACCGGACCCACAGCCCGGCCACGTCCACGACGCTCGCGGGACTCGCTCCGTCGGCGTGCCCGGAAGGCGGCGCCGTCCGCTGCGCGGGCGTCGACGCGTGCGTCGACGCGGGACGCTCGGGGGGCTGGGTCACCGCCCCATGGTCCCCGATTTCCCGGCGGGACACGGCCGAACCGGACAAACTGCTCGGCCGCTGGTCGAGGTGCGAGCGGGCTACCGCGAGCCTCGAGACCACCCGGGACCGCTCGCACCTCAACCAGCGCGCACTCGGTCAGGCGGGGAAGCGCTCCCCCTTCTCGGCGAGCTCGACGACGTAGGCCGGGGGGTCGAAGCGCTCGCCGTAGGCCGCGGCGAGCTCGCGGGCGCGCTCGACGAAGCCGGGGAGGCCGCGGCGGTCGGGGTGGGCGCCGGTGGGGTCCTCGTAGCCCTGCATGTACTGCACGGCGCCGCCGTACAGGGGCGGGAAGCCGATGCCCATGATCGAGCCGATGTTCGCGGCGGCGGCGGACTCGATGACGCCCTCGTCGAAGCAGCGCGCGGTCTCCAGGGCCATCCGGAACAGGTACCGCTCCTGCACGTCGGCCAGCGGCACGTCCACACCGGGCCGGGCGAAGTGCTCGCGCAGGCCCGGCCAGAGCCGCTTCTTCGTCAGGCCGTTCTCGTCGCTCGGGTAGTCGTAGAAGCCGGCGCCGGTGGACTTCCCCTTGCGCCCGAACTCCTCGACCATTCGCTCGATCGCCTCCTGGCCGGGCGGCACGCGCAGCGTGACGCCGTCGCGGGCGGCGGCCTCCACGGTCGCCTTGCGGATGTGCTGGGTGAGCGTGAGCGTCACCTCGTCGAGCATCGCCAGCGGCGGGGCCGGGAAGCCGGCCAGCGTCGCGGCCCGCTCGACGGTCTGCGGGTCGACGCCCTCGGCGAGCACCGCGGCCGCCTCGGTGAGCAGGGTGCCGTACACGCGCGAGGTGTAGAAGCCGCGGCTGTCGTTGACCACGATCGGCGTCTTCTTGATCTGCTGCACGACGTCGACCGCGCGGGCGACCGCGTCGTCGGAGGTCTTCTCGCCCCGGATGATCTCGACCAGCGGCATCTTGTCGACCGGCGAGAAGAAGTGCATGCCGATGAAGTCCTCGGGGCGGTTCACCGCGCCGGCGAGCTCGGTGATCGGCAGCGTCGAGGTGTTCGAGGCGAGCAGCGCGTCGGGGTGCACGACGTCCTGGACCTCGCCGTACACCTTCGCCTTGAGGGACGGGTCCTCGAAGACCGCCTCGATCACGGAGTCGCAGCCGGCCAGGTCGGCGGCGTCGGCGCTCGGGTGGATCCGGTCGAGGATCTCCTGCTTGCGCTCCTCGGACATCTTGCCGCGGGCGATCTGCTTGTCGAGAACGGCGGCGGAGTACGCCTTGCCCTTCTCGGCGGCCTCGACGCTCACGTCCTTGAGGACCACCTCGATGCCGGCGCGCGCGGCGGCGTACGCGATGCCGGCGCCCATCATCCCGGCGCCGAGCACGCCCAGCCTGCGCGCCTGGAACCGCTCGACCCCCTGGGGCCGCAGCTTGCCGCTGTTGATCGCCTGCAGGTCGAAGAAGAACGCCTGGATCATGTTCTTGGAGTTCTGGCCGGTGATCAGGTTGACCAGGTAGCGCGACTCGATCCGGGTGGCGGTCTCGAAGTCGACCTGGGCGCCCTCGACCGCGGCCGACAGGATCGCCCGCGGGGCCGGGTAGCTCGCGCCCTTCGTCTGCTTGCGCAGGTTCGCCGGGAACGCCGGCAGGAACGCCGCCAGCTTCGGGTTGCTCGGGGTGCCGCCGGGCATCTTGTAGCCCGGCCGGTCCCACGGCTGTACGGCGGCCTCGTCGTCGTCGCGGTGCGCGAGGACCCACGCCTTCGCGGTCGGCACCAGGTCGACCAGGTCGGTGACCAGCTCGTCGACGAGGCCCTTGTCCTTCGCCTGCGCGGGCTTGAACCGGGTACCGGTGACCAGCACCCCCATCAGCCCGTCGGCGATCCCGAGCATCCGCACCACCCGGGTGACGCCACCCCCGCCGGGGAGCAGGCCGAGCGTGACCTCGGGCAGCCCGATCTCGGTGCGCGGGTCGTCGTAGGCGACCCGGTGGTGGCAGGCCAGCGCGATCTCGAGGCCACCGCCGAGCGCGGCACCGTTGATCGCCGCGACCACCGGCCGCCCGAGCGTCTCCAGCCGGCGCAGGTCCCTCTTCATGCCCTCGACCTCGGCGAACAGCGTCGGCGCGTCGCCGGGGCCGGCCTGCACCATCTTGTGCAGGTTGCCGCCGGCGAAGAAGGTTTTCTTCGCGCTGGTCACCACCACGCCGGTGACCTCGTCGCGCTCGGCGTGCAGCCGGTCGACGGCGGCGCGCATCGCGTCGCGGTACACCTCGTTCATGGTGTTCGCGCTGGCGGTCGGGTCGTCGATCGTGAGCACGACGATGCCGTCGCCGTCCTTCTCGTAGCGCACGGCCGTCTGGTCCTGGGTCTGAGTCATGGGTCTCTTCCTGGGGTGGCGGGGCGTGCGGGTCAGACGCGCTCGACGACGGTGGCGATGCCCATCCCGCCGCCGACGCAGAGCGTGGCCAGGCCGTAGCGCTGGTCGCGCCGCTCGAGCTCGTCGACCAGGGTGCCGAGGATCATCGCGCCGGTGGCGCCGAGCGGGTGGCCCATGGCGATCGCGCCGCCGTTGACGTTGACCTTCTCGTGCGGGAGGTCGAGCTCGCGCATGAACCGCATCGCCACGGCGGCGAACGCCTCGTTGATCTCGTAGAGGTCGATGTCCTCCGGTGTGAGCCCCGCCTTGGCGAGCGCCTTGCGCGACGCGGGCGCCGGGCCGGTGAGCATGATCGTCGGGTCGGAGCCCGAGACCGCGGCGGCGATGATCCGGGCCCGCGGGGTGAGCCCCAGCTCGGCGCCGACCTCCTCGGTCCCGATCGCGACCAGCGACGCGCCGTCGACGATGCCGGAGGAGTTGCCGGCGTGGTGCACGTGGTCGATCTCGTCGACCCAGTGGTACTTCTCCAGCGCCACCGAGTCGAAGCCGCCCTCGTCGCCGATCTGCGCGAACGACGGCTTCAGCCCGGCCAGGCTCTCCACGGTGGTGCCCGGCCGGATGAACTCGTCCTTCTCCAGCACGGTCAGCCCGTTGAGGTCCTTGACCGGGATCACCGAGCCGTCGAAGTACCCGTTCGCCTGCGCCTTGGCGGCCCGCGCCTGCGACTCGGTCGCGAACGCGTCGACGTCGCTGCGGGAGTAGCCCTCCAGCGTGGCGATCAGGTCGGCGCCGATGCCCTGCGGCACGAACGACGTCTCGAGGGCGGTGCGCGGGTCCATCGCCCACGCGCCGCCGTCGGAGCCCATCTTCACCCGCGACATCGACTCGACGCCGCCGGCCAGGATCAGGTCCTCGAACCCGGACCGGACCCGGGCCGCGGCCTGGTTCACGGCCTCCAGGCCGGAGGCGCAGAACCGGTTGAGCTGCACACCGGCGACCGTCTCCGGGTAGCCGGCCGCGAGCGCCGCGACCTTGGCGATGTCGCTGCCCTGGTCGCCGAGCGGGCTGACCACGCCGAGCACCACGTCGTCGACGCGGGCCGGGTCGAGACCGGGGTTGCGCGTCTTGATCTCGTCGAGGAGCCCGACGACGAGGTCCACGGGCTTCACCTCGTGCAGCGAGCCGGTCGCCTTCCCCCTCCCGCGGGGCGTGCGGATCGCGTCGTACACGAAGGCTTGCGGCTGCGCTGTCGTCGCCATGGGCGGTCCCAACTGTCGCGGACGGGCTGTCTCCCGATTGTGACACCGCTGCTGTTAGCGTCAACCGGGAGCCTCGTGTGATCTGGCTCCCACCCGACGGCGACCGAAGGGCGAGATGTCCGAGAACGACTCCACAGCGGATCCCGACCTGATGACGCTCGACGACCTCACCGAGCGCGTGGGGATGAGCGTGCGCAACATCCGCTTCTACACGTCCAAGGGCCTGGTGCCACCGCCCACCCGGCGCGGGCGGTCCGGGTACTACGGACCCGACCACGTGGCCCGGCTCGAGCTGGTGCGCGAGCTGCAGGCGCACGGGTACACGCTGGCCGCGATCGAGCGGTACGTCGCCCGGATCCCCGTCGACGCAACTCCGGAGACCATCGCGCTGCACCGCACGCTGCTGGCGCCGTGGATGGCCGAGCTGCCGGAGACGCTGTCGCGGCGCGAGCTGGACCGACGCGCCGGACGTCGGCTGTCCGAGGAGGACCTGGACACGCTCAACGCGCTGGGCATCGTGTTCCCCACCAAGCAGGGCAAGTTCCAGGTCGCGATCGCGCACCTGTCGGTCGGCGTCGCGCTGCTCGACCTCGGGCTGCCGCTGGACGCCGCGCTGGCCGCCCAGGACATCTTCACCGAGCACGGCCGCAAGGTCGCCGAGGAGCTCACCGACCTGTTCCGCACCAAGGTGTGGCCGGCCTACAAGGAGGGCGACACCAGCCCCGACCAGCTCCGCGAGGTGGTCGAGCGGTTCAAGCCGGTCACGGTGCAGGCGCTGGTGACCGCCTACGAGTCCGCGGTCAACGAGACCCAGCGGGAGACGATCAACCGCCGCGCCCGCTGACCGCGGAGGGGGCCTGGACGGCGGCGCCGGACTCCAGCAGGCCGTCGACGCCCTCGATCCCCCAGGCCTCCAGGGCCTCGCGGGTCTGCGCGCCGACCTCGGGAGGGGCCGACGACAGCGTCGCCTCCGTGCGCGAGAACCGCGGCGCCGGGGCGGGCTGCACGAGGCCGTCGCGGTCGACGTACGTCTCCCGGGCCCGGAGGTGCGGGTGCGCGGTCGCCTCGCCCATCGGCAGCACCGGGACGCAGCAGGCGTCGGTGCCGTCGAAGACCGCGGCCCACTCGTCCTGGGTGCGCTCCCGGAACCGCGTGGCCAGCACCTCGCGCAGCGCACGCCACTGGGCGGGGTCGTCGCGGTCCGGGACGTCCTCGAGCTCCAGGAGCCGGACCAGCTCGGCCCAGAACTGCGGCTCCAGCGCACCGACGGACATGTGCCGGCCGTCGGCGGTCTCGTACACGTCGTAGAACGGCGCCCCGCCGTCGAGCACCCCGGCGGCCCGCCGGTCCTGCGCCGTACCGCTGGCCAGCATCGACAGGTGCATCGCGGTCAGGTGCGCGGTGCCGTCGACGAGCGCGGCGTCGACCACCTGCCCCTCGCCGCTGCTGCGTGACTCGAGGAGCGCGGCGAGGATCCCGATGACGAGGTACGTCGACCCGCCGCCGAAGTCGCCGAGGAGGTTCGTCGGGAACTGCGGTCGCTCCCGGGTCTGGCCGAGGCCGTGCAGGGCGCCGGCCAGCGAGATGTAGTTCATGTCGTGGCCGGCGCTCTGCGCCCAGGGCCCGTCCTGGCCCCAGCCGGTCATCCGTGCGTACACCAGCCGCGGGTTGCGGGCCAGGCACTCCTCCGGGCCGAGGCCGAGCCGCTCCATCGCGCCGGGCCGCATCCCCTCGGTGAGCACGTCGGCGCGCTCGACCAGGGCGAGGACGGTGGCCACCGCGTCCGGGTGCTTGAGGTCGAGCGCGACGCTCGGCCGGCCGCGGTTGAGGATGTCGTTCGCGCGGGTGCTCGCCGTGAACCCGCCCTTCGGTCGCTCGACCCGGACCACGTCGGCCCCGAGGTCGGCGAGCGTCATCGCCGCGTGCGGGCCGGGCCCGATGCCGGCGATCTCGACGACCCGCACGCCGCGGAGCGGCCCGGTGCCCTGCCCGAGTTCGATGGTCATGCCCGGATCATGTCAACCAGCGGTCGGCTCAGTGGTACTGGTGCACTGCGGCGTGGCCCTTGCCGCGGGCGATCATCGCGCGGTTCACCGGGACCGTGACCACGAACGCCACCGCGAGCGCGAACACCAGCGAGCCCCAGAACAGCAGGTCGGCCAGACCC
This sequence comes from Nocardioidaceae bacterium, assembly GCA_013361955.1. Lineage (GTDB taxonomy): Bacteria > Actinomycetota > Actinomycetes > Propionibacteriales > Nocardioidaceae > Nocardioides_B. Next base: position 20,355 of record JABFXA010000146.1, read on the forward strand.
GCGTCCATGGCCCCGGGGACCGCGAGGACCACCGCGTTGTCGACGATCTCCATCACCAGGATCGACACGGTGTCGGCGGCGAGCGCGACCGTGATCGCCGTACGCCAGCCGAGGCCTCGGCGGAGCACCGACGTCGCGGTGAGCAGGTAGCCGAAGAAGAACGCCAGCACGATGGCCAGCGCGATGCTCGGCCCATTCGACCAGCCCCACCAGGTCGCCAGCGCCAGCCCGAGCACCTCGCCGATGGCACAGCCGGTGAGGCAGTGCAGGGTCGCCGACACCGCGGTCGACCAGGAACCGTCGTGCTGCGTGTGCTCGTGTGTCTCGGTCATACCGAGAACAATACCCCCTAGGGGTATTTCTGTTCCGAGGCGTGGGTCACACCACCTATGCAACTCGTTGCACAGAGTGGCAGCATCACCGGCATGGCCCTCGAGCACGCGATCCTGGTCTCGCTCAGCGAGCAGCCGGCGTCGGGGCTCGAGCTCACCCGCCGGTTCGACCGCTCGATCGGGTTCTTCTGGAGCGCCACCCACCAGCAGATCTACCGGGTGCTGGCCCGGATGGAGCGCGACGCCTGGGTGCACGCGCGCACGGTCGCGCAGCACGGCCGCGCCGACAAGAAGGTGTACGCCGTGACGCCCGCCGGCGGTCGCGAGCTGGCCCGCTGGATCGGGTCGCCGATGGCCGGGGACCCGTTCCGCAGCGAGGTCGCGGTCCGGCTCCGCGGCGCGTCGTACGGCGACCGGTCGGCCGTGCTCGCCGAGGTCCGCGGCCTGCGGGCCGAGCACGCCACCCGGCTGGCGCACTACGAGCTGCTCGAGAAGCGCGACTTCCCCGACCCAGCCGCGCTGTCCGGTCACGACCTCGACGTGTACCTGGTGCTGCGCGGCGGGATCCGGCTGGAGCGGTTCTGGGTGGGCTGGCTGACCGAGTACCTCGACGCACACGGACCCTACGACGGAAGCGACCACGGAGCGGACGCATGAGCTTTCCCCACCTGCTGGACCCGATCACCGTCGGCGGCGTGACGCTGCGCAACCGCACGGTGATGGGCTCGATGCACACCGGCATGGAGGACCGCGCGAAGCACCTGCCCGAGCTGGCGGCGTACTTCGCCGAGCGGGCCCGCGGCGGCGCGGGGCTGATCGTCACCGGTGGCTACTCCCCCAACGTGCGCGGCTGGCTGCTGCCGTTCGCGTCGATGATGACCAGCCGGCGGCACGCCGACGCGCACCGGCAGGTCACCGGCGCCGTGCACGACGAGGGCGGCGCCATCGCCCTGCAGCTGCTGCACGCCGGCCGCTACGGGTACACGCCCCTGAACGTCTCCGCCTCGGCCTCCACGTCACCGATCACGCCCTTCAAGGCCTCCGCGCTGTCGACCCGGGGCGTCGAGCGCACCGTCGGCGACTTCGTCGACGCGGCCCGGCTGGCTCGCCGGGCCGGGTACGACGGCGTCGAGGTGATGGGCTCCGAGGGCTACCTCGTCAACCAGTTCCTCTCGGCGCGGACCAACCGGCGTAGCGACCGGTGGGGCGGCTCCGCGGAGAACCGGATGCGGTTCCCGGTCGAGATCGTGCGCCGGGTCCGGGAGGCGCTCGGCGACGACTTCCTGGTGATGTACCGGATGTCCCTGCTCGACCTGGTGCCGGACGGGCAGACCTGGGACGAGACCGTCGAGCTGGCCCGTCGCGTCGAGGCCGCCGGTGCGTCGGTGATCAACACCGGCATCGGCTGGCACGAGGCGCGGGTGCCGACGATCCTCACCCAGGTGCCCGCGGCGGCCTGGGTGTCGACGACCGCGAGACTGCGACCGGAGGTGGGCATCCCGGTCTGCGCCTCGAACCGGATCAACACCCCCGAGCTGGCCGAGCAGGTGCTCGCCTCCGGCGGCGCCGACCTGGTGTCGATGGCGCGGCCGTTCCTGGCCGACCCGGACTTCGTGCGCAAGGCCGCCGAGGGTCGCGCCGACGAGATCAACACCTGCATCGCCTGCAACCAGGCCTGCCTCGACCACACCTTCGCCAACCAGCGCGCCTCCTGCCTGGTGAACCCGCGCGCCGGTCGCGAGACCACGCTGGTGCTCGCGCCGACGCGGACCGCCAAGCAGGTGGCCGTGGTCGGCGCCGGACCCGCCGGCCTCGCCGCCGCGGCGGCCGTCGCCGAGCGCGGCCACCGGGTCACGGTGTTCGAGGCCGCGGACAGGGTCGGCGGCCAGTTCCGCCTGGCGATGGCGGTGCCGGGCAAGGAGGAGTTCGCCGAGACGCTGCGCTACTACACCCGGCGGCTCGACGTGCTCGGCGCGGAGGTCCGGCTGGGCACCCGTCCGACGGTCACCGAGCTGACGCCGTACGACGAGGTGGTGGTGGCCACCGGCGTGCTGCCGCGGCAGGTGACCTTCGACGGCGCCGACCACCCCAGCGTGGTGTCGTACGCCGACGTGCTCTCCGGCCGGGTGGTCCCCGGCCGCAGGGTCGCCGTCGTGGGGGCGGGCGGCATCGGGGTCGACGTCAGTGTCTTCCTCACGCACACCGAGGAGGACCTCGACGAGTGGCTCGCGCACTGGGGCGTGGGCGACCCGGCGCTGCACGCCGGCGGCGTCACCGAGAAGAAGCCGCGCACCCCGGCGCGCGAGGTGGTGCTGCTGCAGCGCAAGACCACGGCGATCGGCAAGGGACTCGGCAAGACCTCCGGCTGGGCGCACCGCACGGTGCTGCGCGACTCCGGCGTCGAGCAGGTGCCCGGCGTCACCTACGACCGCGTCGACGACGACGGCCTGCACGTCACCCTCGCCGACGGCAGCACCCGCACGTTCGCGGTGGACCACGTCGTGGTCTGCGCAGGGCAGGAGTCCGAGCGCACGTTGTACGACGACCTGCTCGCCGCCGGCGTCACCGCGCACCTCGTCGGCGGTGCCGACGTCGCCGCCGAGCTCGACGCCAAGCGCGCGATCCGGCAGGCCACAGAACTGGCGGTGGCGCTGTAGCGCGACCGCTGGTCGAGGTGCGAGCGGGCTACCGCGAGCCTCGAGACCGGGTGACGCGAGCACGCCCGTCACCACCTGGTTTCGAGGCTCACTCCGTTCGCACCTCAACCAGCGCGAGCAAGGCCAGCGGGGGCGCGGGTGCGGTATTCATGTGCCATGCAGACGGACGGGGCGTTCTCGGCGCTGGTGGTGCCGGTGCCGGAGCTGGAGGCCGTGGTGCGGCCGCGGCTGGAACGGCGGGCCCCCGAGCAGCTGTTCCCGGAACCGGTCGACGTGCACGCGCACGTCACGCTGCTGGCGCCGTTCGCCGCGGAGGGCGAGCTCGACGAGGGGATCCTCCAGGAGCTGCGCACGCTGTTCGCCGACGTCACCCCGTTCGGGTTCCTGCTGACCCGGATCGCGCAGTTCCCCGACGGTCCGACCTACCTGACCCCGGAGCCGGCCGCGCCGTTCCGGGCACTCACCCACGAGCTGTGGCGACGGTTCCCGGAGCACCCACCGTACGGCGGCCGGTTCGACGAGGTGGTGCCGCACCTGACGGTCCCGGTGCCCGAGGGGGAGAACGCCGAGCAGGTCCGGTTCGAGCTCGCGCCGCGGCTGCCGGTGTTCGCGCACGCGCGCGAGGCGGTGCTGGTGTGGGCCGAGCAGGGGGCGTTCCGGGTGCTGGAGCGGTTCCCGTTCGCGACGTCAGCGGCGTGAGGGGCCGCGCAGCCCGACGTACACCAGGGCGACGCCGAGGCCGGCGAGCAGCGGGCCGATGATCGCCCAGATCGCGACGCCGGTCATCGCGCTGCCCTCGAGGTAGCCGAGCCCCTGCAGGGTCCACACCGCCCCGATCACGACCATCAGGATCCCGACCGTGAGCGGCACCGTCTTGCGCATGTCCCCACCGTAGCCAGTGGGGGCGTCAACCCCGACACGCCGAGGGTGTCGGAAATCCGCCGCGTCCCCCTCAAGGTCGGCCGGGCGCCGCCGATAACTACTGAGCGTGCCGTGACCACGCGAGACCTGACGCCTGAGTTTTGGACCTTGACCTGATGCTTCGCCTGCGCCGTACCGCCCCCCGCCCGACCCGAGAGAGGGGAGGCCGGCGGACCGGCCGGACCCTCGCCCTCGTCGTCGCGTTCCTCGTCCTGGCCCCGGCCGTCGCGAACGCCGCGCCGATCGAGGACTACGCGACCTACCAGCCGCAGACCAACTGCAGCCCGAACGCCAAGCCCGGCACGCTCAAGCTCTCGCGGTGGCTGCAGAGGCAGTACCCCGGCAGCGGCTCGCTCGGCATCTCGCGCTCCTGCAAGGACGGCGGGGTCTCCGAGCACAAGGAGGGCCGCGCCTTCGACTGGGCGGTCAACGTCGGGTCGGCCCGCGACCGCCGCTACGTCGCGAGCTTCCTCAAGCGCATCTTCGCCACCGACAAGGCCGGCAACCGGCACGCACTCGCGCGGCGGATGGGCATCATGTACCTGATCTGGAACGACCACATCTACTCGTCGTACCGCGGCTTCGTGGCCCGTGCCTACCGGCCGTGCAAGGTGCTCAGGACCTGCGGCGACACGCTGCGGCACCGCAACCACGTGCACATCTCGCTGAGCCGGGCCGGTGGCGCCGGCAGGACCAGCTGGTACACCGGCCACGTCAGCGTGCCGCCGGCACCGAAGCCGCCGACGCCCAGCACCCCCAAGCCCTCGACGCCCACGCCCACGACGCCGAAGCCGTCCACCCCGAAGCCCAGCACCCCCAGGCCGAGCGGGGTCGACCTCTCCACGACGCCGTACCGGGCGGTGACCGTGCCCGCGACGGGTGCGGTGAAGCAGACGTCGTTCACGCTGGCCGCCGGGACGACGTACCAGGTCACCGCCGCGGGCCTGTACGGGTACGGCGCCCCGACCGACGTCGCCGACGCGTCCTGCCGCTGGTCGGCCTCGAGCCACCGCTGGGTGCCGTCACCGAGCACGGACGTCGCCACGACGCACGGCTCGCTGAACCTGCTCGTCAACGACGTGCGCGTCTCGAGCACCTGCGAGGCGGACCACGTGTACACGACCACCGTGAAGCCGACCCGGACCGCGCCGCTGCGGCTGCAGGTCGCGAACACCGCTCGCGGCGCCTCGGGCAGCCTGGTGGTCGCCGTGTCGAAGCGCGGCACCGACGTCAGCCGGGCGCTGCCCACCTACCCCTCGACGTCGTCGGCGCCCGCCGTCGGCCCGGCCACCAGCGGCAACGGCCTGGTCGGCGAGACGGTCTACGTGCCGGCCTCCGCCGACTCCGTGCAGACCGCCGGTGCGGTCGAGAGGGGCGCGTCGTACCGCGTCACGGTCAGCGGCTCCGCGAGCCTCGGCGGCGGGGTGCGCACCGACGGCCGCTGCGTCGGGCTCTCCTCCGGCTGGTGGCCGCAGGCCTCCCTCGACCGCCGGACGCCGGACGCCACGCACGCCCGGCTGTACGTCGACGGGCAGCCGTTCGGCGGCCGCGCGGTGTACGGCTCGTCCGTCTGCGACGCGCGGTCGCACGTGGACACGGTGACCGCGACCCGCGACGGACGGCTCGAGCTGGCGCTGTGGGACCCGCTGTCGCGCGAGGACGACACCGGGGCGCTCGCGGTGACCGTGCAGCGGCTGACCCGGATCACCGAGCCGGGGGCGGCCACGGCCGAGAGCCCCGGGTCGACCACGCCGTGGCGGCAGTCGCGCGACTACGTGCGCGTGGACGCCGGCGACCAGGACGGCAGCACCTCGACGATGCGGCTGCGCCAGGGCCAGACCGTGCTGCTCGCGGTCTCCGGGACGCAGCGCTCCAACGGCCGCGAGGCGGACGCCTCGTGCGTGCGCGAGGGCAACACCTGGCGCAGCACCGACAGCCTGGTCGCGCTCGACCAGGACCCGCTGGACCTGTGGGTCGACGGGACGCGGACGAGCTGGCGTCCGTACGGGGACAACGACGGCAGCTGCTCGTCGGACCACACCTACTGGACGCGGTTCACCGCAACGAGGAACGGCCCGGTGCGGTTCACCGTCCTCGACCTGGACTACCGGGACAACGACGGCACGCTCACGGTCACGATGATGCGTCAGTGAGCACGGTCCCTGCTCGGCCTCGCGACCTGGTCTCGAGGCTCGCGGTGGCCCGCTCCGCACCTCGACCAACGGCTCAGGCCACCGAGTGGATGTTGCGGACCAGCACCGAGCCGAGCACGCAGACGGCACAGGAGACGGCGTACAGGGTCACGTAGCCACCGAGCTGCGCGACGATGAGCGACCCGACGAACGGCGCGAAGACCTGGGGCAGCGCCACCGCGATGTTGATGACGCCGAGGTCCTTGGCGCGGGCCTCGGCGCTCGGCAGCACCTGCGTGCACAGCGCGAAGTCGACGGACAGGTAGACGCCGTAGCCGATGCCGAACACCACGGCGCCGACGATCGCGCCGGGCCAGGTCGGCACGATCGCCAGCACCAGCGCGCCGAGGCCGGTGACCACACCGGAGACGGTGACGAAGCTCTTGCGCCGCCCGACCCGGTCCGACCAGAGCCCGAACACCACGGTGCTGGCCACGATGAACACGGCGTAGACCACGGTGAGCACGAAGACGCCGGCCTCCGGGTCGGGGTAGCCGACGGCGTCCTGCAGGTAGAAGTAGAGGAGCAGGGTGCCGAGCGAGTTGCCGAGGTTCACCAGGAACCGGGTCAGCCAGGCCCACGCGAAGTCCGGGTAGCGGCGCGGCGACAGCCAGAACCCGGCGGCGAACTCGCGCCACGAGAAGTCCGGGCGCAGCGCGCGCGGCAGGGGTACGTCGCGGCTGCCGAGGACGTACGGCACCGCGAGCACGACCACCGCGGCGGCGGTCGCGTAGTAGCCGGCCGCGATCCCGCCGGTGGCCGTGGCGATGCCGACGCCGGCGACGATGCCGAGCGTCTGCGAGACCGCGACCCAGCCGCCGACGACCCCGCGCTCGGAGACCGGCACCTGGTCCGGGACGGTCGCGGTGAGCGCCGCGAACATCGCGTTCAGCGACGCCTGCGCCAGGCTCCAGGCCAGCACCATCGCGAGCACCGAGTGCGAGACCGCCAGCAGCACCAGGGCCAGCGCACCGAGCAGGCCGCCGGCGACCACCCACGGCACCCGCCGGCCGAAGCGGGACGTGGTCCGGTCCGAGAGCGCGCCGAACAGCGGGTTCGCGACCACCGAGACCGCCGAGCCGACGCCGGTGACCACGCCGAACACCAGCTCCTTGTGCCCGGGCGCGACCGCCTCGGCCTGCTGCGCGAGCAGCACCTGGATCGGCCCGAAGAACCCGGCCCACAACCCCAGGCCGGCCAGCGTGATCCACGCGACCCAGCGCTTCGGGACCGCGACGAGCGGCTCGGCGAGGGCCTCCGCGACCGGGACCGGTTCGGGAGGGAGCGTGGTCACCGGTGCGCCGCGACCAGGTCGCGGTACCAGGCGAAGGAGTCCTTCGGCGTGCGCCGCTGGGTCTGGTAGTCGACGTGCACCAGCCCGAAGCGCTTCGTGAAGCCCTCGGCCCACTCGAAGTTGTCCAGCAGCGACCACGTGTAGTAGCCGCGCACGTCGACGCCCTCGGCCGCGGCGGCCGCGACCGCGCGCAGGTGCGCGTCGAGGTAGGCGACCCGGTCCGGGTCGTGCACCTGTCCGTCGGGGCCGACCTCGTCGTCGTAGGCACAGCCGTTCTCGGTGACGTAGACCGGCGGCAGCAGGTCGCCGTACGCCGTGTGCAGGGCGACGAGCTGCTCGCGCAGGCCGTCGGGCACGACCGGCCAGCCGAACGCCGTGCGCGGGTAGCCCTCGAGCTCGACGAGCTTGAACGGCGCCCCGCGCTCGGACATGTCGCGACCCGGCGCGGCCGGCAACGACGACGAGGGGTCGGCGACCCGGGTCGGGTTGTAGTAGTTCAGGCCGTAGAAGTCGAGGGGCACGCTGATCGCGCGCAGGTCGTCCTGCACCGGGCCGGGCATCAGCTCGGCGAACCCGTCGGGGTAGCGGCCGCGCAGCATCGGCTCGGAGAAGAGCTGGTTCCACAGCGCGTCGTACAGCCCGGTGGCGGCGACGTCGGCCGGGTCGTCGGAGGCCGGCCGAGCCGGCGCGTGGTTGTTCGCGCAGCCGATGCTGGTGGCGCCGGTGGCGCGGAGCGCGGTGACCGCCCGGCCGTGCGCGAGCAGCAGGTGGTGCGCGACCGGGAGCGCGTCGAACAGCAGCTGCTTGCCGGGCGCGTGCACGCCGACCGCGTGCCCGAGCATGGTCACGACGTTGGGCTCGTTGACCGGGCACCAGTGCTCGACCCGGTCGCCGAGCTTCATGCCGAGCAGCGTGGCGTACTCCGCGAACCGGTCGGTGGTGGCCCGCTGCAGCCAGCCGCCGGCGTCCTCGAGCGGCTGCGGCAGGTCCCAGTGGAACAGCGTGACCATCGGCCGCACGCCCGCCTCGAGCAGGGTGTCGACGAGCCGGTCGTAGAACGCCAGCCCCTCCGCGTTGGCGCGGCCGCTCCCTTCCGGCTGCACCCGCGACCAGGACACCGAGAGCCGGTAGCCGTGCAGCCCGAGGTCGCGCATCAGGCCGACGTCCTCGCCGTACCGGTGGTAGTGGTCGCAGGCCACCGCGCCGCTGCTGCCGTCGGCGATCCGGCCCTGCTCGGCGCAGAAGGTGTCCCAGACGCTCGGCCCGCGGCCGCCCTCGTCGACGGCCCCCTCGACCTGGTACGCCGCCGTGCTCGCGCCGAACCGGAAGCCGTCGGGGAGGCGGGGCAGGGAGTCGGCCGGTGTGGAGGGCGATGACATGCCGGACAGCCTCGCAGACCGGAGAGGGCGCCGTCCGTAGGCCGATGTCGCGCCGCCGTAGCTCGATGGGACCATGTGCTCGCCGACCGGGCAGCGACACGCACGACGTTCGTGCAGATTTCGCGGCGGTACGCCCCGGCACCTGAAGTCGGGACCTCGAGCGACCGATGTCCCTAGCAGGAGAAAGCTCGAGGAGACCCCGGGGGTCCAGGTGACGACGACCGGCGAGGAGACGCGCATCCGCAGCCTTGCGGCGATGGCGCGCGCCCTCGGTCGCTCGGAGTCGCTGTTCCGGCTGCTCGAGCTCGCCACCGAGGAGGCCCGGCTGGCGATCGACGCGGCCAGCGTCTCGGTGAGCCGGCTGGTGCCGGGCAGCCTGACGGTGCGGACGCTGATCAACGTCGGCGACCTGGGGCCCGACGAGGAGCGCTGGCCCGAGGACGAGACCTACGAGATGACGCACTTCGCGAACCTCGAGCTGGTGGTCGGCGAGCTGCAGACCTGGATCGCCAGCATCGACGACCTGACGTCGGACGAGGACGAGCGCAAGCTGCTGGCGCAGCTCGGCAAGGGCTCGTCGGTGGGTGCGCCGATCGTCGTCGACGGGCACCTGTGGGGCGAGTTCTACGCCACCCGGCACGTCGGCGACCGCACGTTCGACCGCAACGAGGTCGCCTACCTGGAGGCGCTGATCGCGATCCTCGCCGGCGCGATCTCGCGCTCGCTGCGCGAGGAGTCGCTGGAGCGGCTGGCCTACCAGGACCCGCTGACCGGGCTGCCCAACCGCCGCGCGCTCGACGAGCACGCGGCCCGGGTGTTCGACGTGCCCCATGACGGCAGCCGCACGGTGACCGTGGTGCAGGTCGACATCAACCGGCTCAAGGAGGTCAACGACACCCTCGGGCACGTGGCCGGCGACCAGCTCATCCAGTCGGTCGGGCGGGCGCTGGACGCGGAGTTCAGCGGCCTGCCGGGCAGCCTGGTGGCCCGGGTCGGCGGCGACGAGTTCACGGTGCTGGTGACCGGCCACGACCCGTCGACGGTGCTGACCGTGTCCGACCGGCTCGCGCAGCGGACCTGGCGGTTCGGCCAGGGGGCGGGCGTCTCCTGCGGTGCCGCGACGGCGGTCGTCACCCCCGGCGGCCACGTCAGCACCCACGACCTGTTCGCGGCGGCCGACCGGGCGCAGTACGTCGCCAAGCACGGCCGGCTCTCGTCGACGGTGATGTCCGACGAGCTCGACGACCGGAGCTAGACCGGGACCCGGTCCGGGACGGCGGCGTCCTCGAGGTCGCGGAGCCGCCAGATCGCGCTGCGGGCGAGCACGAGGGTCGGCACGAACGCCGAGATCGCCATGCACCACAGCGCGGTGCGCACGCCGAGGCCGGACGCCACCAGGCCGGCGACGAGCGCGCCGACGGGGATCGCGCCCCAGGACACGAACCTCGTCGTGGCCATCACCCGGGAGAGCAGCTCCGGTGGGCTGGCGGTCTGCCGGTGGGTGCGGGTGTTCACGCTGCCGATCACCACGCCGGCCGCGTAGCCGGCGTTGCCGACCGCGAAGGTCACCATGCCCGGGACCCCGTGCGCGGCCGGCAGCAGCAGCGCGGCGAGTGCTCCGGCGAGGCCGCTGACCACGATCACCCGGGCGGTGCCGAGCAGCCGGGACAGCCGGGTGGCGAGCGCCGCGCCGAGCAGCGAGCCGATGCCCTCGGTGGCGATCAGCACGCCGACCAGGCCGGGCGCCGCGCCGAGGTCGCGCACGAGGTACACCGGGGCCAGCGCCATCAGCGCCCCGCACGCGAAGTTGACCGCGGTGGCCTCCCACAGGCACGGCCCCATCACCGGGTGACGCACCACGAACCGCCAGCCGTCGCCGATCATCTCCCGGGCCGAGGCCCGCGTCGCGGGCGCCGGCACGGTGCGTTCGGGCAGCCGGCTCACGAGCACGGCGGAGACCAGGTAGCTCGCGGTGTCCACGAGCAGCGTCGGGACCGCGCCGAGCAGCTGCACCAGGGCGCCGCCGAGTGACGGGCCGCCCAGCTCGACCGTGGCGTGGGTGGCCGACATCAGGGAGTTGCGGGCGGCGAGCCGGTCGGCGGGCACCAGGGCGGGCAGGAAGGTCATGCTGCCGACGTCGAACACCACCGCGGCGAGGCCGACCACCAGCGCCACCGCGACCAGGTGCGGCAGCGTGAGCGCGCCCAGCCACCACGCCACCGGCAGGGACGCGAGCGCCACCCCGCGGGCCAGGTCCATCGCGACCTGGGTGCGGCGCAGCGGCAGCCGGGCCACCACCACGCCGGCCGGCAGGCCGATCAGCAGCCACGCCGCGTACGACGCCGCGGTCAGCAGCCCGACCTCGAACGGCGTCGCGTGCAGCACCACGACCGCGGTGAGCGGGAGGGCGACGGTGGTGACGGCCGAGCCGACGCTGCTCACCGTGCCCGCGCCCCAGTAGGTCCAGAACACTCGTCCCGCCGAGTCAGTTCCCATAGGGAACGCACTATACTGACAGCCCCACCCGATCTGTCGAGGGCTTGCGTTGAAGTACACCGAACTCACCGACGCCGAGTGCGCGATCGCGCAAGCGCTCGGCGTCGTGGGTGACTGGTGGACGCTGCTGGTGGTCCGCGACGTGGCGGGCGGCCTGCACCGCTTCGACGCGCTGCAGCGCGAGCTGGGGGTGAGCCGCAAGGTGCTCGCCCAGCGGCTGGCGGGCCTGGTCGAGCACGACGTGCTGGAGAAGCGGCTCTACTCCGAGCGGCCGCCGCGCTTCGAGTACCACCTCACCGACAAGGGTCGGGGGCTGCTGCCGGTGCTGATCGCGCTGCAGGACTGGGGCACCCGGCACGTGCTCGGCGACGGGTCGCTGACCGCGACCAGCGCGGCCACCTCGCTGGAGAGCGAGCGCGTGCACGACCTGGTCGGCCGGCGGCTTCCGGGGCTCGACCTCGCGGGTGCCGACGGCCGCTCGCACGACCCGGTCGGGCCGACGCCCTGGACGGTGCTCTACTGCTTCCCCGGCGCCGAGGCCCCGGGCGGCCGCGGCTACCCGCCGGGCTGGGGCGACATCCCCGGCGCCCCTGGCTGCACGCTCGAGTCGACGACGTACCGCGACCGGCACGGCGACTTCGCGGCGGCCGGCGCCACCGTGCACGGCGTGAGCACCCAGCGCCCGGACCAGCTCGCGGCGTTCGCCGGGCACACCCGGCTGCCCTTCCCGCTGCTCTCCGACGTCGACCTCGCGCTGGC
>JABFXA010000263.1 GCA_013361955.1 Nocardioidaceae bacterium
CCGCGAGCGCCTGACCGACACCGTGCCCGACCGCGGCCGGACCGATCCCGGGCTGGACCGGGTCGAGGGCGACACCGACCTGCTGCGCAGCCTGGCCGGGCTGCCCGCGCGGCAGCGGGCGGTGCTGGTGCTGCGCTACTACGAGGGTCTCGGCGACCGTCAGATCGCCGAATGCCTGAATGTCACCGAGGGCACGGTACGCAGCCAGGCCTCGCGGGGGCTGGACCGGTTGCGCGAAGAGCTGCTGGCTCTGGGGGAGCGCGCGCAAGCACCGGCCGACCTCGTGGGCCTCGTCGAGGTACGCCACACGCGCCGCCGCAAGCGCATGCTCGCCACGGTTTCGGCGGCGATCGTCCTCGTCCTCGGATTGGCCTGGCTGGTCCTGACGGGCAACGACCCGACCGCACCACCGACGCCGGCGACGACCCCGTCGCCCACGCGGACCGTCAAGGTGGCACCGAGCGGGTCGCCGGTTTCGCTGCCGACCAACCACATCACCGTGCCCGGCGACGTCGGGCAGGCGCTTCCGGCGACCTCCGTCTGGCCGGAGGCGATCTCGAAGTTCCCCACCCACGCGCCCGACGGTGCGGAGTTCCAGCTGGCGGGCGTGCTCGACGCGAAACACCTGTTGCTCGGCTATCTGCCCGCCTTCGAACGGGTGACCCGGTTGTACGCGTTCGACACCAAGGCCCGGGCGACGACGCTGCTGGCCGACCTGACCGGCCCGGCTGACGTGGCGGAGTACTTCCCGCAGGACTTCACGGTCAGCGACGACGCCGTCTATTGGTGGGCTCAGGGCCGGCTCACCGATGGCACCATCCTGGAGATGATCTGGACGCTGCCGCGGTCCGGCGGACCGCCTCGGCTGCTGGCCGCTCAGGAGCAGCTCGGCATCGTCGGCCTGTACGCCACCGCCGATCACGTGTACTGGGACACCTACCGGCTGGGCATCTTCCGGGTCGCCGTGCGGGACGGGTCGGCCGTCGAGTCGCTGGCCGGCTTCGAAGGGCTCACCGTGATGTCCTGGCCGTGGGCCGCGACTGCGCCGGTGGTCAACTTCGACGTCGTCGCCCGAAGCCCCGTGACGGAGCTGCGCAACGTTCTCACCGGACAGCGGGTCGTGGTCGCCGCCAGCGATCTGGGGCCGATCGACTGCACCGCGACGCTCTGCTCCGGCGCGACGCAGATCGCGGGCGGGCCGGCGGTCGTCGTCCAGCACCTCGACGGCAGTGAGCGTACGGAAGTCCTGCCGCTCGAATCGGGATCAGTGCTCGGCGGACGGTTCCTCGGCGGGCATGGCCGCACGGCTGGGAGCAGCCAGCCGGACTATCTCATCGACAGTACGACTGGCAAGATCGCGATCGTCGGTTCGGCGTACACCTTCCAGTTCTCGCCGCAGATGACCTATTTGAGCTGGCCGGACCCGGCCGACAGCGCACTCATGGTGGTGCTGGACCTTGGTGCGATCAAGTAGCGAGAGCGCGATCAGGTAACTCAGAACTCCACGGGGTCGCGGACGATCGGGCAGGTCATGCAATGCCCGCCGCCGCGACCCCGGCCCAGCTCCGCACCGACGATGGTGATCACCTCGATACCCGCCTTACGCAGCAACGTGTTCGTCTGCGTGTTGCGGTCGTAGGTCACCACGACCCCGGGTTCGAGGCACACGGCGTTGTTGCCGCTGTCCCACTGCTGCCGCTCCGAGGCGTACACGTCGCCGCCGGTCTCGATGACGCGGAGCTTGGGCAGACCGAGCGCCTTGGCCACGACGTCGACGAATGCCTCGTCGCCGTGGTCGATGACCTCGACGCCGGGCGATGCGTCCGACGGCCGCAACGAGAAGGTGTGGACCGACTCCATGATCTTGCGGTAGAGGGTGACGACGTCACGGTCGGCGAAGGTGAACACGGTGTCCAGATGCATCGCGGCGCGGAGCTTCGGCATGCCCGCGACCACCACGTGGTCGGCCGCCCCGTTCTCGAACAGCGCGGCCGCGACCTGGGTGATCGCCTGGCGCGAGGTGCGCTCGCTCATGCCCATGAGCACGACGCCGTTGCCGACCGGCATGATGTCGCCGCCCTCGAAGGTGGCCTGCGCCCAGGACTTCTCGGGGTCGCCCCACCAGACCTTCGAGCCGACGTAGTCCGGATGGAAGGTGTAGATCGCCTTCATGAGCATGGTCTCGTCATGGCGGGCCGGCCAGTAGAGCGGGTTCATCGTCAGGCCGCCGTAGAGCCAGCACGTGGTGTCGCGGGTGTAAAGCGTGTTCGGCAGCGGCGGCATGAGGTACTCGCGGATGCCCGCCGACTCGCGGACCAGCGCCAGGTAGGGGGAGCGGAACTCGTCGGGCAGGTCGGCTGTGGCCAGGCCACCGATCAGGTGCTCGGCCAGCTTCGCCGGATCCAGGCTGTCCAGGTACGCCCGAGTCGGCTCGACGAGCCCGAGACCGACCTCGTTCGGGGTGATCTTGCGGTCGAGCAGCCAGTTCTTGGCGTCCCCGAGAGCCAGGGTCTCGGCCAGCAGGTCGCGCAGCTCGACCACCTCGATGCCCCGCGTCCGCATCTTGTTGACGAAGTC
>JABFXA010000081.1 GCA_013361955.1 Nocardioidaceae bacterium
CGTGGGCCGCCGGCGGCGGGGTGATGCACGCCTGCGGCCACGACCTGCACATGGCCGGGCTGGCGGCGGTGGGCCGGGCGGCGCGCACCCTCGAGCTGCCGGTCCCGCTGCTCGCGCTGCTGCAACCGCGCGAGGAGGGCGTCGACTCCGGAGCGCGGGACGTCGTCGAGGAGGGCGGCCTGCGCGGGGTCGACGCGGTCGTCGCCGCGCACGTGCAGCCGCAGCTGCCGGCCGGCGTCGTCGCGGTCACGCCGGGGCCGGTGAATGCCAGCATCGATGAGTTCGTGGTCACCGTGCGCGGCCAGGGCGGCCACTCCGGCTACCCGCACACGGTCACCGACTCCGTGCTGGCGCTGTCCAACGTCGTGGTCGCGCTGCAGCAGCTCGGCGCGCGCCGGGTCGACCCGGTGGTGGGCATCGCGTGCATGGTCAACCAGCTCCGGGCCGGCACCGCCAACAACGTGGTGCCCGACACTGCCACCGGCTCCGGCACGGTGCGCACCATGCGCGAGGACGACCGGCAGCGCGCCCACCACGCGATCCGCGACATCGCCCGGCACATCGCGATCGCGCACGGCTGCACCGCCGACGTCGAGATCGTGCCGGGCGAGCCGCCGCTGGTGATCGACGACCACCTGGCCACCCGCGCGCTCGTGCTGCTCGAGGAGATGGGCCACCTGGTGACCGCCGACTTCCGGTCGTTCGGGTCCGACGACTTCGCGACGTACGGCTCCCACGCGCGGACGCTGATGGCCTTCGTCGGCACCGGCGCCGAGGCGGGCGGGCTGCACGACGCGACGTTCCTGCCCGACGACTCGTACGTCGGGCTGGTGGCCGACGCGCTGGTCGCCGGGTACTGCGCCGCGGTGGAGTGAGCTGGGCGTGTTGGTAGAGGATCGTCGCAGCGAGGCGCCGCGCAGCCGACGAGGACTCTGCTGACGCGTCCTAGCGGCCCTCGAGCAGCGGCCCGGCCGGGTCGTGCGAGAGGCCGTGCCGGCGGGCGGCCATCGCGGAGAGCGCCTCGAGGGCCACCCGGTTCGCGAGGAACGCGGTGATCTCGGCGTGGTCGTACGGCGGGCTCACCTCGACGATGTCGATGCCGACCACCGGCAGCTCGAGGCAGATCCGGCGCACCGAGTCGAGCAGCTGCCGCGCGGACAGCCCGCCGGGCTCGGGGGTGCCGGTGCCGGGTGCGTGGCCGGGGTCGCAGACGTCGACGTCGACGGACAGGAACACCCCGTCGCACTCGTCGGTGGCGATCGCGAACGCCTCGGTGAGGCAGCCCTCGAGCCCGCGCCGGCCGATCTCGGTCATCTCGTAGGACCGCATCCGCTGCTCGGCCATCCACGACAGCGTGTCGGGCGGTGGCCAGTAGCCGCGCAGCCCGATCTGCAGGAACCGGTCGCCGCGCAGCGCGCCGGACTCGATCAGCCGGCGCATCGGCTGGCCGTGCCCGTAGAGCGAGCCGAACTCGATGTCGCCGGTGTCGGCGTGCGCGTCGAAGTGCAGCATCGACACCTTGCCGAAGCCGAGGTGCCGGGCCACCCCGGTGGCGTCGGGCAGCGCGATGGTGTGGTCGCCGCCGAGGACCAGCGGCACGGCGCCGGTGCGGGCGACGGCGTACACCGCCTCCTCGAGCGACGCGCTGGACCGCTCGCCGTCGCCGGTGTACATCTCCTCGTCGCCGGCGTCGACGACCCGGAGGTCCTGCAGCGCGTCGACGCGCAGCGCGAGGTGCGGCCGGGAGCCGTCGGAGGGCAGGTAGTCGGTCATCCGGATCGCCTGCGGGCCGAAGCGGGCGCCGGGCCGGTGCGACGTACCGCCGTCGAACGGAGCCCCGACCACGACCACGTCGGCGTCCGCGTACGTCGCCGGGTCGGCCAGGTTGCAGCGGTCGACGCCGAGGAAGGTGATGTCCGGCCCGAACTGGGGGCCGTAGCGGGTCTCGGTCACCGGCAGTCCACCTCGCTCTTCGGCACCTTCCCCGCCACCAGGTACGCCTCGATGGTGTCGTCGACGCACTGGCTGCCCTGGTGGTAGGCCGTGTGCCCGTCGCCGTCGCGGGTGACCAGCACCGCGTCGTCGAGCTGGCGGACCAGCCCGCGCGCACCCTCGATCGGCGTCGCCGGGTCGCGGGTGGTGCCCACCACCATGATCGGCGCCGAGCCCTTCGCCGTCACGGGGGCCGGCTGGCGGCCGGTGTGGATCGGCCAGTTCGCGCACGCCGACGTGCTGTAGGCGAAGGTCCGCCCGAAGGTGGGCGACGCCCGCTCGAACGCCGGCTCCAGGGTGCCGACCTTGCTGGAGGACACCCCGTCGTCGTGGTCGAGGCAGTTCACGGCGTACAGCATCTCGAGGGCGTTGTCGCGGAACCCGCCCGGACCGCGCTGGGTGTAGAAGTCGGCCAGGCTCATCAGCGGCGCGCCGTTGCCGGCGAACCCGGCCTTCAGCGCGCTGGACAGGATGTCCCACTCCTCGCGGTAGTACAGCGGCTGCCAGATGCCGAGCACGGCGTAGCCCTCGGTGAGCCGGCGCGACTCGCTGCCGGGCAGCGACCGGCGGTCGACCTGGTCGAGGAACCGCTGGATTCGCCGGGTGCCGGACTCCACGGTGTCGCCGAGGAAGCAGCTGCCGCCGTCGACGCAGTTCTGCACGTAGGCCCGCAGCGCGGTCTCGAAGCCGCGCGCCTGGACCAGCCCGAGGTCCACGGTGGACAGCGACGGGTCGAGCGCGCCGTCGAGCACCATCCGGCCGACGCGGTCCGGGAACAGCCCGGCGTACGTCGCGCCCAGGTAGGTGCCGTAGGAGAAGCCGAAGTAGCTCAGCCGCTCGTCGCCCAGCGCGGCCCGCAGCACGTCCATATCGCGCGCCGCCTCCTCGGTGGAGACGTGCCGGGCCAGGCCGGGGTCGTGCGCCACGCAGCCGCGGCCGAAGTCGCGGACCAGCCGGTCGGACTCCTGGGTCTCCGCGGTGGTGTCGGGGTCCGGGTCGGAGGCCACGAACCGGTCGAGCTGCCGGTCGCTCAGGCAGGCCAGCGGCGCGCTCTCACCGACGCCGCGCGGGTCGAAGCCGACGATGTCGAAGGCCTGGCGCAGGTCGGCGCCGAACGTGGCGGGCGCGGTGGCCGCGAAGTCCACGCCGGAGACGCCGGGACCGCCCGGGTTCACCAGCAGCGAGCCGATCCGCTTCCCCTTGTCGGTGGAGGGCGAGCGCAGCACCGCGACCCGGATCGCGCGGCCGCCGGGCTTCGCGTAGTCGAGCGGCACCGTCAGCTTCGCGCACTCGAACTGCTCCCGGCACGGCTTCCAGTCCAGCGTCTGGTCGTAGTAGCGTGCCAGGCCCGGCTGGCTGGCGCTCGGGCGCGGGGAGACGGCGCTGGACGTGCTCGGTCGGATCGGGCTCGGCGTCAGCGTCGGCCGCGACTGGGCGTCGTCCCCGCCGGAGAAAACCCCACAGCCGGACAGCAGCACCGCCAGCAGCACCGCGGGCACGGCGCGACGGGCGGGGCGGGAAGACACGTGGCAACTGTAGAGGGGACTCCCCCGTGGTCACCGGATCCGCAGCGCCACCATCATCGACTCGAGGGCCAGCAGCGGGGTGGTGTTGAACTCCATCATCTGGTCGCGGGCCGCGAAGATCGCGTCGATGCGGCGGAGGTTCTGCTCCGGGGTGGTCCTACGGGCGACGTCCTCGACGGACCCCCGGATCTCCTCGTTGACCAGCGCGCCGGGGGCGCCGACCTGCACCGCGATCGCGTCGCGGTAGACCGACATCATGTCCATCAGCCCACGGTCGATGACGTCCATGACCCGGCGCTTCTCGCGCTGCCGCTGGCTGTGCTCGACCTCGCGGAGCGCGGCCTTGTAGGACCGCGACGTCTTGGACTTGCGGTCGTCGCCGTACGTCGCCTCGAGCTCGCCCATCGCGCGGGCGTTGCTCTGCTCGGTGAGTGCGGCGGTCTCGTCCTTGGCGATGTCGACGAGGTTCGCGGCGGCCTGCATGCATGCGCCGATGCCGGTGAGCCCGCCGGGCATCAGCACCACCTCGCGGCGCCGGTTGCGGGTCTTCTCGTCGCGGGCCAGCGCCCGCGCCCGGCCGATGTGGCCCTGGCTGGCCCGGGCCGCGAACGACGCCAGCCCCTCGGTGACACCGTCGCGCTCCACGAGGTA
This sequence comes from Nocardioidaceae bacterium, assembly GCA_013361955.1. Classification (GTDB taxonomy): domain Bacteria; phylum Actinomycetota; class Actinomycetes; order Propionibacteriales; family Nocardioidaceae; genus Nocardioides_B. The sequence goes on from JABFXA010000081.1 coordinate 4,170, forward strand.
CGCCGCCACCTGCGGCGCCGTCGGGGTCGCCAGCGAGATGTTGCGGCAGCGCGAGCGGATCGTCGGGAGCACGTCCTCGACGGTCGGCGCGCACAGCAGCCACACGGTCTTGGGGGTCGGCTCCTCGATCGCCTTGAGCAGGGCGTTGGCGGTGCGGGTCTCGTCGCCCTTCGCGAGCCGGTCGGCGTCCTCGATGAGCATCACCTGCCACTTGCCCTCGACCGGGTAGAGGCCGGCCCGCCGGACCAGCTCGCGCATGTCCTTGATGTAGTGCACCGACGTCTCGGACCGGGTGATCGAGATGTCGGGGTGGGTGCCGGCCAGCGCCGTGCGGCAGGCGTGGCACTCCCCGCAGCCGGTGCCGCGCTCGCACTGCAGCGCCGCCGCGAACGCGAGCGCGGCGTTGGAGCGGCCGGAGCCGGGCGGGCCGGTGAACAGCCAGGCGTGCGTCATGCCGTGCCCGCCGGCGGCCCGGCGCAGCACCTCGATGGCGTGCTGCTGGCCGACCAGGGACGACCACACCGACGGGCTCGGGACGGCCTCGACCGTCATCGCTGGCTCCTCTCGCGGGGCTCGTCGACGAGCGTCGGCGTCGGGTCGGTCTCGGGCTCGGGCGGCGGGGCCCCGTGACGCCGGGCCTGCTCGAGCAGCGGCTCCACCCGGGCCCGGATCTCGGCGGCGATCCGCTCGACCGGCTGACGGGCGTCGACCACCAGGTAGTGCTCGGGCGCCGCGGTGGCCAGCCGGAGGAACCCCTCGCGGACCCGCTCGTGGAAGTCGGCCGACTCGCCCTCGATGCGGTCGCGCTCCTCGAACCGCTGCAGCCCCTGCTCGGGCGGGAGGTCGAGCAGCACGGTCAGGTGCGGGCGCAGGTCGGCGGTGGCCCAGCGGGCGACCTTCTCCAGCTCGCGGTCGAGGTCACGGCCGGCGCCCTGGTAGGCCAGCGTCGAGTCGACGTAGCGGTCGGTGACCACCACGGACCCGCGGGCCAGGGCCGGGGCGACCACGCGGTCGACGTGCTCGGCCTTGTCGGCGGCGTAGAGCAGCGCCTCGGTGCGGTGCGAGATGTCGCCGGTCGCCGGGTCGAGCACGATCCGGCGCAGCTTCTGGCCGACCTCGGTGTCGCCGGGCTCGTGGGTGAGCAGCACGTCGTACCCCTGCTCGGTCAGCCACTCCTCCAGCAGCCGCGCCTGGGTGGACTTGCCCGCTCCCTCGCCGCCCTCGAGCGCGACGAAGCAGCCGGTGGCGGCGTAGACGCCGGCCGAGCCGGTGAAGGCGTGGCGCAGGTCGGTCACGAGAGGAACTCCCACCCGGTCGTCCATCTGACGGTACGACGCGACACCGACAGCGGTCATGACCAGAGCCGCCAGGAGGAAGGTGAACGCGGCACCGTTGTAGACCACGAACGGGTTGCCGTCCTCGTCGAGCGGCCCGAAGGTGTGCCGGCCGATCAGCCCGGCCAGCAGCGGCGCGACCGCGAGCACCAGGGCCAGCGCCAGCCGGATCATCGAGCCGACGAACGCGAAGGTCCGGCCGCGCACCTCGTCGGGGACCTCCAGCCCGAGCAGGGTGTTGCCGGTGATCCAGCCGACGCCCGCGAAGAACCCGAGCACCAGGGTCAGGCCGACCACGACGGGCAGCTGCTGGACCAGCGCGATCGGGAACAGCAGCAGGCCCGTGAGGGTCAGCGAGATCCCGAACAGGCGGCGCCGGGACAGCCCCTGCAGCAGCCGCGGCCCGCGCCACATGCCCAGGCCGAGCCCGAGGAACACGGTGCCGAACAGCAGGCCGTAGCCGGCGTCGCCGCCGCGCAGGTCGGTCACGAACGTGCGCGCCAGGCCGATCACCACGCCGCCGGCGGCGAACGCGCCGATGATGCCGACCACCAGGCCGCGCACGACGGGCGTGCGACCGACGTACGTCCAGCCCTCGACGATCACCTTCAGGGGGCTGGTCTCGGGCTCGTGGTCGGCGGGGCCGCGCGGGATGTGCTTGAGGCTCATGATCACGAGGCCGGAGACCACGAACGAGAACGCGTTGAAGTACAGCGCCAGGTCGACCGGCCCGCTGCCGCCGAACCAGTCGAAGATGTGCCGGTAGAGCTTGTCGACCAGGGTCAGCGCAGAGAAGATCGCGGCGGCCGGGAGCGCGGAGCCGTACGTCGTGGCCAGGCTGATCTGGTTGGCCGCCTCGAGCCGGTGCCGCGGCACCAGGTTCGGGACCGTCGCGTCCTTCGCGGGCCCCCAGACCAGGCTGATCGCCTCGACCAGCACGGTGACCACGAAGATCCACCACAGGCTGCCGACCAGCGGGATGGTCAGGAACAGCGCGCCGCGCAGGAAGTCGCCCCAGATCAGGGTCAGCCGGCGGTCCAGCCGGTCGGCGACGTACCCGGCGATCGGGCCCATGATCAGCGCCGGCAGCACCCGCAGGAACAGCACCGTGGCGATCGCGTAGTTCTTGCCGGCGTACGAGTCGGCGCTCGCGTTCGCCATCGCGGTCAGTGCCAGCAGGCCCATCCAGTCGCCGAGACTGGACAGCCCGAGCCCGATCCACAGCTTGCGGAAGTCCTGGATCCGCAGCACCGCGAGCAGGGAGTGCGTCGGGGCGTGCCGGAGGTCGTCCACCGCCGAGGCCGACGGGGGTCCCACCGGTCCGGCCGTCTCGTCGGGGGCCCGCTCGGTCACGGGGCAACCCTACGGGCCGGACCCGTCGCCACCCACCGCTGGTTGAGGTGCGAACGAGGTGAGCCTCGAAACCAGGACGTGCGCGAGGTCAGGACTTCTTCGTCGCCTTCTTCGCGGTCTTCTTGGCGGTCTTCTTCGCCGCGCTCTTCTTGGTGGCCTTCTTGGTGGCCTTCTTGGCGGTCTTCTTCGCGCCCTTCTTGGCCGCCTTCTTGGCCGGGCCGCGGGCGCGCCGCTCGGCGAGCAGCTCGGCCGCCCGCTCGACGGTGATGGTCTTCTCGTCGTCGCCCTGCCGGAGGGTGGCGTTGTACTCGCCGTCGGTGACGTACGGGCCGAAGCGACCGCTCTTCACCGTGATCATCGCGCCGCTGGCCGGGTCCGCGCCGACCTCACGTCCCGGGTCGGCGGCCTGCCGGCCGCGCCGCTTCGGCTGGGCGTAGATGCGCAGCGCCTCGTCGAGCGTGATCGTGAGCAGCTTCTCCTCGTCGTCGATCGAGCGGGAGTCGGTGCCCTTCTTGAGGTACGGGCCGTAGCGGCCGTTCTGCGCGGTGATCTCGTCGCCGGACTCCGGGTCGACGCCGACCACCCGCGGCAGCGACAGCAGCCGGAGCGCGTCGGCGAGCGTGACCGTGTCGAGGCTCATCGTCTTGAACAGCGAGCCGGTCCGCGGCTTCTGCGACTTGGGCGCGTCGTCGGGCAGCAGCTCGGTGACGTACGGCCCGTAGCGGCCGTTCTTGGCCACGATCCTCAGCCCGGTCTCCGGGTCCTGGCCGAGCGGAGTCTCCTCGCCGGCCGGGTTGGCCAGCAGCTCCTTGGCCTTCTGCTCGGTCAGCTCGTCGGGCGGCAGGTCCTCCGGCACGTTGGCGCGAGTGCCGTCGGGGGTCTCGATGTAGGGCCCGTAGCGGCCGACCCGCAGGTCGATCCCGTCGACGATCGGGAACGTCGCCAGCTCGCGCGCGTCGATCTCGCCGAGCTCGTTGACGAGCTTGTGCAGCCCCTCGACGTCGCCGGTGCCGAAGTAGAACCCGGCCAGCTCGGTGTTGCGGTCGCGCTCACCCTTGGCGATCTGGTCGAGCACGTCCTCCATGCCGGCGGTGAACTCGTAGGACACCAGCCGCGAGAAGTGCTCCTCGAGCAGCCGGATCACTGAGAACGCCAGCCACGCCGGCACCAGCGCGGTGCCCTTCTTGTACACGTAGCCGCGGTTGAGAATGGTGCCGATGATCGAGGCGTACGTCGACGGGCGGCCGATGTTGCGCTCCTCGAGCTCACGGATCAGCGTGGCCTCGGTATAGCGGGCCGGCGGCTTCGTGGTGTGGCCGACCGCCTCGATGGCCGCCGCGCTCACGGGGTCGCCCTCGGCGACGTTCGGCAGCCGCGTCTCGCGGTCGTCGCTCTCCTTGTCGGGGTCGTCGGACCCCTCGACGTACGCCTTGAGGAAGCCGTGGAAGGTGATCACCCGGCCGGACGCGGAGAACACCACGTCCTCGCCGCTCGCCGCCGCGCCGCCGAGCCGGACGGTCACGCTCTGGCCCTGGGCGTCCTTCATCTGCGAGGCGACGGTGCGCATCCAGATCAGCTCGTAGAGCCGGAACTCGTCACCGGTCAGGCCGGTCTGCGCCGGCGTCCGGAAGTTCTCGCCCGCCGGCCGCACGGCCTCGTGCGCCTCCTGGGCGTTCTTCACCTTGGAGGTGTAGACGCGCGGCTTGTCCGGGACGTACTCGGCGCCGTAGAGCTCCCGCGCCTGCGAACGTGCGGCGTTGATCGCGGTGTCGGACAGCGTCACCGAGTCGGTGCGCATGTAGGTGATGAAGCCGTTCTCGTAGAGCCGCTGCGCGACCGACATGGTCCGCGAGGCGCCGAAGCCGAGCTTGCGCGAGGCCTCCTGCTGCAGCGTGGTGGTGCGGAACGGTGCGTAGGGCTGGCGGCGGTACGGCTTGGACTCGACGGAGCGGATCTCGAAGGTCGTCTCACCGAGCCCGGCGGCGAGCGCCTCGGCACGGGGCCGGTCGAGGTGCACCACGTCGGCGTTCGCCTTGAGCTGTCCCTCGGAGGTGAAGTCGGAGCCGCGGGCGACCCGCTTGTCGTCGACGGAGTGCAGCTTGGCCGGGAACATCCGCTCGTCGTGCGCCTCGCCGGCGTCGAACGTGCCCTCGAGGTCCCAGTACGACGCGGTGCGGAACGCCATCCGCTCCCGCTCGCGGTCGACCACGAGCCGGGTGGCCACCGACTGCACGCGGCCCGCGGACAGGCCGGACATGACCTTCTTCCAGAGCACCGGCGAGACCTCGTAGCCGTAGAGCCGGTCGAGGATCCGCCGCGCCTCCTGGGCCTCGACGAGGTCCATGTCGATGTCGCGCGGGCTCTGCACCGCGGCGGTGATCGCCTGCGGGGTGATCTCGTGGAACACCATCCGGCGGACCGGCACCTTGGGCTTCAGCTCGTCGTACAGGTGCCAGGCGATCGCCTCGCCCTCGCGGTCCTCGTCAGTGGCGAGGTACAGCTCGTCGGCGTCCTTGAGCAGGCTCTTCAGCCGGCTCATGTGCGACTTCTTGTCCTTGGACACCACGTAGTAGGGGGTGAAGTCGTTGTCGACGTCGACGCCCAGGCGGGCCCACGTCTCGCCCTTGATCTTGGCCGGGACGTCGGCCGCGCTCTGCGGCAGGTCGCGGATGTGGCCGATGGAGGACTCCACGACGTAGCCGCGCCCGAGGTACCCCGCGATCGTCTTCGCCTTCGCCGGCGACTCGACGATCACCAGCTTGGTACCGGCGCCGTTCGCGTCCGCTTGGTTCGCCACCTGTTTCGTGCTCCCTCGAATGCCTGTTCGCCTGGACACCGTAGCGCCTGGTCCCAACAGGTCCCGTCGCCGGACCCCGCTGCGTGGGACAAATCGACAGCGGCCGCTACGGCACCAGGAACCCCTCCGCCACCAGCTCGCGCACCGCCGGCACGCGGTCCCGGCGCAGGTCGGCGGGGTCCTCGGCGAGCAGCTGCGCGAGCGCGTCGAGGATCTGCCCGACGGTCAGGTCGCCGTCGCAGGCGCCGACCAGGCCGGCCTCGACGGTGTCCGCGCGGCGGGCCCGGCGCAGCCCGCGCTGCTGGCGCAGCACGATCGTCTCCGGGTCGGCGGCGCCCGGTGCCCCCTGGGTCTCCTGGCGGACGTCGACCCGCGCGGTGAGCCGGGCCGCGGTCAGCGCCTCGTCCGAGGTGGCCGCGAGCCAGTCGGTACGACGGGCTCGGTCGGCGACCTGGGGGCCGAGCGGCTGCTCGACCTCGAACGGCCACTCCTCCAGCCGGAGCACCGGCTCCCGGTCCACCCGGCGCAGGTCGAGCCAGCCGAAGCCCACGGCCTCGACGCCCTGCTCCTCGAACCACGCCAGCCAGGCGTCGTACGTCTCGGCGTAGGCGGGGCCGCCGTGCAGGCCGGCGTCCTTGAGCCAGAGCTCGGTGTACTCGGCGACGTCGGCGACCTCGCGCTGCACCGCCCAGACGTCGCAGCCGCGGCCCGCCAGCCAGCCGGACAACCGGTCCTGCCAGGTCTCGCCGCGGCGGTGCACCCAGTTCGCGAGCACCTGCGCGCGGCCGCCCTCGGCGAGGTGCCCGGGCGCCTCGGTGAGCAGCCGGCGCACCAGCTCGTCGCCGGGCAGGCCGGAGTCGCGGTAGACCAGCCGCTCGGCCGTCGCCGGCGACACCACGAACGGCGGGTTGCTGACCACCAGGTCGAACCGCTCGCCCGCCACTGGCTCGAACAGGCTGCCGTCGCGCACGTCGACGTCCACCTCGGCGAGCAGAGCGTTCAGCCGGGCCATCCGCAGCGCACGGGGGTTCACGTCGGTGGCGACGACGGTGCCGGTGTGCTGGGCCAGGTGCAGCGACTGCACGCCGCAGCCGGTGCCGAGGTCGAGCGCGGTCGCCACCGGCTCGCGCACCGTGAGCTGGGCCAGCGAGGACGAGGCCGGGCTGATGCCCAGCACGTGCTCGGCGGTGACCGCGACCGGCGCGCCGTCGAGACCCGGCGTCAGGTCGCTGAGCACCCACCAGTCGTGGTCCTCGTCGGCGTAGGGGCGTACGTCGACGCGCGCGTGCACCCCCTCGCCGGTCCGGTCGAGCACCC
>JABFXA010000148.1 GCA_013361955.1 Nocardioidaceae bacterium
GAGCGAGTCGAACAGCGTGCGGGAGCACGTCACCGGGATCGAGACGTCGGCGACGCCGTCGCGCAACGTCATGAAGACGGTGTTCAGGCCGGGACGGCGGCTCACCTGCGCCACCTGGCCCTCGACCCACACCGCGCCGAGCCGGTCGACCCAGCCGGCGATCGCGTTGGCGACCTGCCGCACCGGGGCCGGCGACTCGGGGGAGGTCTCGAGGGCCATGGCGGCGAGATTAGGCCACGTCGCCGACGGACCTAGACTGGGCAGCATGACGACCGACATGGGGATGCCTCCGATCCTGTCGCCGGACGAGGCGGACCGGGCCGTCCTGCTGGCGGCGCCGCGTGGCTACTGTGCCGGCGTCGACCGGGCCGTGGTGACGGTGGAGAAGGCGCTGGACCTGTACGGCGCACCCGTCTACGTCCGCAAGCAGATCGTGCACAACAAGCACGTGGTGTCCGACCTCGAGTCGCGGGGCGCGGTGTTCGTCGAGGAGCTGTCGGAGGTGCCGGAGGGCGCCACCGTCGTGTTCTCCGCGCACGGCGTCTCACCGGAGGTGCACCGCCAGGCGGGGGAGCGGTCGTTGAAGACGATCGACGCGACCTGTCCCCTGGTGACGAAGGTGCACCACGAGGCGAAGCGGTTCGCCGGCGAGGACTACGACATCCTGCTGATCGGCCACGCCGGCCACGAGGAGGTCGAGGGGACCGCCGGAGAGGCGCCCGAGCACATCCAGCTCGTGCAGGGCCCCGAGGACGTCCCCGGCATCGTCGTGCGCGACCCGTCGCGGGTCGCCTGGCTGTCGCAGACGACGCTGTCGGTCGACGAGACGCTGGAGACGGTCGCCGCGATCCGCGAGCGGTTCCCCGAGCTGCTGGACCCGCCGAGCGACGACATCTGCTACGCCACCCAGAACCGCCAGCTCGCGGTCAAGGAGATCGCCCGCGACTCCGACCTGGTGATCGTGGTCGGGTCGGGGAACAGCTCGAACTCGGTGCGGCTCGTCGAGGTCGCGCTCGAGGCCGGCGCCGGTGCGGCGTACCGCGTCGACGACGCCTCGGAGATCGAGGACTCCTGGCTCGAGGGCGTGCGCACGGTGAGCGTCACGTCCGGCGCGAGCGTGCCGGAGGCGCTCGTGCAGGGCGTCCTGGCGTTCCTGGCCGAGCGCGGCTACCCCGACGCCCAGGCGGTGCACAGTGCGGAGGAGTCGCTGATCTTCGCGCTCCCCAAGGAGCTGCGCCGCGACCTCAAGGCCGCCGGGCGGGTCTGAGCCGGCGATGGCGCGCTACCTCGACATCCATCCGGACAACCCGCAGCAGCGGCTGCTCCAGCAGGTCGTCGACGCGCTGCACGAGGACCAGCTGATCGCCTACCCGACCGACTCGGGCTACGCGCTGGGGTGCCGGCTCGGCAACCGCGACGGCCGCGACCGGATCCTGCGGATCCGCGGCCTCGACGACAAGCACCACTTCACGCTGATGTGCGCCGACTTCGCCCAGCTCGGGCAGCTGGTGAAGCTGGACACGGCGGCGTTCCGGGCGATCAAGGCCGCGACACCCGGGCCGTACACGTTCATCCTCCCCGCGACCGCCGAGGTCCCGCGGCGGCTGATGCACGCGAAGAAGAAGACCGTCGGCGTGCGGATCCCCGACCACCGGTTCGTCCACGCGCTGCTGGAGCTGTTCGGCGAGCCGCTGCTGACCAGCACCCTGATCCTCCCCGGCGAGGCCGAGCCGCGCAGCCTCGGCTGGGACATCAAGGAGGAGCTCGACCACCAGGTCGACGTCGTCGTGGAGGCCGGCGAGACCCTGGCCGAGCCGACCACGGTGGTCGACTGGTCGGAGGGCTATCCGGAGGTGCTGCGCGTGGGTGCCGGCGACCCGGCACGGTTCGCGGCCTGAGCCCCTGCCCCGCCAGCCCCGGCCCGGCGGCGGGTACGGCGCGTCAGTGGGCGACCGGGCGGTGGGTGGTGATCACCCGGTGCCGGATCGCGAGGACGACCAGGCAGAGCGCGTAGCCGGTGACCAGGCCCGCGGCGTGGTGGGAGAGCCCGGAGATCACGGCCTGGACCACGCCGTCGCCCCGGTCCGCGATCGCGTCGGGGCTGGTGGCGCCCACGAGGACGAACACCGCCGTCATCAGCAGCGGCGGGAACACGCCCACGGTGAAGAAGTCGCTCGGGCGCACGGCCAGCGCCATCGCGACGCACGCGAGGACGAACGCGACGTCGAAGAGCACCCCCACGCCGTCGGCGACCAGCTGGTCGACCACGACCGCCGTCAGGGCGAGCGCGACCCCGAGCGCGACGACCTGGCGACCAGGTTCGCGCCCCTCCTCCCAGAGAGTCCGGGGCTGACTCACATCGCCACCGTAGGGTCCTCGCCCGCCGGGTCGGCGGCGACGCGCCGGGGGACCACCCGGAGGTCCAGCCCGAGGTGGTCGCCGGCCTCGTCGTCGCGCGGCCCGCTCGGTCGCTGCTCGGCGACCGCCCGGGCCGCCGACTCGACCTGCCGTGGGGCCGGCAGCTCGCCGAACCGACGGGCGCTGACCAGCACCCGGGACTCCCACGAGCCGACC
>JABFXA010000398.1 GCA_013361955.1 Nocardioidaceae bacterium
CCGCCCTGCGGGCGGTGGCCCGGGCCGAGCACCGGCTCAGCGACCACGACCGGCGCAGCGCGGTGCGGGCCCGCAGCGGCGCCTTCGCGCGGGTGCTCGCGTCGATGGCCGCGGCCGCCGCGCAGCAGTCCGCGGTGATCGGCTCGACGGGCGGCGCCCGATGACCCCGCTGCAGGCGCTCCAGCGCACGCTCGCCGGCGAGCACGCCGCCGTGTACGTGTACGGCGTGCTGGGCGGCCGGGTCTCGCTGTCCCGGGAGCCCGAGCTGGCCGGCCTGCTGTCCACGGCGTACGTCGTGCACCGCGGCCGGCGCGACCAGCTGACCGCCATGGTGCGCGCGAAGGGCGGCGACCCGGTCGCCGCGGAGGTCAGCTACGAGCTGCCGAACGCGGCCACCACCCAGGCCCAGCTGCGCTCGGCCGCGCTGGTCACCGAGCGCCGCTGCTCGGCGACGTACGCCGACATGGCCGGCAGCACGTCGCGGGCCGACCGGCGCTGGGCCGTCGACGCGCTCACCGACACCGCGGTGCGCGAGCTCGGCTTCGGTGGCCGCCCCGACGCCTACCCGGGCGTCGCCGAGCTCTGACCCCGGACAAGGCCGGACCCCTCGCACCCGGCCCGAGCCGTGGTGGAGGGGTCCGTCCCGAACGAGAGAGCCCCCGAGATGGCCTCCCGTCCTGCGCCCGACGGGTGAGGTGTCAGGCGCGATACGCGGAGAACATCTGCTGCATCCGCGACGTCTGGTCAGAGGTGAACTGGTCGTAGCAGCTGTCGTAGGAGTAGTCCATGTAGTTGTGGATCGGGTCGAGACCCGGCAGCGAGCAGGAGTCGCGGCCCGCGGGGCAGCCGCTCGTCGGCCCGCTCTGCGCCGGGGTGTCGGCCACCAGGTCGTTGGCCGCGGTGCAGCCACCTTGGAAGGTGTGGTAGAGCCCGAACCAGTGCCCGGCCTCGTGCGAGGCGGTCTTCCCCTCGTTGAAGTTGGTCGCCGAGCCGCCGGGCAGCGAGGAGTACTGCACCCGGATGCCGTCGATCTTCGGGCTCTTCGCGTAGTCCCACGGGAAGGTCGCCACGCCGAGGTAGGCGAAGTCCACCAGCCAGATGTTCAGCGCGTTCGCGCCGCCCTGCCGGGTCTTGGCGCGGTAGGTGTTCGACTGCTTGTCCTGGTGCCACGAGTTGTTGCGGTAGCGGTCGATGCCGGCCAGCGTGAACGAGAAGCCGGTGTTCGACGCCTGCGCGGACTCGCCGCCGGCGTAGTCCTGGTTGAGCTCGGTGATCTGCCGGCTGACCTGCGAGTCGGTGACGTCGCCGTTGCCGTTGGCGTCGGTCATCACGTGCACGTAGACGGGCACCGAGGCGCCCGCCACGGCCGTCGCGCCGGGCTGCTGGCGCTGGGCGGCCAGGATCGCGCGGGTCCGCTTCTCGATCGCCGCACGCTCCTGGGCGCTCAGCTCACGGTGGTCCTCCCCTGCGCGACCACCGCGGGCCGCGGCGGCGCCTCCGGTGCCCGCCCCGATGTCGGCCGGGTCGAAGCAGTCGGCACCCCGTGCGGCGACGGGCTCGACGGCCTGGGCGGGAGCAGCCGACAGACCGAGACCACCGAGGAGAGCGGTGGTGCCGGCCAGCGCCACGAGTCGGCTGCGAAGTCGCATGGGTGCCCGTCCTAGCTGAGGATTCCCGGAGCACCGGGCGGGTGACCCGGCCCCTCGATCCTGCCTGCGACCGGTGACCGCCGGAAGGCCGGCCGGTGCACATCTTGTGCAGGTTTGCGCACCTGCCGGTTCGTGCAACCTGCGCCGGCCGGTGCGTCAGCCGCGCCAGCCGGCGACCACGTCGTACACGTCGGCGAGCCGCTGCACGACGGCGTCCGGCTCGCCCTCGGAGTGCCCGACCTGCTCGCGCGGGATCGCGCTGTGCGGGACGTGGACGGTGCGCATGCCGGCGTTCGCGGCGCCCCAGATGTCGTCGAACAGCCGGTCGCCGACGAACACGCAGGCGCCGGGATCCGCGACGCCGACGGCCTCCATCGCCGCCCCGAACGCCTGTGGTGCGGGCTTGGTCCAGGCGATCTCGGAGGTGTACACCGCGCCGTCCAGCAGGTGCAGCACTCCGTCGCGGCGGAAGAACTCCTCGTGCCACTCCCGCGGCCAGACGGTGTTCGAGAGCACGCCCACCTTCGGCCCGTCGGCGCGCAGCGCCTCGAGCAGCCCGGGTACGTCGGGGTCGGTGACCGTGTGCGGCGCCCAGAAGTCGCGGTACGCGGTGAGCAGCGACGCGTCGTGGGTCAGCCCGGCCTCGGTGAAGATGTCGACCACCGTGGCGCTGGTGTGGTGGTCGCGGGAGCGCGCCCACACGGCGTCTCCCGCCCGGCGGAGCAGCTCGGCCGCGTCCTCGTCGGGCTCGACCACCGCGGCCGCCAGGGCGAGCGACTCCTCGTCGAAGTCGATGCTGTGCCAGGGCGTGAGCGTGCCGCCCCAGTCGAACAGCACCGCCTCCACCGGTGCGGCCATCAGTCCTCGTTGATCGGGTTGCCGACCGGCTCGCGCACCGCGTCCAGGATCCGCGCGGCGCCCTCGGCGACCGGGACGTTCTCGCGCTCGCCGGAGGCCCGGTCCTTGACCTCGATCACGCCGTCGGCGAGCCCCTTGCCGACGACCACGATCGTGGGCACGCCGATCAGCTCGGCGTCCTTGAACTTCACGCCGGGCGAGACCTTCTCACGGTCGTCGTACAGCACCGTCAGACCGTGCCCGGTGAGCTCGACGGCGAGCTCGGCCGCGGTGGTGTACACCTCGGGGTCCTTGCCGGTGGCGACCAGGTGCACGTCGGCCGGCGCGACCTCGCGCGGCCAGCACAGGCCGAGCTCGTCGTGGGTGTTCTCCGCGATCGCGGCCACCGCCCGGGAGACCCCGATGCCGTAGGAGCCCATCGTGACCGTGACCAGCTTGCCGTTCTCGTCGAGCACCTGCAGGCCGAGCGCGTCGGCGTACTTGCGGCCGAGCGCGAAGATGTGGCCCATCTCGATGCCTCGGGCGGTGTGCAGGGTGCCGTCGCAGACCGGGCAGGGGTCGCCGTCGCGGACCTCGGCGGCCTCGATCGTGCCGTCGGGCGTGAAGTCGCGGCCGGCGACCAGGTCGATCACGTGCGACCCGGACACGTCGGCGCCGGTCACCCAGCGGGTGCCCTCGACCACGCGCGGGTCGACGAGGAAGCGGATCCCCGACGCGTTCTTCTCGCCGAGCGCACCGGGGCCGATGTAGCCCTTGGCGAGCGACGGGTGCTTCGCGAAGTCGCTCTCGTCGAACGCCTCGACCTCGATCGGCTCGAGCTGTCCTCCGAGGCGCTTCTCGTCGACCTCGCGGTCGCCGGGGAGGCCGATCGCGATCGGCTCGCGGGTGCCGTCGGGGTGCTTACGCACGACCAGCACGTTCTTCAGCGTGTCGCCGGCGTGCCACGGCCGGTCGTCGCGCGGGAACCGCTCGTTGAGGTGGTCGACGAGCGTCTCGATGGTCGGGGTGTCCGGCGTGTCCTCGGCGTGGGCCGCCGGCACGTCGTCGTACGCGATCGGCGAGGGCGGGCGCACCTGCACGGCCTCGACGTTGGCGGCGTAGTCGCAGTTGGAGCAGCGGACGTAGGTGTCCTCGCCGTTGTCGGCGGTGGCCAGGAACTCCTCCGACCTGCTGCCGCCCATCGCGCCCGAGGTGGCCTGCACGACGACGTAGTCGAAGCCGAGCCGGTCGAAGGTCTTCACGTAGGCCTCGCGGTGCGCGGCGTACGACTTGTCCAGGCCCTCGTCGGAGGTGTCGAAGGAGTAGGAGTCCTTCATCACGAACTCCCGCCCGCGCAGCAGGCCCGCGCGCGGCCGGGCCTCGTCGCGGTACTTCGTCTGGATCTGGTACAGCCAGAGCGGGAGGTCCTTGTACGACGAGTAGAGGTCCTTCACCACCAGCGTGAACATCTCCTCGTGCGTGGGACCGAGGAGGTAGTCGTTCTTCTTGCGGTCCTGGAGCCGGAAGATGCCGTCGCCGTACTCGGTCCAGCGGCCGGAGGCCTCGTAGGGCTCGCGCGGCAGCAGCGCCGGGAACTGCAGCTCCTGCGCACCGATCGCGTCCATCTCCTCGCGGATGATCCGCTCGATGTTGCGCAGCACCCGGAGCCCCAGCGGCAGCCAGGAGTAGATGCCCGGCGCGGCCCGGCGGATGTAGCCCGCGCGCACCAGCAGCCGGTGGCTCGGCACCTCTGCGTCCGCCGGGTCCTCCCTCAGCGTGCGCACGAACAGGCTCGACATCCGCAGGATCATGCGCGCAAGGCTATCCGCCGGGTTTTCACCCTTGCACTCCGATATCGGATAGGTGTTGGTGACCCAGGGGTCACTGAAACCGAACCGATATCGGGTCGGCGGCGTGAGGGTCAGAACATCACGGTCGAAAAGGTCGCAGACTGCTCGAATCCCACCCGGGCGTAGGCGCGCCGGGCCGGCACGTTGTGCTCGTTGACGTAGAGCGAGACGACCGGTGCCACGTCGCGCAGCGCCAGCTCGACGACCGCGGCCATGCCGGCGGCGGCGAGCCCCTGGCCGCGGCGGCCGGGGTCGACGTACACGCCCTGGACCTGGCAGGCGCCCGGCGAGGCCGCGGCGATCTCGGCCTTGAAGACCACCTTGCCGTCCTCGATCCGCGCGAACGACCAGCCCTTGGCGACCAGCTGGGTGACCCGGGCGCGGTACAGGTCCGCTCCCCCGCCGGCCTCCGGCGAGACGCCGACCTCCTCGGTGTACATCGCCACGCAGGCCGGGTAGAGCACGTCGATGTCGGCCGGCGTGGTACGGCGCACGAGCGGGTCGGGCGCGACGAGCGGCGGGGTACCGATCTCGAGGTGCGGCTGGTTCCACCGCGTCTCGCGGGGCGGCGGCCAGTGCGGCTCGAGCAGCCGCCACATCGGCTCCACCTGCTCGCGCGGACCGACCACCGTGGCGCACCGGCGGCGCTGCGAGATCGCCCGGTCGGCGAACGCCGCGATGGCGTCGGGGCTCGCCTGCACCGGCACCAGGTTCGCCGCGGCGTGGCACGCCGAGACCAGCCGGCCCTCCTCGACGTACCCCCACATCTCGCCGCCGAGCCAGCGCGGGTCGAGCTGGGTCAGCCGGCTGCGGTAGTCGGCGAAGACGTTGACCACGGGGTCGCACGCGGCCAGCTCCAACATCGCGGGGAGGTCGGAGGGGCCGAGGAGACGGAGGCCGGACTGCGTGCGGAGCACGCCGCGAGCCTACGACAACCGGGAGCCGGATCCGGGCCCGTTCAGCCCACCTGTTCCGGGTGCCGCTCGGTGGCCTCCTCGACCGGCTCGTCGTCGAGCATCGTGGTCTCGTCGAAGGGCCGCTCTCCGGCCAGCACCGCGTCGAGCTGCTCACGGTTCAGGCCGCCGGTCCAGGTGCCGATCAGCACGGTGGCGACGGCGTTGCCGGCGAAGTTCGTCAGCGCCCGCGCCTCCGACATGAACCGGTCGATCCCGACGATCAGCCCGACCCCGTCGAGCAGCTCGGGCCGGTGCGAGGACAGCCCGCCGGCGAGGGTGGCGAGGCCGGCACCGGTGACCCCGGCCGCGCCCTTCGACGCCACGATCATGAACACCAGCAGCGAGATCTGCTCCCCGATGCTCAGCGGGTCGCCGAGCGCCTCGGCGATGAAGATCGACGCCATCGTGAGGTAGATGGCGGTGCCGTCGAGGTTGAACGAGTAGCCCGTCGGTACGACGACACCGACCGTCGTACGCTCCACGCCGGCGTGCTCCATCTTCGCGATCAGCCGCGGCAGCGCGGACTCGGAGGACGACGTGGACAGGATCAGCAGGAACTCGCGTCCGAGGTACCGCAGCAGGCTGAAGATGTTCACCCCGGTCGCAACCTTGAGCAACGTGCCGAGGCCGAGGAACACGAACACCAGGCAGGTGGCGTAGAAGCCGAGCATGATCACCGCGAGGCTCTTCAGCGCGTCGAGGCCGGTCTCCCCCACCACGGCCGCCATCGCGCCGAACGCACCGACCGGCGCGGCCCACATGATCATCGCGAGCACCCGGAACACGACCCGCTGCAGGTGCTCGATGCCGCGGATCACCGGACGTCCGGCGTCGCCCATCGCCTGCAGCGCGAACCCGACCAGCAGCGCGACCAGCAGCGTCTGCAGCACCTCGCCCTCGGTCAGCGCCGAGAACAGCGACGTCGGGATGATGCCGAGCAGGAAGTCCGTCGTGCTGCCGGCGCCCGAGGCCTCCTCGGCGCCCGCCTTGGCCAGCTCGTCGGACAGCTGGAGCCCGGAGCCGGGGTGCAGCAGGTTGCCGACGACCAGGCCGATCGCCAGCGCCACCGTGGACATCGCCAGGAAGTAGCCCAGCGCGAGCCCGCCGACCCGACCCACGTGGGCGGCGCTGCGGACCGAGCCGACGCCGAGCACGATCGTGCAGAAGATCACCGGCGAGATCATCATCTTGATCAGCGCCACGAACGCGTCGCCCAGCGGCTTGAGCCCGGCCGCGAACTCCGGCGCGACGAACCCGACGGCGATCCCGAGCAGCACGGCGACGATCACCGCGACGTACAGCAGGTGCGAGCGGTCACGCTTGCCTTGCGGTGGCGCCGGCGCGGCAGATGGCGTGGTCGGCGGTTGGCTGGACATGCGTCCTCCGAGAGGGTCGAGCGTCCCGAGTTGAGCCCGGCTTCCCTGCACCCTGCCACACCGTCGCGCGCGTGGTCGCGTCCGACCGCCGGCGTTGGTTGAGGTGCGAGCGGCCTGCCGCGAGCCTCGAAACCAACTGACGTGGGCCGGATTTCGTCCACAGGCCGATGCGGAGAATCCCTTTCCACAGCAGGGGATTCGGCGCAGGAACTGTCGGTGCCGACTGCTTGGATGGACTCATGTCCGACCCCGCAACGCTCCTCGACCTCGACGCGAAGTCCGCGCTCGAGTCGGTGGTGCGTGAGCAGCGGGTTGCGGCGCGGGCGGAGGCGAACCGGTTGGCGGCGGTCGTGGCGTTGTGCGACTGCCACCCGGTGGTCGACGACCGTGACGTCGCCGCCGCGTGGCCCGCGGATGCTTGCCTGGACGGCGACGTGGTCGCCCCTCCGCTGGCCGGTGAGGGGTGCCCGCAGGTGACCGAGGACGCGGTGCACGAGCTGTCCGCGGCGCTGGGCATCAGCCACCACGCCGCGTTGGGTCTGGTCGGGCAGACGTTGGAGCTGCGGTTCCGCCTCCCACGCCTGTGGCGGCTGGTGCAGGACCTCACGTTGCCGGCCTGGCAGGCGCTGAGGGCCGCCGAGCAGACCATCCCGCTGTCTCCGGAGGCGGCGGCGTTCGTGGACCGCCACCTCGCCGTCGCCGGCAGGCGCGGTCGGCTCACGGGCCAGACCATCACCGCCACCGTGGGGCTGGCGGAGGCACGGTTCGACCCCGAGCGGGCCCGCACCCGCGAGGAGGACGCCCTCGCATCCCGTGGGGTGTGGTTCGACATCAGCCCGGACACCCCGGCGACCACTGACGTCTACGCACGGCTGGACACCCTGGACGCGCAGGCCCTGGACGAGACCGTCAGCGACCTCGCGGTCCGGCTGGGTCGCCTCGGCGACACCAGCCCGCTCGACACCCGCCGCGCGACCGCGCTCGGGATGCTCGCCGACCCCCAGCACGTCCTCGACCTCGACGTCCCGGCCCGTCCGGTGAGCACGCCGACCCTGTACCTGCACCTGGACGCCGACCAGCTCGAGACCGGCACCGCGGGCAGCATCGAGAAGCTCGGCCCCGCCACCCTCACCCTGATCGCCACCTGGCTGGAGAGGGTCGGCACGGTCCGGATCCAGCCGGTCCTGGACATGAGCACGTCAGGGGCGGTGGACCGGCACGACCCACCCGAGTGGATGCACACCCTGGTGGTGCTCCGGGACAAGCACTGCGTGTTCCCCGGCTGCCGCACCGACGCAAGGTCTTGCGACCTCGACCACATCGCCCCCTACGACGACCACGGCCCACCCGGCCAGACCTCACCGTCGAACCTCGCGCCGCTATGTAGACGGCATCACAACCGGAAGACCCACCACGGCTGGCACTACCAACGCACCGACACCGGCTACGAATGGCGCAGCCCCCTCGGCCGCGAACACCTCGTCCCGCACCTCAACTGAGCGACGTGCACGCGTGCGACCCGACCACCTCCACCCCGGTGGCCGGGCCACACCCATGCCCGTGGCCGACCGAGGGGTGCGCAGGGGGTGCGGCGGAGCGCGTCAAGCGGCTTGGCCGCGGCGCGGACCACCGGACGCCCGGGCCGCACCCAACAGACGAACGAGACCCGGTGGTTCGCGACGCGCCGCCGCAGCGCCCGGCGTACCCCCGGAGCACCCCCCAGCAAGCAACCAGGGTCACCCAAGAGCCCCGGTCACCAAGACCACTCCCCAAGAAACAGCCCCCTGGTCGCGACAGGCTCGCCCCAACGGGCTCGCACCTCAACCGGCAACGCCGGCGAGCACCGCCACCGACGCGCGAAGCGCGACCTCCCCCATGGCAGGATTGCGCCCCATGGCCGAGCTGCAGTTCTTCACGGGGACGATGGACTCCGGCAAGTCGACCCTGGCGCTCCAGACCAACCACAACCACGCCGCGCGGGGGCGGGTCGGGCGGATCTTCACCAGCCACGACCGGGCCGGTGCGGCGACGCTGTCCAGCCGGCTGGGCCTGCAGCACGACGCGATCGAGGTGAGCCCGCACTTCGACTTCTGGACGTACGTCGTCAGCGAGCTGACCCACGGGGCGCGGGTCGACTACCTGATCTGCGACGAGGCCCAGTTCTACAGCAGCGTGCAGATCGACCAGCTCGCCCGCGTGGTCGACGAGCTGCAGGTCGACGTGTTCGCGTTCGGCATCCTCACCGACTTCCGCACCGCGATGTTCCCGGGCTCGCAGCGTCTGGTCGAGCTCGCCGACCGGATGAACGTCCTCCAGGTCGAGGCATTGTGCTGGTGCGGCAAGCGCGCCACCCACAACGCCCGCACCGAGAACGGCGAGATGGTCACCGAGGGTGACGTCATCGTCGTCGGCGACGTCGAGGGCGGCGACCGGGAGCAGGCGGAGGTCGGCTACGAGGTGCTCTGCCGCCAGCACCACCGCCGCCGGCTCACCGCCTCGCGCGCGAAGGCCGTGTCGATGATCGGCGAGCCGCTCCCCTTCACCTAGGGCCTGTTTCTCGTGTCTGCCGACGCATCCGCGGCGCCGCATCCCGACCGGCTGCGTTGGCGCCGACTCGGCGATGCCCGCATCGCTCTCGCGACGCCGCCTTGCCGGATCGGGCGCGGACACCACGGCTGCCTCCCGGCAGCCATTCGCCCCACGCCCTAGCCCGCCTGCACCGCGAGCACCCCGAACGACACCAGCCAGTGCGTGGCCATGAGGTCACCGTCGGCGATCTCTCGCGCCACGTCGGACACCTGCCGGGCCGTCGCGGTCGCGATGCGCTGCTGCCGGTTCGTGTCGAGGTACGGCGCGAGCAGGCGTGGCTGCCAGGCCCGCGACAGCGCGAGCCCCAACAGGTGCACGGCCTTGCCGACCGTGCGGTCCAGGACCCGCGGCACGGTCAGCAGCGGGTCGCCGTCCTCGGCCAGACCGGGCAGGAACCCGGCGAGCCAGGTCGCCAGCGCGTCGGCGCGCAGCACCCGGCGCATCAGGTCGGCCTCGCACAGGGCGGGGGAGATGAAGTCGCTGCCGCCGGGTCCCAGGAGGCCGGGTACTCCACCTCGGCACCGAACCACCTGACCGCCGCCCCGGCGACCGCGTCCGCCAGCGGCCGGGTGCCCGCCTCCCACGGGGTGCCGGTGGCCTCGGCGGCCGCAGCCGCATCGCCGGCATCGACGTCGTCGGGGCCGAGCGAGACGTGCTGGGCCGCGTAGGGGTACGCCGTGCCGAGGACGCGCAGCACGGTGCGCGCCCAGGGCTCGGCGTATATCGTCAGGTGGGCTTCAGAAGCAGAACAGGTACCTGACCAGGACGTTGCGGGCCAGCAGCGGGATCGCCGTGAGGATCTGCGCCTTGATCGGTCCGTCCTGGTCCTTGAGCTCGAGCAGCGCGGCCGGCGGTGATGCCGGCGGCGGGACCACCAGCATCGAGTTGAGCCTGGGTGCGGAGCCGATGACCACCACGGCCACGGCGAGCAGGACCCACTTGGGAGTTCCTCCCCGAGTGAGGAGCGGGCGCCCGAGCGCCCCGGACCCAGCGCACTCAGTGCACCTGCAAGCACCAAGCACGATGCGGGTCCGCGGTGCGGCAGACTCGCGGGCATGAGCCTGATCCCGGTCCCCCGGCTGCGCGAGGTCCTCGACGACGTGACCGTCCTCGACGTGCGCTGGCAGCTCGGCCGGTCCGACGGGCGCGAGCAGTACCTCGCCGGCCACGTCCCAGGAGCGGTCTTCGTCGACCTCGAGACCGACCTCGCCGACCCACCGTCGGACCCGGTCGACGACCGCGGCCGGCACCCGCTGCCGGGCACCGACCGGTTCGCGGACGCGATGCGGCGGTGCGGGGTGTCCGTCGACCGCCCGGTCGTGGTGTACGACGACTGGGGCGGCCTCGCGGCGACCCGCGCGTGGTGGCTGCTGCGCCACCACGGACACCTCGACGTCTCGGTGCTGGACGGCGGCTGGGCGGCGTGGACCGCCGACGGCGACGTGGCGACGGGGGAGCAGGTCGCGTCGCCGGGAGACTTCACGGCCGGCCCCGGGCACCTGCGGCTGGTCGACGCGGCGGGCGCGGCGCGGGTGGGCCGCGACGGGGTGCTGGTCGACGCCCGGGCGCCGGAGCGGTTCCGCGGTGAGACCGAGCCGCTCGACCCGGTCGCGGGTCACGTCCCCGGTGCGGTCAACGTGCCCGCGACGACGCACCTGG
>JABFXA010000239.1 GCA_013361955.1 Nocardioidaceae bacterium
GTGGCGATCCCGGCCGCTCCGCCCGCGCGGCCAACCTGACAAAAGCCACTCGCCCGAAGCGGGTGACCGACCCGCAGGCGGCCCCGTCCGACCCTGGGCGGGCCTGGACGACCCTGCCGGAGGTGGCCGATGACCCTCAAGGACCAGGACGTGACCACGGAGTCGACGGAGGTCGAGCAGCTGCGGGCCGAGGTGGCCCGGCTGCAGGCGGAGCTGGACTCCTCCGCGCACCCGCCGGCCGAGGCTCCGCCCCGGCGACCGAGCCGCTGGCGGTGGGTGGGTGCCGGCGTCCTGTTCCTCGTGGTCGCCCTGCTCGCCCCGCTGGCCATCGTCGCCACCTGGGTGCACGACGAGGTCTCCGACACCGACCGGTACGTCGAGACCGTCGCGCCGCTGGCCTCCGACCCGGCGGTGCAGAACGCCGCGATCGACAAGATCACCAACGCGATCTACACCCGGCTGAACGTCCAGGCGGTCACCAAGGAGGCGATCGACGCACTCTCGTCGCAGGGCCTGCCACCGCGCGTCACCACCAGCCTGAACGCGCTGTCCACGCCGCTCGCCAACGGGGTGCGCAGCTTCATCGAGAACGCGGTCACCCGGCTGATCCGGTCACCCCAGTTCCAGGAGGCGTGGGTGGCCGCCAACCGCGAGGCGCACGCCGAGCTGGTCGCGGTGCTCACCGGCAAGGGCGGCGACACCATCCAGGTGCAGGGCGACACGGTCAGCGTGAACCTCGCCGCCGTCATCGACGCGGTGAAGACCCGCCTGACCGACGCCGGCTTCTCGCTGGCCTCGCGGATCCCGGAGGTCAACGCGTCCTTCCCGATCATGCAGACCGCCGACATCAGCAAGGCCCAGACCGGCTTCCGGGTGCTCAGTGCACTGGCGCGCACGCTGCCGATCCTCGCGCTGCTGCTGCTCGGGGCCGCTGTGCTGCTCGCCCCGGCCCGCCGCAAGGCACTGGTGATCGGGGGCGTGGTGGTCGCGGCGTCGATGTTGCTGCTCGGCGCGCTCCTGAACGGGTTCCGGATCGTGTACCTCGACGCGGTCCCGGCCGACGTCCTCCCCCAGGACGCCGCGGCCGCGATCTACGACCAGCTCGTCAGCTTCATCCGGCTGAACCTGCGGGCCGTGCTGGTACTGTTCCTGGCGCTCGCCGCGGTCGCCTGGGTGACCGGACCGTGGGCGCCGGCGGTGGCGACCCGGCGGGCCACGAACCGGGCGGTGGACGCGGTGCGCGGCGGTTCCGACCGGGCCGGGCTGAACACCGGCGCGTTCGGCGCCGCGCTGTACAACCTGCGCACCCCGATCCGGATCGGCGTGCTGGCCCTGGTGGTGCTGGTCTACGTGATGGCCGCGCACCCGACCGGCGCGTTCACGATCGTGCTGCTGCTCATCGCGGCCCTGGTGCTGCTGGTGACCGAGCTGCTGGCCCGGCCGCCGGCCGCGGCCACGGAGTGACGGCCGGCCGTCACTGCAGCGCCGCGGTCAGCCGCATCACGTTGTCGACGTAGCGGGAGCCGCGCGAGCGGTCCTTCCACTCGTCGAGGGTGAGCTCGCGCGACAGGTCGCGGTAGGCGTCCTCGACCTTGCGCATCCGGGCCACCACCTCGGGCCCGAGCAGCATCAGGCTGACCTCGTAGTTGAGCGCGAACGAGCGCATGTCCATGTTGCTGGACCCGATCACCGCGACGTCGTCGTCGATCGTGAAGTGCTTCGCGTGCAGCACGTACGGCGCCGGGTACAGGTGGATCCGCACCCCGGCCCGCAGCAGCGCCTCGTAGTAGGAGCGCTGCGCGTGGTGGACCATGAACTGGTCGCCCTCCGCGCTGACGAACAGCTCCACCTCCACGCCGCGCTGGGCGGCCGTGGTCACGGCGTACAGCAGCGACTCGTCGGGCACGAAGTAGGGGCTGGTCAGCGAGATCCGCTCCTGTGCGGAGTACAGCAGGGTGTTGAACATCCGCAGGTTGTTCTCGGTGGCGAAGCCCGGCCCGCTCGGCACCACCTGGCAGACCAGGTCGTCGACGGTCTCCGCGAGACCGGGGACACCGGGGTTCTCGTCGACCGCGCCGGACGGCAGCGGGGTCGGCGTGTGCAGGCCGAGCACCTCGTCGGTCTCGCTGTACCAGTCGGTCAGGAACACCGTGTCCAGCGCCTGCACGATCGGGCCCTGCAGCCGCACCACGAGCTCCACCCAGGCCCGGCCGGCACTCCGGTTCTTGGGCTTGTCGTAGGTCGCCTCGATCATGTTCTGCGAGCCGGCGAACGCGGTCCGCCCGTCGATCACCAGGATCTTGCGGTGGTTGCGCAGGTCGGGCCGCCGCATCCGCCCGTGCAGCGGCGCGATCGGCATCATCGGGCGCCAGTCGATCCGGGTCGCCTTGAGCCGCTCCACCGTCTGCTTGTACGTCGGGATGCTGCGCGAGCCCAGGTGGTCGTAGAGCAGCCGCACCACGACGCCGCGCTCGGTCGCGCGCACCAGCGCCTCGAAGTACGGCGCGGTGGTGTCGTCCCAGGCGGTGATGTAGAACTCCGCGTGCACGTACTCGGTGGCCTCGTCGACCGCGTCGGCCATGGCGCGGATCGAGTCGGCGTACCCGGGGAAGAACCGCGCGCTGTTGCCCCCCACGGCGGGCAGCGAACCGAGCCGGCGGTTCAGCCGGGCGACCGAGGCGACGTAGGTCAGCCGGGGGGTCTGCTGACGCAGCTCTGCGATCGGCGCGGTCTGCTCCTGGATCCGCTCGTTGACCCGCTCCTGCTTCTCGTGCCGCCGGCGCTCGACGTGCGTGCTGCCGAACAGCAGGAAGAACAGGATCCCCACGAACGGCGCGGCGAGCACCAGGATCAGCCAGGCCATCCCCGTCGACGGCCGGCGGCCACCCGGGATCACCCCGAGCGCCAGCACGCAGATGGTCACGTGCGCGACCACCAGCAGCGCGGAGAGCAGGCTGACCAGCCCGCTCGGCATCGTGAGCGCGGCGACGACGACCCCCGGTGCAGTGACGGGAATGGCGGCACCTCCGAATCGGCTGCGGGCCGCCATCGTGGCGAACGAGGGGTCAGCGCTTCCTCACCCGCAGCGGGTGAGTGCCGCCCGATCACCTGAGAAGGGTGAGCCGGTCCGGCCCCCAGGTCCGGACGATCGGCGCGATGGCGACGACGGCCCGAGAGGCGCTTCCCCGGGGTCTGCTGCTCCTGCTCGGAGCGGGGGCCGCGGTCGTCGTGCTCGCCGGGGTCCGGGCGGTCAACGACCTGGTCGCACCCGCCTTCCTCGCGCTGGTGCTGACCCTGCTGGTGCACCCGGTCCGCCAGTGGCTGCAGGACCGGAAGTGGCCGACCTGGGCGGCGACCGTGGCGTGCATCCTGGCCGTCTACGGCATCCTCCTCGGGCTCGCGGCGGCGCTGGTGATCGCCACCGCCCGGTTCGCGACCCTGCTCCCGACCTACCAGGACAAGCTGAACGACCTGATCGACGACGCGGTCCGGCAGCTCAACGAGCTCGGCGTGGGCAACGACCAGATCCAGGCGTTCCTGGACTCGCTGGACTTCTCCCAGCTCTCCGGGGTGATCACCGGCGTGCTCGGCGGCCTGGCCGGCGTGGTGTCCAACCTGGTCTTCATCCTGACGCTGGTGCTGTTCATGACCTTCGACGCCGGATCCTTCCCGGCGAACCTGGCTGCGACCGCCCGCGACCGCCCCGGCATCGCGTCGGCGTTCCAGCTGTTCGCGTCCGGGACCCGCACCTACCTGCTGGTGTCCACCGTGTTCGGCCTTATCGTGGCGGTGCTGGACACGATCGCACTCGCCCTGATGGGGATCCCGGTACCGGTGCTGTGGGGGCTGCTGGCGTTCATCACCAACTACATCCCGAACATCGGGTTCGTGATCGGGCTGATCCCACCCGCGGTGCTGGCCCTGCTCGAGGGCGGGCCGGGACTGATGATCGCGGTGATCGTGGTCTACTGCGTGATCAACCTGATCCTGCAGTCGGTGATCCAGCCGAAGTTCGTCGGCGACGCGGTCGGCCTGTCGACGAGCATCACGTTCCTGTCGCTGGTGTTCTGGACCTTCGTGATGGGTCCGCTCGGCGCGCTGCTGGCGATCCCGCTCTCGCTGCTGGTGAAGGCGATCCTGGTGGACGTCGACCCGGGCAACGCCTGGATGGAGCCGCTGCTGTCCAACCGGCCGGCGAAGGCCGTGACGGCGAGCGACACGGAGGAGCCGGAGGAACCGGAGCAGGACTCGCCGGGCGTGCCGGACCGCGCGCCGGCCTCCTGACCGGAGCCCCTCCCCCGGGCTACTCGGGAATGGTCACGACCTCGATGACCGTCACGCCCATCGAGCTCAGGAAGTTGAGCACCCCTTGGAGCTCCTCCTGGTCCTCGACGTCGCCGGTCAGCGTCGTCGTGGCCCGGTGGGTCTTGGGCCGCAGGTGGGGGAACTTGCTGGTCAGCTCGTCGGTGAGCTCGGCGTCCACCCGGATCAACATCCTGGTCATCGCGCCACCGTCGATCCCGTTCGTGCGCACCCGTGGCCCCTCCCCGTGCACGACGCCGGCCGTCTTCCGCCCGACCGTCGGCTGTCCGATGCACTCATCCACGACACCTGCCCGTCCGTTCGTGCGCCGACCGTAAGGGCGCGCCGCCGCCCCGTCCTTCACCCCTATCGGGGGAACAGCGCACGAGCGCTCCGACCGCACCGTGGTCGCACGTCGCCCGGAGGAGGGACGCGATGACACGCGCTGCGGGGCCGCACGCCGACACCGGGGACACCGGCGCGCGGACCTTCACGGCCTGGGTCTTCGACACCGCCGACGGTGCCGACCTCGCGGTACGGCGGCTGCTGGACGGCCCCACGCGGGCCCGGGAGGCCGTCGAGGACGGCGCGACCGCGAGCTGGGAGGAGGACGCGCCCCGTCCGCGGATCCAGCGGCGGCCCGAGCTGACGTCGGACGCCGCGCTCGGCGGCGAGTTCTGGGACCTGGTGCTCGGGCTGACGTTCCGGGTGCCGCTGCTCGGGGCCGCCGTCGCCGGGGTCGCCGGGGCGGCCAGCGGCTCGCTCGCGGACGCCGGCATCGACGAGGGCTTCATGAACCGGCTGCGGGACACGCTCACCCCCGGGCGGTCCGCCCTGCTGGTGCTCGGCTCCGAGGTGGCCGGCGCCGCCCTCGCCGTCGACGTCTCCACCGGGCCCGAGCGACCCGACGTGGTCGCGGCCCATCTGTCCCCGCGCCAGGTCGCGGCCCTGCGAGAGGTGTTCCTGCCATGACGTCCCACGCCGCCGGGCCCGACCGGACCCGTCCCGTCCCGCGCCCGGGTGCCCTGTGGGCGGGCGGCGCGGCCGCCGGCGTGGTGGCCGCGCTGGTCAGCGCGGTCGCCGCCCTCGTCTGCCAGGTGCTGCTGGACGCCGACCTGGTGCCCGCCGGCGACCGCGGCTTCGTGGTGGGCGGCGACCCGGTGTCCTACCCCGTGCTGGCCTTCCTGTTCGCGCTGGCCGCCACCGGCCTGCTGCACCTGCTGCTGGTCGCGGTGCCGCAGCCGCTGCGCTTCTTCGGCTGGATCATGGCCACCGTCCTGGTCGCGGTCGTGGTCGCGCCGTTCGCGTACGACGTGAGCACCGGGGACCAGGTCGCCACCGCCGTCGTGGGCGGCAGCGCGGTCATCGCGACCTGGGCCCTGCTGCTGGGCACCGCCCGTCGCGCAACGGCGGTGCAGCGGCCATGACGTCACTCAGCGTGTGGCACTACCCCACCCCGTTCGGCGCGGACGCCGCCGAGGTACGCCTGAAGCGGCTCGAGGAGGTCGGCGACATCACCGTGCACGACCTGGTCACCGTGGTATGGCCGTCGGCTGACAAGCGACCCAAGATCGGTCACCGGCGCGGCCGCAAGAAGGACCTGCTGGGTGGCACCGCGATGGGCGTGCTGATCGGCACCGTGCTCGGCGGGCCGGTCGTGGGCGCCGCCGTCGGGGTCGCTGCCGGCGAGGTCCGCCACCAGACCCGCGGCCCGGTGATCGACGAGCAGGTGGTGGCCGGGCTGCGCGAGGAGATCCGGCCCGGCACCTCCGCGATGTTCGTGCTCAGCAGCGGGGCGAACGTCCCCGCGGTCCGGGAGGTGCTGTCCCGCGACCGGGACGCCCGGCTGCTGCACCACGAGTCCGACAGCCCGGTGGCCCAGGCGCTGCTCGACGAGCTCCACGCCGAGCAGGAGAAGCAGGACGGGGCGTGATGTTCGCCCGATCCGGGTGACCTCCGGGGCCCTGCACGTTCCTACGTTCTGGTCATCGGACGCACAGGCGTGCAAGCGGAAGGGACCTGTCATGACCACCACGTCGCGGGAGTCGTACGCCGACTCCACCAAGGGCATCTGGGCACTCGGGATCGGCATGTTCGCCGGTGTGATGCTGCTGATGCTCGGCACGTTCCAGGCGGTGCAGGGTCTGGCCGCGATCCTCAACGACAAGGTGTACGTCACCGGGATCGACTACGTGTACCAGTTCGACCTCACCACCTGGGGCTGGATCCACATGATCGTCGGCCTGGTCGCGGTGGCCACCGGCGTCGGGCTGTTCTTCGAGCAGGGCTGGGCACGGATCACCGGCATCGTCCTCGCCGGCATCTCCGCGCTGGTGAACTTCATGTTCATCCCCTACTACCCGATCTGGTCGCTGACGCTGATCGCGTTCGCGATCGCGGTGGTCTGGGCGCTCTGCTCGCTGCTCCGCAACGAGTGAACCTCCCGCCTCGGCCCGCCGACCTCCACCCGGAGCCGTCGGCGGGCCGTCGCGCGTCCCGAGCCCGGTGTTGGCCCGTTCGGGTCATTTCGAGAACCACCCGCCCCGTATGTCCGCTCCGGGCGGTTTGACTCGACCCCTCATCTTTACGGTTGTTCCGTCAGGGCGGCGCGAGGTGCGCACCCGCTCCGCCATGCAGTCAGCGTCGAGGGAGCAAGGACTGCCGATGACGAAGCCGATCGACGACACGGTTCCGGCGACCGAGCGCGCGTCCACGTTGCCGCGACGCGGCACCGTGACCCGGATGCCGCTGCTGCCCCGCAAGTACGTCGCCCGCGCGCGGCTGTGGGATCGCCTCGAGTCCGCATCGGACGGCGCGGTCACGCTCGTGGTCGCCCCGGTCGGCGCGGGTAAGACGCTCGGGGTGGCCGGCTGGCTGCGACGTACCGGGCGGGCGGCCGACGCGCTGTGGGTGGCCTCGTCACCGGACCTCACGGTCGCGGACGTACGTCGGCTCACGACGACGCCCGGCGCGGACGGCCGGGCGCGGCTGCTCGTGCTCGACGACGCCCAGGTGCTGCACGGGTCGGTGCTGTCCTACCTCGACGACCTGCTGAGCCAGGACCCGCAGAGCCTGCGCGTGGTGATGATCAGCCGCTGGGACCTGCCGCTGACCCGGCTCGTCCCCGAGCTGCTCGGCGACCTGACCGTGCTGCGCGGCGACCTGCTCCGGCTCGACGAGGACGAGGTCGCCACGCTGGTCGCCGAGCACGCGCGCACCGACTCCGCCGAGGTGTGCAACGCGATCTACGCCCGCGCCCGCGGCTGGTGCGCGGCCGTCGTGCTGACCGCCCGGGCCGTGGCCGCCAGCCCGGACCCGGTCGCCGCCGCGCACCGGCTGATGTCGGGCACCGCGGTCGTCGACCAGGTCGCCACCGAGGTGTTCGCGGCTCTGACCGCCCGCGAGCGGCACGTGCTGCTCTGCGTCGCCGACGAGGCGGTCGTCTCACCCTCGCTGGCCCGGCACCTCGCCCACGACCCCGAAGCCGGACGCATCCTCGACGAGCTCGAGTCCACCGGCCTGCTCGTCAGCCGGCACGTAGACGGCCGCTTCCACGACGACCGCCTCCACGACGACCGCGACGACGAGGCCGTTTACCGGCTGCACCCGCTGCTCGTCGAGGTGGCCCGGCGCCGGCTCGCCGCCGGTGGCGTCGACGTGGAGCGCGCGCGGGCGACCGTCCGCCGCGCCGTCGGCCTGGATCTCGACCAAGGCGTGCTCGGCGGCGCGCTCCGCAGGCTCGTCGCGGTCGGTGCCTTCGACGCGGCCGCGCGACTGCTGTGCGACGAGGGCGTGACGCTGGTGCTGGCCGGCGAGGCCGCCGAGATCCCCGCCTTCGTGCGGCACCACACCGCGCAGGTCGAGCAGGACATCGGCTGCTGGTTCCCGGTGGCCCTGCACCGCTGGCTCGCCGGCGACCTGGGTGGGGCACGGCACTGGCTGCACCGGATGGACCTGCTGGCCCGCGCCGAGCGCACCGACGGTGCGCTGTCCGGGGCCTGGCACCTCGAGCACCTCTGCGCGCGGCTGATGTGCGCCCGGCTCGGCGACGAACCACTGGCGGACGTGGTCGCGGACGCCGAGCCGGTGGTGGACCTGTTCGGCGCGGCGGTGGCCAGCGACAGCCCGCTGCTGCCGCTGGTCCGGCTGCAGCTCGGGATCGCCCAGCTGCACCTCGGCCAGCTCGCCGAGGCCGACCGCAACTTCACCGGCGTGGTGCTCTACGCCCGCTCCACCGGACTGCCGGCGCTCAGCGCCGAGGCGACTTCGCAGCTCGCCCTCTCGCAGTTCCTGCAGGGCCGCGAGCACGCCGCTACGGACCTGGCGACCGAGGCGCTGGCCACCGACGACCGTCGGCCGCACGCACCGACCGCGCACGCCGGCGTGGTGCTGGCCCGCGACCTGGCGCGCGTGCAGGCAGTCGCGCACTGCGGCCGGGGGTCCGAGCCGGACTTCGACGTCGACCCGGTGTTCGCGCCGCTGCACCAGGCCGACGTCCTGGCCGGCGCCCTGGCCCGGCTGCTCGCCTCGCGTCGGATGCTGCTGCGCGGGTTGGTCGCCGACGCCGAGCGGTCCCTGGACAGCGAGTCGGTCCGCGCGGACCTGCCGCGCGCGGCCCGGGTCCCTCTGCTGGTCGAGCAGGCGCTGCAGGCCGCGCTCGCGTCCGACCGCGACCGGCTGACCCGGCTGGAGCAGGACCTGGTCCGGCTCCGCTGTCCGGGTGAGGCCGCACTGGTGGCGGCGCTCCGCGCGGACGTGCTGGGCGACGCCCGGACGGCGGTCGAGCTGGCCGGCTCCGCGGTCACCCTGAGCACCTGTGCCCAGCCGCCGGTGGCCGCGATGGCGCTGGCGTTCCGGGGGCAGCTGCTCGACGGCGAGGGCCGTCGCCCCGAGGCGTTGGCCGACCTGCGCGAGGCGCTCACCGCCACGGAGGTACGTCGCAACGCGGTGCCGTTCCTCGGCTGGAGCCGGCACGGCACCCCGGTGCCGACGCTGCTCCGCGCGCTCGCGGAGGTGTCACCGTCGCCGTGGGCGGACGAGCTGCTGAGCGCGATGGGCGACCACCACGGCGGCATCACGTCCGTGGCCGGCCCGCTGACCGCGACCCCGCGCGAGCGTGCGCACGTGCCCGACGGCGTGATGCGGCCGAGCCTGAGCCCGCGCGAGCGCGACGTGCTGCACGAGCTGGCGCGCGGTGCGACGTACGCGGACATCGCCTCGAACCTCTACGTCAGCGAGAACACCGTGAAGACGCACGTGTCGAGCCTGTACGCGAAGCTGGCGGTGAGCCGGCGCAGCGACGCGCTCGCCGTCGCGCGCACGATGCACCTGCTCTGAGCACCGCGCGGCCGGTCGAGCCTCAGAGGTCGACCGACGTCAGCCCGCGGAAGACGAGCAAGAGCGCGCCTCCGAACACCACCGTGACCAGCACGGTGAGCCAGAACAGCGCGACGAACCCACCCAGAAACGCTTTCCCCAGTGACGGCTGCAACGGCCGTGGCCCGTGCACACGTGTCGTCATCGCGGAGACCCCCTTCCCCGTTCCCCCTGACCTCCAGTGTGCGGCGCTGCGGAGCGGTCGCCGTCACCCGAAAAAGGGGACCCCGCGCACCCGCCCGCGAGCGACCGTGGCAGGCACTCGGAGGAGGGTGAGGCGCCGTGTCCGTGCCCGAGCAGGACGAGCAGCTGACCGTCGTCGACGGGTCGGCGCCGCCGCCCCGCGCCTCGGTCGGCCCTCCGACCCTCGCCGACCACTGGGGGCTGGTCCTGGCGATGGGCGTGCTGGCCGTGGTGCTGGGCATCGTGCTGTCGGTCTGGCCGGAGGCCACCCTGGGCCTGCTCGCCGTCCTGGTCTCCCTGCACCTGCTGCTCTCCGGCGCGGTCAGCCTGGTCGCCGCGGTCGGCTCCCGTGAGCTGGACCGCGGCACCCGCACGCTCGTCGGGCTGTCGGGGATCCTCTCGGTGCTGCTCGGTCTGGTGCTGCTGCGAGCACCTCAGCAGACCGTGGTCGTGGTCGCGCTGCTGGTCGGGCTGTGGTGGGTCTTCAAGGGCCTCCTCGACGTGGTCCGCGCGCTCGCGCCCGTGCCCACCTCCACCGCCCCGCGCGGCTGGACGCTCACGATCGGCGTGCTCACCGCTCTCGCGGGTGCGTTCGTGGTGCTGAACCCGGAGATCTCCTTCGCGCTGCTGCTCGTGGTCGTGGAGGTCTGGCTGTTCGGCTACGGCTTCCTGACCATCGTGACCGCGTTCGGCATGCGGTCCGCGCGCTCGCGCGTCGCCGGGACGACCTGAGCCGGGCGGTCCGGTGCGGCGCCTCCTGCAGTCGTGGGTCGGGCGATGGGGGAAGCGCGGGGTCGCGCTCGCGGTCACCGGCGTCGGGCTGTACGTCGTCGCGCCGAGCCTCGCGGCGCTGCTCGACGCCTTCCCGCAGCTGGAGGGGGTGCGTCCGCGCTGGTTCGTGATCCTCGCGGTGCTGCAGCTCGGCAGCCTGGTGTGCCTGTGGTGGCTGACCCGCATCGCCCTGGCCCGGCCGCGGCACCTCGCGGGCGCGGCCGCCGGTGCGAGCCGTCCCGACCGGCGCGGTGGCGCGCACCGGCT